>CAZFYD010000125.1:0-6672 GCA_964523315.1 uncultured Acetatifactor sp.
GACAAATAAGCGAATGACCCAATGGCTTATCACTATTTTTGATGAATTAAAGCTTATTTAGATTCTAAATTTAATGGAGGGATTTCCGGAATCTTATTCCGAGAGGACGTCTGTGATTACAGGAAATATCGGGAAAAGTGTGAACCCCACAGAGCCATCAGGCTCTGTGGGATTTTCTGTCATAGGGTAAGGTAATGCAGAAGGTTGCGCCGCCTCCGTCGGTATCCATGACGGTAAGGCTTCCGCCATGGGCCAGGGCAATTTCCTGTGCAATACACAGTCCCAGACCAAAGTGGGAGCGGTCCGTGTGAGAGCGCTCGGCCCGGTAGAAACGCTCGAAGATATGGGCTTTGTCCGCATCGGAGATACCGGGACCATTGTCCGAGACCTTGATCTGTACAGCGGCGGAGGCACTGGCATCCAGAGCCACCCATCCTCCGGCAGGGGTATAGCTGAGGGCATTCTGCAGCAGGATAGTGACCAGCTGTTCCAGTCTGTTGGGATCCCCATCGATATGGGGCAGGGATTCCCGGGGGAGCTGAAGCGTAAGGCGGATTCCCTTTCGGGCCGCCAGCACCTCTGTCTGTTCGTAAACCGTCAGCAGCAGAGTGTCCAGATCCACATCCTGCTGCTGAAGCTGCGGACTCTGCTCCAGATGGCTTAAGGTCAGCAGATCCTCGATGAGGTGTCCCATGCGGTCGCATTCCCGGTCAATGGTCTGTTCATAGGCCGGTGGCTTGGCGCTGAGACAGGCCCGGATCACAGCCAGAGGAGTGCGCAGCTCGTGGGAAGCGTCTGCGATAAATCGGATCTGCCGCTGGTGGTTTTCCTGAAGGGGCCCCAGCATTTTATGTGTAAAAAATGCGGCAAAGCCCGTCAGCAGCAGAATTCCTGCCAGATCCAGCAGCAGGAAATACAGCCGCTGCCGGAGCCGCTGCTTCTGCATGTCCTGAAGAGAGGCAGCCACCACCAAGGTTACGCCGGGGGTTCGGGCATCCGCCAGCTGCTGGGCGGCGGAGAGCTGACCGATGTGCAGGCGGGCCAGATATACCTGGTATTCCGGACCTTGAGCGGTCTGAAAGCGCAGGATTGTCCAGTCATCTCCGAAAGATAAGGGAGTACACTGCGTATCGGAAACCAGGGTATCAACGGCGGGCGCTTCATCAACGGCGGTGCTGCCTGCTGCGGGCAGATGTGCCAGCAGGATATCCAGTTCTTTTGCCGACAGCGTATGCCCCCGGATCTGATTAAAGAGAAAGGGCACCTCCTGATCCCAGAGATAGATCTGGTAATTGCTGTTCTGCTCCAGACTGTTTAAATAAGCATGGGTGATGACGGTCTGCTGCTTCAGACTGCTGGTGAGATTCGTCATATCCTGTGAAAATGTGCTGTATTGGCTCTCCTGCAGCGTTTTTTCCGCCAGATAGAGATAGAGGCAGGAGAACAGGCACAGGATAGCGGCGGTAGTGGCGGCGCACAGCAATGTCAGGCGGCGGTGTATGGTTCGAAACAGGGAAGGATAGCGGGAAGATTTCATGCTTCTTCCTCCTCCAGCCGGTAGCCCACTCCCCGGACTGTTCGGATGACGGTGCGGGAGGATAGGGCACGCAGCCGCCGGCGCAGGAAGAAGATGTAATTGTCCAGATTGCCGTCCTCTACCTCGGTGTCCGGGCCCCAGACGCTTAAAAGCAGCTGGCTGCGGCCCAGGGTACGCCCCGGATGGCGAAGCAGGGCAGCCAGCAGTCCGCATTCCCTGCGGGAGAGTGTGCATGCTCCACCGGGACCTGAGAGGAGGCAGGAGGCTTCTTCCAGGGTCAGATCGCCCCAGGACAGCTCATCGCTGGACATGTGAAAGCCCGGACCTCTGCGGGAGAGACTGCGGATTCTGGCCATCAGCTCCTCCATGGCAAAGGGTTTGACCAGATAATCATCGGCGCCCAGATCCAATCCCTCCACCCGGTCGGACAGAGTCCCCATGGCGGTCAGCAGCAGTACCGGCGTGGTATCCCCTGCACTGCGCCGCCGCCGGAGGAGCTCCGTGCCGGATAATCCCGGCAGCATCCGGTCCAGCAGTACCAAATCGGCAGTGCCGGTCTCCATATAGTAAAGGCCGTCCTGGCCGTTTAAGCAGGCATCCACCTCATAGCCCTCCCGGCGCAGGGCGCAGCACAGGGCTTCATTCAGCTTTGGATCATCTTCTATCAGCAAAATGCGCATTTCGCATCCATCCTTTCCCGGATTCTTTTTATGATATCGATTCTATCATAGTTTTCTCTAAGAAATCTTTAATATTTTATGAAAACGCCTTTCCGGTAAAAATGAGCCGCTTTAGAGGCGGCGGATGGAAAGCCGTCGTGAACTGTTATAGAGCCGTAGCTTTAGAGAAAAAATAAAGGCTGTTTAGAGGCTGCTTAGAGAAAGTCCTGCTATACTGAGAGCAGTAAGGACGGCAGGGCTGTGCCGGCGGTATACACGGCAGCACGTTGTCGGGAAAGGAATGAAAAGGCAATGCAGAAAAAGTTTTGGAAAGATAAAGACGGGGGACAGAGAAGGAGATCAATGCTGCTGCGGGGAACAGCGCTGGGGCTGACGGCAGCTATGCTGCTTGCGGGCTGCGGTGCAGGCGGCGCCGGGGAGGGAGCCGGAAACGGGCCGGCGGAAGAAGTCGGGGGAAACTCCGGAGCTGACAGCGCTGCGGAAGGAGGCGGGAGCAGTTCCCGGGACGGAGCAGATGCCGGGGATGGACAGCAGGTGCTGGGGCGCTATATGGAGTCCTCGGCGGAACTGCCGGAGGAACTGCAGTATGCACGGGATCTGTGGATGGATGAGAAGGGGCTGGAGATGGTCTCGGCGGACGGCAGTCTGTATCGTTCGGCGGATCAGGGCCGGAGCTGGCAGCTGGTCAGTCAGGCGCCGGCCGAGCTGCAGGATGCTCTGGAAAAGGGTACGGTCATATGTTTTCGGCAGAACAGCGCCGGGGATATCGTTGCGGAATATCTGGAGTTTCCTGCAGATGAGGAGGGAAATATTTCTTATGAAAACTGTGTTTGGCGGGATGTGCTGTATCGGGCGGACGGCAGTAGGCTTCCCCTGCAGCTGGATGGTCTGTCCCAGGAGGAGAGTATATCCGACGCTGCCTGCGATGGGGAGGGAACCTTTTATCTGGGCGGCGATTCCCACATTTGGCGGGTGAACAGCCAGGACGGCAGTCTGGAGGTGCTGGCGGAGATCAGCAGTCCCTGCTACTATCTGAGTGTCTGCGGAAAATACCTGATGATCCAGGGGGAGGAGCTGCTGCTGTATGATCTGGAGGAGGAAAAAATGGCCCAGCAGGATACGGTGCTCAGCACATTTTTGGCACCCTGGCTGGGAACCTACGGCGATGTGGGCAGCAGGCCGTACCTGCTGTATCAGTCCGGGGCGGAGGAGGAAAGCCTGTATGTGCTGACGGATCAGGGGCTCTACCGGCATACTCTTTACGGCAGCGTTATGGAACAGATTATTGACGGTTCCCTGTGCAGTATGAGCAATCCCTCCATGGGCTTTGTGAATATGCTGTATAACGGTGAGGTATTCTGGGTGCTTTACAGCGGAGGAGGGCTGAAGCAGTATACGTATGATGCGCAGGCGGCTGCAGTGCCGGACAATAGGCTGCGGATCTATGGGCTTTATGAGGATACGGATATCCAGATGATTATCAGCGCCTTTAGTCAGAAATACCCGGATCTGTATATCAGCTATGAGCACCCCTTGAGTGAAGATACGGGAATGACCCGGGAGGACGTCATGAAGGCTCTGAGTACGCAGCTGGCGGCGGGCAGCGGCCCGGATGTGCTGCTGCTGGACGGACTGGATTATGATACTTATGTGGAAAAGGGAGTTCTGGCGGATCTGTCGGAGACGCTGAGCGGCACCGGTGAACATTATATGGAGGCGGTGATGGAATCCTATCTGCGGGACGGCAAGCAGTATGCGGTGCCTATGGAGGTCGAGCTGCCGGTATTGATGGGTGCATCGGACCGGGTGGAGGGGATCACAAGTCTGGAGCAGCTGGCGGAGCTTCTGGAGAAGACCCGTGCCGGTCAGCCGGAGGGATCCCTGCTTGGCTTTAACCGGGCCGATGATATGCTGGGGCTGCTGGCGCCGGGCTCCATGGACAGCTGGATGACTGCGGAAGGGAAGCTGGACAGTCAGGCGGTGGAGGAGTTCCTGACGCAGGCTAAGCGGATCTACGAAGCGCAGGTCAGCGGCCTGACAGAACCGGAACAGGAGCGTCTCAATGAGAGGAATATCCAGATCAGCGGTATGCAGGCAGAGTTGACGGAAGCCCAAATCCGGCTTACAGATGCTTTATGTTTCCGTCAGCCCTATGCGCTGGGGCTGCTGTCGGGCAGTGCCTCCATTCTTGACACTTATCCCATGACGGCGGAGCTGCTGCGTCAGCAGGGAATGATCTGTGTTCCCATGCCCGGTCAGTCGCAGAATCTGGCCAGAGCTTCCAAAATCTGGGCGGTGAACGCAGCCTCCGGGATGCGGGAACAGGCCCTGGAGCTGGTGGCCTATGCGATGTCCACGCAGTTCCTGAAAGAGAATGCATTGGGCGGAGGCGCTACCACTAACTGGGATGTGCTGGAGGAACAGATGCAGGAGGCTCTGAAAAATGAGGAAGGTTACGGTGTGGGTATGAGCTTTACGGATATTTACGGCAAGGATGTGGAAGTTTGCAGCGGTACGCCATCCCAGGAGGATCTGGATACCCTGCGGGCGCTGCTGGAGAACTGTCAGGGGGTCAGTCAGTGTGACAGCCGGATCTATGATGCGGTGATCGAAGAAGGACAGAAGGCAATGGAAGGAGAATTGACCATAGAGGGGGCAGTGAAGGAAATTGAAAAGAAAGTATCCCTTTATCTGGCGGAATAACAGGAGAAGGCGAGAGGGCCTTTGGGGACTGTGTTTTTTGGCTCCCAGCCTGCTGGGCGTGGGCTATCTGGTGCTGATTCCCTCGGGGGATGTGCTGCGCCGCTCCTTTCTGACGGCCCTGTCCGGCGAGTGGGCAGGGCTGGAAAATTATCGGAGGGTGTTAACCAATGATGCTTTTTGGCTGGCTGCGGGTAACACCCTGCGGTTTCTGGGGCTGTGCCTGCCCCTGCTGCTCTCCTTAAGCCTGCTGCTGGCCCTGGCTCTCTGCCGGGTGCCTTGGCTGGAGAAGATCAAGGCCCTGTATCTGCTGCCCATGGCAATCCCGGCGGCCACGGTGGTGCTGGTGTGGAGACTGCTGTTTTCCCGGCAGGGCTTCCTGAGTGCCTGGCTGGGGACCCATGTGGACTGGCTGGGAGAGCATGCCGCTCTGTATATTCTGGTGGGCAGCTATGTCTGGAAGAATCTGGGGTATACCATGGTGCTGTGGCTGGCAGGGCTGAAAGCCATTCCGGGGGAACTGGCCGAAGCGGCCCGGGTGGACGGCGCCGGCCGGATCCGCTGCTTTTTCCGGATCATTCTGCCCAATCTGAAAGGAAGCGCCTATACGATCACCGTACTGTCTCTGCTCAACGCCTTTAAAGCTTTTCGGGAGGCCTATCTGGTCAGCGGGGCCTATCCCCAGCAGGATATCTATCTGCTGCAGCATCTGTTCCAGAACTGGTATACCCGGCTGGACATGGATAAGCTGGCGGCGGGTGCGGTGCTGATGGCGCTGCTGCTGGGGAGTCTGTCCCTGCTGCTGCAGAGGCTCTGGGATAAGGGAGGATCGGTTTAAGAGCATACATATGGGGGAAGAACTGCGGGTAAGGCATGGGATATGCAGGCAGAGGAAAGGGTGAGGAGGAATGAGAAAAAAAGTTACCGGATGGCTGATCGGAGGTATGCTGGTGCTGCTGGGCGCAGTGCTGTGCCTGCCGGTATTGCTGCTGGTCAGCGGTTCCCTGGCGGACGGGACGGAATGGCAGCAGCGGACCGTCAGCTATCTGCAGGATACGGACGGGTATATTCTCTGGCGCTGGATCCCGGACTATCCCACGCTGGAGCACTATAAGCGGCTGCTGTTTTATTCCCCTGCTTTTTTCAGGCTGTTCTGGAATTCCTTGGGGATGACAGCGGGGATTCTGCTGGGGCAGCTGGCGATCGCAGTTCCGGCGGCCTGGGCATTTGCCGTGTACCGGTTTCGAGGGAAACGGGTGCTGTTTTCCCTGTATGTGATTCTGATGCTGCTGCCCTTTCAGGTGACGATGCTGTCCAAGTATCTGGTGCTGAAGGAGGCGGGGGTGATGAATACCCGGTGGGCGGTGGTGCTCCCCGCCATATTTTCCACTTTTCCCGTATTCCTGATCTACCGGAGCTTTACAGGGATCCCGGCGGAGCTGCTGGAGGCGGCCCGGGTGGACGGTGCGGGCGAGTGGCAGAGCTTTACCAGAGTGGGGCTGCCGACGGCCCAGGGCGGTATTCTGGCGGCTATGATTCTGAGCTTTCTGGAGTGCTGGAACATGATGGAGGAGCCCCTGGCATTTCTGGAGGATAAATCTCTGTGGCCCCTGTCCCTGTATCTGCCGGAGATTGCCATGAATCAGGCGGGGTATGCCTGCGCAGCCAGCGTGATTACGCTGACCGTTTCGCTCTTTGTGTTCGCCATATTTCATGACGCCCTGGAGCAGGGAATCATCACATCCGGGCTGAAAG
>CAZFYD010000126.1:0-6599 GCA_964523315.1 uncultured Acetatifactor sp.
TTTTTAATATTTCATCTCTGCGCATTTTTATTTTCTCCTTTTTTATTCAGTTCATTAGCAATCATCGCCGCTGTTGTACTCTTTCCACTAGCTGGAAGCTCTTCTACTATGGTTAAACTTATTTTCATCTATCCCTCCGATAACTTCCAATTTATCTATCTCTCTAACAAAAACATTGTACCACATACACCAATCAAATTCATTTACTTTTTTCAGAAATACAAAGCATCCACTCCGCACACCTTCTAATATTATTCACCATCCCCACCCGCTTCATCTGGTCTGTGGCTTTTAATGCTTCTGTCACCCCTTCTTTTTTTACCTGTTCCACAAGTTTTTCCACTTCCTTGTGACATTCTTCATTCATCTCATGCAGATACGAATTCCAAGTACCTTCCATAGCCGGTTTCAAATAATGGTGTCGTTGGTGAGCCATCAAATACTTCGCCAAATAATTGATACACCAGGGGAAATGCTGTCTTGACTTTTGTGAATTGCATTGCTAAAATAATATATATCGAGTGGCGGGGTGCGTAAATCCAGATTTTGGATTTATGCACTTTTGTTTTATACTTGGGAAAGGGAGGCTATTCATATGAACAAGAAAATCATTACCATCAGCCGTGAATTCGGAAGCGGCGGCCGTACCATCGGAAAGCTGCTGGCAGAGAAACTGGGGATTTGCTGCTACGATAAGGAGTTGATCGAAAAGCTGGCGGAGCAGACAGGACTGGCAAAAAAATATATTGAAGAGCAGGGGGAGTACGCACCTACCACTAGTCCATTTTCCTATGCCTTTGTGGGGCGGGGAGTGAATGGACTGTCCATAAGCGATTACCTGTGGAATGAACAGCGGAAAAAGATCCAGGAGCTTGCGCAGAAGGAATCCTGCGTTATAGTGGGCCGCTGTGCGGATTACATTCTAAGGGATCGGAAGGATGTGCTCAATGTGTTTATCCATGCTCCGGAGGCAGATCGGGCCAAACGGATCGTGGAGGTCTATGGGGAGACGGAGGCGGAACCGGCGAAACGTCTTCGGGAAAAGGATAAAAAGCGTGCTATCAACTATAAATACTACACCGAGCAGGAATGGGGAAAAGCGGATAATTATCATGTGACCCTGGACAGCAGTCTGTTCGGGATAGAGGGCTGTGTCGATCTGCTCTATCACATTCTGACCAAACAGGATTGACAGCCGTTTGAAACCGGAAAGCGACGGGAGCGCTATTTTGTCTGTCTGGCAAAATGCAGCTCCCGCAGTCCTTCCACCTCGTCGCAGACCGGTTTTAGGCTGCAGGTGCTGCAGTCCATCACCAGATTGTTGAAGATCCTATCCAGGGAGCCGGTGACGGCTTCCATTTTAAATGCCTTCTCTGCCAGAAGGTCATAGGGAAAATCCGGCTTTGTAATAAAGAGGAGCCTGACTGCCTGTACCTGCGGGTGCCGGTGGTAGGCCCGGAGAAAAAGCTGTCCCACCCGAGTGAAATCCAGGCCGTCCTGCAGCGCCTCCCGGCTCACTCGCACCGGTTCCCGGCCGGCGGAGGTGGAGATCCGCATCATGAAGCCCCGGGGATAGACATGGTACCGGGTATATTCGATCCGGCGCAGGATCTGATAGACCCGCTGGATGTCCTGCCAGTCTCCGTCATCCATATGGATCAGGGTCAAGCGGGCATAGGGGGAGTCAGCCTGCAGCTGGGGCAGATCAGGGCCGCAGAGCAGGAGCTCATCGCAGTCAGCAGGCCGGGAGGTAAAGGCCAGTCCGCTGACTGCGGGCAGTCCGCCGCCGCCCAGCTCGTAAGCCATATCCTTCTGAAAAATCAGCCGCTGCTCCTCCTCACTCTCCCACGGGGGCAGCCCCTCGGACAGGGGCAGGCTGCGGAAACCTGCTTTCCGCACGAGTTCCAGACTTTCCTGAATCAAGGTATCGTACAGATTCATTCTTTTTCCTTTCCGCCGGTCTTTTTCCGCCTGCGTTTCTGCCAGTCGTAATATTTTATCATGACCGGTGTCATGGCTGCCGCCAGCTTCATATCCAGATTAAAAAAGTAAATCATCAGGGTCAGGAAAAATAGAAACAGAAATACTCCAAGCAGAATCAGGATGATTTTTAAGACGATCATGCGTTCCTTCCTTTCTGTCTGGCGTATTCTGCGGCGCCCAGAGCGCCCATCAGCTGAGGATCAATGGCCAGATCAACCACTTTGATTTTCAGTACCTTCTCAATGGCGGCCTTCAGGCCCGCATTCTTGGCACAGCCGCCGGTCAGCGTGATACTGTCCGTGGCGCCTGCCTTTTTGGCCATGACAAAGCAGCGCTTGGCTACGGACATCTGTATCCCGGCGGCGATCTCCTCCATGGGCTTGCCTTCGCCTACCAGGGAGATGACTTCGCTCTCCGCAAATACGGTGCACTGTGCGGTGATGGGAATCACGTTTTTTGCGGAGAGGGACAATTTAGAAAAATCATCCAGGGACATTTCAAAGGCGTTAGCCATGGCTTCGTAGAAGCGTCCTGTACCGGCAGCGCATTTGTCGTTCATGGCAAAATCCAGCACGGTACCGTCTTCGTCTACGGCGATGCCCTTGACATCCTGACCGCCGATGTCTATGATTGCCCGAATCTGCGGATCCGTCACGTGAACGCCCATGGCATGACAGCTGATCTCGGAGATGTTTTCATCGGCAAAGGGAACCTTGTTCCTGCCGTAGCCCGTACCCACCAGATAAGCCAGATCCTCCGCACGATCCAGGCCGTCCACCTGGGCTGCGGCCTCCTCCAGCGCCGCCTGAGCGCTGAGCACGGGATTGATGCGGCTCCGGGTGGTCACATGAGCTGCTATCTGTCCCTCTTCATTGATAATCACACACTTGGTATAGGTGCTTCCGGCATCACAGCCGCCGTAATATTTCATGGTTTTTCCTCCCTATTTTCATTCCTGTTTTCTTCTCTGAGCTGCCGGATTCCCCAGGCGTAAGCCTCTAAGCGTATGCCCTCTATATTCACTGTATTTTCCATCATTGAAGTTTACAGAGGCGGTTACCACGCCCTTTCGTCGTCAAAGTCCTCCAGACTGGGATCCAGAGGCTCCTCCCGAAGCACCGTGCGCATATAGCGGTTGACCTCGGTGCGCATGTCCCTGCGGCCCACGCCTCTGGCGTCCATCAGTCCGTGGGTGGCCCACACCAGGTGGATGCCGTGCCGACGTGCCTCCTCCTCGAAGAGCCCATGGTATCCTGACATGGACTTGCAGCCCATATGGGCGTACATGATGACCATATCCGCATGAAAGTACTCGCAGTAGCGCCACAGATCCGCCACGCCCACCTCATAGCCGCCATTGGAACGACTGCGCATGATCATTTTCTCATAGAGATAGGCCAGATCATATACGGCCTTTTCCGGATCCTCCGTGTTGATCTCCCGGGTGGAGCAGAGGGTCAGCATATCCACCAGGGGGACGATGCCCCAGCAGTTGGTCAGCCATCCGGCAAAGGCTGTGTAGTAGGCTGCCTGAACGCCCCAGGTGATAGCCCTGTGGCGCAGCTCCACTGCGCAGGGCTCCTTGCGCTCGTAGCCCTTCATCACCAGGCGGGTCAGCTGTTCATCCCTGCGCAGGAACTCCTTTTCCCGCCCGCCTGCGGCCATATAGACGGCATAGCGGTACAGAGAAAGGCTGTTGTCGGTAAACTGGGGGTAGGGGGAACGGGATACCTCGTACCATTCCAGCAGATGCCGTGTCTCCTGATTGAAAACCCTCATGGAGGCAAAGAAAGCCTCCCAGTCAAAGGTCTCTCCGGTGTGCTTTTCGATAAAGGCAATGGCGCTGCGAATCTCTTCCGCTGCGTACTGCTGGACGCTGTCCTCCTCATGGCGGATGGGCACTGCCAGCTGGAAAGTGGGAATATCCATCAGGGAGGCCATCAGTCCGTTGCCCATAAGGCTTCCGTCACAGGTGGTATTGCACTGGATCGCGCATTTGCCGATCCGGGGATAATCTTCCTCCAGGGCCACCCCGAATTCTGCTGAGGGCATGGGGCATACATCATTGGGAATGCCGTATTCCTGGGCTTTGTCCAGATAATAGAAGAGGCTGTCCTGAGCCATCATGGCACAGGTATACACCGCAGGTACCTCCACGGATACCCACTTCAGATTGGGGAAGCCGTTCATCAACTCGCTCATCATATTTTCATCAAAGACCACCAGCTTTTCGTTCAGCGCCCTGTTGTTGCCCAGGGCAGGATCGGCACGAAACATCACTCCCATGCTCTTGCACATATCCGTCACCACCAGCTCTAAGGCGGTGCGGGTGATACGCAGCTGGGTGCCCCGCAGCCCCTCCGTATGCCGGTCAAAAAAGTCCGGTACGGCCAGATAGTTTACCATCCACCGGTAGCGGAAAAAGGCCCGCAAATTATTCAGATGGAGCATGAAGCCGATCAGGGTCTTCCAGATGCCGAGCCAGTGGACATAGTCGTACCAGGTGTCCTTCAGTCCCCGCCATTCCCGGCGTTTTTTCGCTTTTTTGCCGCTGTAAAAGCCTCCCAGCGGCTCACTTCCCATGGCCTTTCCCATATATGTAATCTCCTTAATACCATGTTCCGTGCGCCTCAGCGCGCATTTTTCCCCTTCAGCCTCTTGATCTCCATGCTTTCCACAAAGGCCTGCACCCGGGTGCGCAGCTGCCCGGCATTGCCCACTGCATAGGGTCTGTCGATGCTCAGTACCGGATAACCGTACTGCTTGCGCATCACCCGGGCCGCATAGGCACGCTCATAGCCCCAGTAATCACAGAATTTGATCTGCTGGTAGATGATGCCGTCCGCATGAAAACGCAGAGCCAGCTCGTGGATGTATTCATGGCGCTCACGGATCTTTTCCGTATTCATGAAGCGGGGACATTGGCCGCCCTCCATATAGTGGCGGCAAATGCCGGTGAGCACATCCTCGTCCTCCCGAAGCCGGATCTCTTCCCGGCCGGGGAAGGCTCCCAGACAGAAGCGGTCGGCAACCACCAGGGCCCCGGCCTCCTCGATCATTCTAATCAGTTCGGGATCATCGATCTCGGAACCGGCCAGCACGACTCTGGCCCGGTAAGGGGGATGGAGATCCGGCTGA
Organism: uncultured Acetatifactor sp.; assembly: GCA_964523315.1. Taxonomy (GTDB): domain Bacteria; phylum Bacillota; class Clostridia; order Lachnospirales; family Lachnospiraceae; genus Acetatifactor. The sequence continues at coordinate 5,122 of CAZFYD010000126.1, forward strand.
CGCTCCCGCAGTTCCGTCAAAGTCTCTTCCAGGATCGGGAGCAGCGGCGCTTTGGGACAGCAGTAGGTAGCCAGACAGAGTACGGCAAATTCATAGCCGGTGATCCGGGGATTGTCCTCGGCCCGGAAAGCAGCGATCTCCATGAGCAGGCGGCAGATGCGGTTATGAAGGGAGACGGCCTCCCGCAGGGCCTCATCGGAGGTGTCGATACGGAACCTTTCCTTCAGGGGTTCCAGCACATACCGGCGCATCTGCCGTACATAATGGCAAAGCGCTGATTCATCCGATTTCATCGGCACATCCGCATAGGTCACGAAAAAGTGTTCCTGATTGCATAGCTGTAATTTTTCGATATTTTCCACACAGCGATTCATCTGCGCACAGGCGTCCGGCGTCAGCATACAGTCCAGGAACTGATAGCCGCCCTCGATGGCCCGCTCCAGAATCGCCCGGCAGGCCTCGCACATAATGCTGGTCATATAGTAGGTGCCCATCTCGATGGAGCCGGTCCGGGGCGCACGGAGTCTGACGGAAAAACAGCCCGGCAGGTTCAGCAGCGGCTCCGGAATCAGGGAGCAGACGCTGCCTATAGCGATCTCTCCCCGTTCTCTGGCCTGTCGTACCAGCTCGTTATGGGCGTCCTGAAGCAAGATCTCCAGCTCATAAATATGTTTTAAATCTTTCATAATCGTTTATCCTCTTTGGCCTGAGGTCAGATCCCCAGCTCCTCCAGTGCCCGGCGCACGCCCTGCATCATGACGGAGCTTGACGGCATGTAAAACACGTTTTTACCGGTGATGTCAAAAGCGGACAGGTCGCTGTCCTGCCCGATATAGGCCAGCACCGGCAGATTCCCAAGCTCCAGATACTGCTTTACCGATTCGTCCGGCAGCCGGTTCACGATTACGCCGACCTTTTCATACATGACAAGACTGTCGGCAACGGATTTGATGGTTCGGATGACCTGGGTTCCCTTTTTGCTGGCATCAGTCACCAGGATCAGATGGGTCACCTTTTCCATGACACGGCGGTTGATCTGTTCGATGCCCGCCTCCCCGTCGATGACAATGTAATCAAAATTATCGGCCACCAGAGCAATGACCTCCTTCAGGTAGGAATTGATCTTGCAGTAGCAGCCGGCGCTTTCCGGGCGTCCCACGGCAATAAAGCTGAAAGCATCCGTCTCCACCATGGCGTCAAAGATACGGTATCTGGCTTCTCCCAGCAGCTCCACGGCGGAACGGGTGTCTCCGTCCTCCACCGAGGCCACCACCTGACGGCGGATATCGTCTATGGTCATCTGCACTTCGATGCCCAGGGCGGTGGCCAGTCCCACCGCAGGGTCGGCGTCAATCGCCAGAAGCTTTTTGTCCGGATATTTCTCCGACAGAGCCTTTACGGTCACCGCCGCCAGAGATGTTTTTCCCACGCCGCCCTTACCGGAGAGGGCAATGATTTTGGCTGTATTCATGATAGTA
>CAZFYD010000127.1:0-6533 GCA_964523315.1 uncultured Acetatifactor sp.
AAGCAGAAAGAGGTCAAAAATATCATGCTCTTTTTGCAGGAACACCAGGTCAGTTCGTCCTTCGCCGCTAAGATCTATAAGCAGTACGGAAACGATAGCATTGCCGTGATGAAAGAAAATCCTTATAAACTGGCGGATGATATCTGGGGTATCGGCTTTCGCACCGCGGATCAGATTGCGGAAAGGCTTGGGTTTGGAAAGGAGTCATATCTGCGGCTTAGGAGCGGTCTTATGTATACGCTGTCTGAACTGTCAAATGACGGACATGTGTATGCGGAGAAACAGCAGCTGATTGACAAGGCTTCAGAACTTTTGGAGGCATCGCCGGAAACGGTCATCATGACCATGGACGAGATGCTGAAAAAAGGGGAACTGATTCAGGAAAAGCAGATTACAAAACTGGATGCGGGCGGTATCCCAATCACAGCAATTTATCTGCCGCCGTTTTATTATGCGGAGATTGGAGTGGCGGGGAAACTAAAAAAGCTTGCCTTATCGCCAGCCAAAGACCGTTTATATACGAAACTTATGGAAGCACGAAGACAGACGGGCAACGTGAGCCTTTCAGTAAATGTGAAATCCATCGAAGAAAAAGTCAATATGACCTTTGATGAGATACAGGCAGATGCAATTCGTCAGGCGGCGACAGCAAAGGTTATGGTACTCACGGGAGGACCGGGAACCGGAAAAACAACAACAACGCATGGCATCATATCTGCATACAAGGCATACGGGATAAAAATCCTGCTTGCGGCGCCAACCGGGCGCGCGGCAAAGCGGATGACGGAAGCAACAGGACTTGAAGCGAAAACCATCCACCGTTTGTTGGAATGCAAGCCGCCGGAAGGATATCAGAAAAATGAGGAGAACCCATTGGAGGGCGATGTGCTGATCGTGGATGAATGCTCCATGATCGATATTATTCTGATGAACTCGCTCTTAAAAGCGATTCCGCCGACCATGCGGCTGATCCTTGTGGGGGATATCGACCAGCTTCCGTCAGTCGGAGCGGGAAATGTGCTCCGTGACATCATAGACTCGGACAGTTTTCCGGTGATAAAGCTTACAAGGATATTCCGCCAGGCGCAGACAAGCCGAATCATAATGAATGCCCACCGTATCAATCAGGGAAAGATGCCGGACATTTCCAATGGGAAAAATACGGACTTTTTCTTTATGGAAAATGAGGATGCGGAAGCAGTTGTGCCGCAGATTGTAGAACTGGTGAAAACGAAGCTCCCCCAATATTATCACGTGGAATCCTCGCAGATACAGGTGCTCACGCCTATGCAACGTGGCGTTGTGGGCGCAACCAACCTAAACCTTTCCCTGCAGGAGGCGCTAAACCCGGCAGAACATGAGGTGTTTATGCGTGGGAGAGGGGCTGTGACAGTCCCGAAAGAGTGTCTGCGCAGAAGCGGCTTTGTGTACCGGGCGGACGATAAGGTCATGCAGGTAAAGAACAATTATGACAAGGAAGTTTTTAATGGAGATATCGGGATGATTGTTTCTGTCAATGCGGAGGATAGGACGCTGAAGGTAAATTTTGACGGTCGCCTGATTGATTACGAGGTGACAGAGCTTGATGAGCTGGTACATGCCTACGCGACAACCATACATAAGGCGCAGGGTTCGGAATATCCGATTGTTGTGATGCCAATTTTAATGAACCATTATGTCATGCTTCAGCGCAACCTGATTTATACAGGAATTACTCGTGCCAAGAAGATATTGGTTCTGGTTGGGGCAAAGAAGGCGCTGGCATACGCAGTCCAGAATGTGACGGTAACGAAGCGAAATTCACTTCTGAAGGAACGGCTGCGGAACGGATAGCCAACAGCTGAGAAAAATGTAAGAAAATCCCCCTAAAGTATTTTCTCTTTTATCCGATAACAATAGTATCAGGGATGATGGAGCATTCCGGAAAGGGGGAGTCAGATATGCGGATAGAAGCTTATAATCAGGTACAGCAGATATATCACACAAAGCAGACCGGCAAGACCCAGAAGTCTGCGTCTTTATCCAGAACGGACAGACTGCAGATCAGCAGTTTTGGAAAGGATATCCAGACGGCGAGGGCTGCGGTGGCTTCTGCTCCTGATATTCGTGAGGAGTTAACGACTCCGATCAGGGAAAAGATACAGGATGGAACCTACGAGGTCAGCAATGAGAGCTTTGCGGAAAAGCTGATACAGAAGTACGAGGAAATGAGGTAATTGCCGGTGGCTAGTCTGATGGAGAACCTGATTGCGGTGCTGCAGCAGGAATGCATAGAATACAACGGGCTGCTGGAAATATCCAGACGCAAGACGCCGATCATTGTTGCAGGCGATCTTGAACAATTACAGAAAATCACGGATGAGGAACAGGAATGGGTAGGCAGGATCACGCAGCTGGAAAAAAAGAGAGTTGAGGTCACTGCCGACATTGCCAATGTGCTTAACAAGGATGTTACAACGATGAAACTCAGAGACCTGGTGCAGATCCTGTCTGCCCGCCCTGCAGAGCAGAAGCTTTTAGCAGACGCCTGCGACGGACTGCAGAGCGCGGTATACCGGGTGCGGGAGGCCAACGAACAGAACCGGGAGCTGATACGGCATAGCCTGGAACTGGTCGAATTTGACATGAATCTCCTGCAGTCCCTAAAGACTGCGCCCCAGACCGCCAACTATAACCGGGGGGCGTGCAGCGCAGGGGAGACCATGGGGATGACAGCCCCCGGGTTTGACGCAAAGCAGTAACGTAACACAGAGGTGATGCCATATGTCATTAATGGGAAGCTTATATATCGGAGCATCCGGATTACAAACCAGTCAAAATGCGCTGAACACCACAGCGCATAATCTTTCTAATGTGGATACCGAGGGGTATACCCGCCAACAGGTACAGCAGTCGGCGAAAAGCTATATTACCCTGTCTACAAACCCCAATTCTATTTCGAATCAGCAGACGGGGATGGGAACCACTTATTCCAATGTAAAACAGGTCAGGGATTATTTCCTGGATAAAACTTACCGTAAGGAATCCGGGCGGAGCATGTTCTATCAGGTGTCTACGGAGACCATGGAGGAGATAGAGAGCCTGCTGGGCGAGATGAATGAAGAAGCCTTTCAGACCACCATGAGCGATCTGTGGACTTCCGTCCAGGAGCTGGCAAAGGATCCCTCGAGCTCTGTGACGCAGAGCCTTTTCGTACAGCGCGCCGAGGAATTCATAGAGCGTTCGGTGAACATCTACGAGGGGCTGAGCTCTTATCAGGATAATATGAACCTGCAGATCAAACAGCAGGTGGAGAAGATCAACCAATACGGCAACCAGATCCTGGCGCTGAATGAGACGATCCGTTCCATTGAGGCCGGCGGCATAGAGAGCGCCAATGACCTGCGGGATACCCGCAACCAGATTCTGGATGAGCTGGCAGAGCTGGCGGACATCTCTTATACGGAGAATGCGTATGGAGAAGTATCTGTGCAGATCGAAGGCGTTGACTTTGTCAAAGGCTCCATGTGTTATGAGATCGGTCTGGATGCGGATGAGATTACCGGGTTTTATACGCCTTTCTGGCCGCTGAATGCCAACTACACGGTGCTGGAGGACGGCACCAGGGATTACGATATCACGGGAGCGGAGGTTTTCGATCTGGATCAGGAGATTTCCACTGATCGGAATACCGATATCGGCGGATTGAAGGCCATGCTGCTGGCAAGAGGGGATCACCGCGCGGATTATACGGATATCGGGGAGAATTACGACGATATTTCCCAGTCCGTTATCATGAATATTCAGGCGGAATTCGATCAGCTGATTCATAATGTGGCGACAAAGATCAATGATATTCTGGCGGAGGCAGCCGGCGTGCAGACCATGGATCTGACGCTGGCGGACGGCACGGTGCTGCAGGGGGTAAAGGCCTGCGAGGATGATGCGGGCGGCTATATGCGCCATGAGGACGGCAGCCCGATCCAGATCTTTTCCAAGATTACGACGCCGGGCTACGAGAAAGTGACCGGCGCGGACGGCAAGGAATACTGGGTGTACCGGGAGGAGGATCCGGCAGCGGCCGAGACTCTGTACACGCTGAAAAATATACAGATCGATCAGGAGCTGAAGCAGTCGCCCTCAGAGCTGGGCTTTATGTTGGAGGACGGTTCCGCGGATGTGGAGACGGCCGAAGCGCTGAAGGCTGCTTTTACGGAGGAGATTTACACGCTGAATCCCAATGTAAAAAAGACAGTCAGTTTTATGGATTACTATTCCGATCTGGTAGCGCAGATATCCAATTCCGGTTATATGCTGCGCAGTATTTATGAAAACCAGCAGAATACGGTGGAAACCACCTGCAATGCCAGGGAACAGGTCATTGGCGTGTCTTCTGACGAGGAACTATCCAATATGATCAAATTTCAGAACGCCTATAATGCATCCAGCCGGTATATCAACGCGATCAGCGAGATGCTGGAGCACATTATTAACACACTGGCCGTATAAGCGGCCCTGCAGCGGGACGGACAGCATGCCGGGTAAGGATAAGCCGGACGATAAAATATAAGAGGTGAAAAACATGCCTTCACAATTTTTTGGACTGAATATTGCATACACGGGGCTGCTGGCCAGCAATGCGGCGCTGAATACCACAGCCAACAACATTGCCAATGTGCAGACGGAAGGCTACAGCCGCCAGCAGGTGCTGCAGCAGGCAAGCCAGGCGCTGAGAGTTTTTCAGACCTACGGCTGCGCCGGGGCCGGCGTGGAGACTCTGGCTATAGAGCGGATCCGGGATGAATTCTATGATGTAAAATACTGGAATAATAATGCCAAACTGGGCGAGTATGATATCAAGCAGTACTATATGAAGCAGGTGGAGACCTATTTCGATGACGACGGTGAGAATACCGGATTTAAGACGATTTTTGATAAAATGATGGTCACCGGCCTGGAGGAGCTGATGAAGGATCCGGACAGCGCTGACGCCAAGAAGCAGTTTATCGGTACTGCCGGAGCACTGACCGAGTACTTCAACAATATGGCCGGGAACCTGCAGAAGCTGCAGCAGGATATCAACCAGGAGATCAAGCTGAAGGTGGACGAGATCAATTCCCTGGCAGGCGAGATCGCTACGCTGAACAAGCAGATCAATGTGGTGGAGCTTTCCGGCACCGCAGCCAACGAGCTGCGGGACCGCAGAACCCTGCTGCTCGATCAGCTGTCGGCCATCGTGGATATTGAGGTGAGCGAAACACCGATTGTGGATCTGACCCAGCCGGATCGGGAGACCGGCGCCAACCGCTTTATGGTAAAGATCGCCGGCGGGCAGATGCTGGTGGACAATACCGAATACAACGGCCTGGAATGTGTGGCGAGAAGCAGCTACGAGAAGGTGAACCAATCAGATATTGACGGTTTATATGACGTTTACTGGGAAGACGGGCAGAAGTTCAACCTGTACAACGTCTCCATGGGAGGGAACCTGCAGGGACTGATCCAGATGAGGGACGGCAATAACGGAGAATATTTCAACGGCAAGGTGACGGGGATCGGGATGACTGCCGACGGCAGACAGGACACGGTGACGGTCCAGGTAACGCAGGGCTATCTGCAGGATCTGAACAACTGCAATCTGTCCGACCAGGGCGGCATCATCAATCTGGGCAATCAGGAATTCTATTACGATTCCTGGACCTATACCTGCAGCTACGACGAGAACGGAGAGCCGGTGTACAGCTACACCTTTACCTTGTCCGACAGCACGAAAAACGATATGCGGCTGACCAATGACCGGGTAGGCAAGACGGCCAGCGTGGGAACGGGCCTGAGCTATCAGGGCATCCCCTACTATATGAACCAGATGAATATCTGGATCCGCAGCTTTGCCGAAGCGTTCAATGATACCTTAAAGAGCGGCTATGATTCCTATGGGGATCCCGGCAGCGGCCTGCTGACCGGCAGCATGGCCACATCGGCCGATGAATTTCAGTTCGACAACGAGTACCGGTATGATACCTTTACCTATGAGGCATATCTGGAGAGGGTGCAGCAGCTGACGGACGACGGCATGACGGAGGAAGAAGCCCGGCAGGCTGCGGCAATGACGGTGACGAACAGCGATGACAGCTATTACCGGCTGACAGCCGTAAACTTCATGGTGGCTTCCGCCATGGAAAACGATCCGAAGCTGCTGGCTAACCGCAAGGACAGCGCAGACGGCGTGGAACAGAACGACCTGCTGGAGGAATTGAAATCCATAGCCACGGACGAGGAAAAGATGAGCTTCAGAGGCGGCACGGCCTCCGAGTTCCTGCAGTGCATACTGGGCGATGTGGCGCTGAATGCCAGCCGCGCCAATACGTTTCAGCAGAATTACAGCGATATCGGGGGTATCATTGATACGCAGAGGCTGTCCATTTCCGGCGTGGATGAGGACGAAGAGGCTGTCAATCTGGTAAAATATCAGAACGGGTACAACCTGGCATCAAAGATGATTCAGGTGCTGACGGAGGTGTATGACAGACTGATTCTGGAGACCGGAGTCTAGA
>CAZFYD010000128.1:0-6484 GCA_964523315.1 uncultured Acetatifactor sp.
GCAGTCATAATGCCTGCAGTGTTTGTGGCAGATTGGACAGTCATCTTCATGCCATTTGCTTGGACGAGCTTTTATGAGGATATGGTTCGCTCCATCATCATCCGTAAAAAAATAGTAACAAAAATAAAGTGTTATTTCGGGCATAAACGGACATGATATAGACGAATATATATTGCTGCAGCGCAGATCAGGAGGGATACCGTATGAGAGAATACAGAAATCTGAATACCAAATGGGCATTTTCCAAAGAAGCCCGGGATGTGCCGAAGACGATGCCGGAAAACTGGTACTGGGTGAATCTGCCTCATTGCTGGAATGCCATCGACGGACAGGACGGGGGAAATGATTATTACCGGGGAACCTGCTATTATGCAAAAGAGCTTTCCAAAGACGAGCTGCCGGAAAATCAACAGTATTATCTGGAGATCCAGGGAGCCAATTCCTCCGCAGACGTCTATGTAAACGGGAAAAAACTGGCCCATCACGACGGCGGATATTCTATCTGGAGAGTCAACCTCACCGACAGTTTAAAAGAGCAGAATCTGATCGTGATTGCCGTGGATAACCGTAAAAATGAGAAGGTTTATCCCCAGACGGCGGATTTTACCTTCTACGGCGGAATCTACCGCAATGTCCGCCTGATTTCCGTGCCGCAATCCCATTTTGATCTGGACTGCTGGGGAGGACCGGGAATCAAGGTGACGCCGGTGATCTCCGGCGACGAAGCGGAGGTGGAGATAGAAGTCTATCTGACCCATGCGAAGCAGGGGCAGACCCTGCTGTATACGATAAAAGACCGGGAGAGCCATATCGTTACACAGGAAAGTAAGACAGTTGAGGAGACATCCAGCCTGTTTCGAATCCCCCGGGTGCATCTGTGGAACGGGGTGAAGGATCCCTATTTATACACCGCACAGGTCACGCTGAAGGATCAGGACGAAGCGCTGGATCAGGTTACTGCCCGCTTTGGCTGCCGCAGCTATGAGATTGACTCGGAGAAAGGCTTTATTCTGAACGGAGAAAGCTATCCGCTGCGGGGCGTATCCCGTCATCAGGACAGATGGGGACTGGGCAATGCATTGCTCCCGGAGCATCACCGGGAGGATATGGATCTGATCTGCGAGCTGGGGGCCAATACGATCCGTCTGGCGCATTATCAGCATGACCAGTATTTCTATGACCTGTGTGATGAGAGAGGCATGATAGTCTGGGCAGAGATCCCTTATATCTCGGAGCATAAGCCTCAGGGACGTGAAAATACCATATCCCAGATGAAGGAATTAATCCATCAGAACTACAACCATCCCAGCATTGCAGTGTGGGGTCTTTCCAACGAGATTACCATGTCGGGCAGCTCCACGGAGGATCTGCTGGAAAATCACAGAATCCTGAATGACATGGTGCATGAGATGGACAGAACCAGACTGACCACCATGGCCGTGGTTTCCATGTGTGATATCCATGATCCCTATATTCAGATCCCGGATGTGATTGCGTATAACCATTATTTCGGCTGGTATGGGGGAAGCACGGATATGAACGGCCCATGGCTGGATCACTTCCACGAAGAATTTCCGAAGCTGCCCATTGGGATGAGTGAATATGGCTGTGAGGCGCTGAACTGGCATACCTCCGATCCCAAGGCCGGAGATTACACGGAGGAATACCAGGCCTATTATCATGAGGAGCTGATCAAGCAGCTGTACACCAGACCCTACCTCTGGGCTGCCTATGTGTGGAATATGTTTGATTTTGGTGCGGACGCCAGAAATGAAGGCGGAGAGAACGGTCAGAATCATAAAGGATTGGTAACCTTTGACCGCAAATATAAAAAGGACGCCTTTTATGCCTATAAGGCGTGGCTTTCGGATGACCCCTTTGTGCATATCTGCGGTAAACGCTATATTGATCGTGTGGAGGATATGACAAGGATCACGGTTTATTCCAATCTGCCTCAGGTAGAACTGTTCGTAAACGGAAAAAGTCTCGGAAAACAGGAAAGTGCGGAGCATTTCTTCTATTATCAGGTGCCCAACCGGGGAGAATCCACCCTGACGGCAGTTGCAGGGACATGCAGGGATGAGAGCCATATCCGTAAGGTGGAGAAGTTTAATGAAGCATACCGCCTGAAAGAAGAGGGCGCTGTCCTGAACTGGTTTGATATTCACGAACCGGAAGGCTATTTTTCTCTGAATGACAGGATAGAGGATATTATGAATACGGAAGAGGGGAAAAAGCTTTTCCTGAAGCTGATCGGTGATATTTTCAGCCGCAGTCCGGAAAAGGAAGCGGGTGAAGGAAAAACAGGCTTTGCCCTTAACGATAATATGCTCAAGATGATGGGAAGCTTCAGCGTACTTCGTATGCTGGGGATGCTGGGAACCGCCGGATTAGAACCGTTGACGAAGCAGGAGATGCTGGAAATAAATGCTGCCCTAAATCAAATCAAAAAATAGAGACAGATCCCTTTCCCCATGTTTGTCAGGAGAAAGGGTTTTTTTATTGTCAATATATGATTGTCTTTCGGCAAGGCGTTTGATAAAATTAATGATAATAGGAAATTCCCAAAGGAAAAGCTGTTGTTATAGGAGAAGATTAGAAATATGGAAAATTTAAAGGAGCGTCAAAGAAAAGAAATGTGCCGGGAAATTTTCCGCGCAATGGAAAAGCACGAAATTCAAGTATATTATCAGCCGCAGTATGATGCGATTAACAGTAGGCTTATAGCAGAATTTTATAAGTACGGATTTGTGGGAGTGATGCTGGATTGGATCGGCCATGGAATGAAGGGCGATTATCAGGAAATTGTCAGAAAAATAAGCATTACGCTTCACGGGAATATTACCAATTCAATATACAACTTTGAGCGGGAAAAGGGATAATAAAAGCGATTGTTTGTCTGTTGCAGAGTTTTTTTCTATTTGAGAAAATAGTTCAATAAATTAAACAATATACGGTTGACAAATACCCCATAGGGGTATATTCTATCATGGAAGTGATAAATATACCCCTATGGGGTATTTGTACAGCATTTTATGTCATTGTGTACAATAACATAAAACTGCTTATGGACATTGTCCTGACGGATTATTTTTCGCATTTCTATATGAGCATTACCGTAAGTAAAATTTGCGGTGTGCAGGAGGGATGAATATGGAAGAAGAGAGAAAATGCTGCTGTATGAATCTAAATGAGGACGGAAATACTGTAGGCATTGAAAATAAAGGTAATACCGGCGCAGAGAGGGTTGATCCGGCTGTCAGGGAGATGCGTACAAAGATACGGGAGGATAAGGAATATAAGGATCTTATCAATCGCCTGAACCGCATTGAAGGACAGATCCGCGGGATCAAAGGCATGGTCGAGAAAAATGCCTATTGTCCCAATATCCTTACACAGGTTGCGGCAGCGAACTCAGCGCTCAACAGCTTCGGAAAACTGCTTTTGTCAAATCATATAAAGACCTGTTTTATAAGAGACATAAAAGAAGGCAGGGAAGAGAGCGTGGAGGAGCTTCTAACTACCCTGCAGAAAATGATGAAGTGAAGCAAACGCGGAGAAGAAGGGAAGTGCAATAATGGAGCAATATAATGTGACGGGCATGAGCTGTGCAGCGTGCAGCGCCAGAGTGGAAAAAGCGGTGTCAAAGGTACCGGGAGTGACATCCTGTTCGGTAAGTCTTCTCACCAATACCATGGGCGTGGAGGGAACGGCAGCATCGGCCGAAATCATAAAGGCCGTGGCGGATGCGGGATATGGCGCCAGTGTCAGGGGAAGTGGCACGCAGGAAAACGGCAAAGCAGCAGGCAATGATGAAGAGATGCTAAAGGATCACGAAACTCCGCAGTTAAAGAGAAGACTTGCTGCATCATTGATATTTCTGGTTGTGCTCATGTACTTTTCGATGGGGCATATGATGTGGGGGTGGCCTTTGCCGGGATTCTTTGAAGGGAATCATATAGCAATGGGGCTTTTGCAGCTATTGCTTTCACTTATTATTGCAGTGATCAATCAGAAATTCTTTATCAACGGATTTAAGAGTCTTATACACCGGGCTCCGAATATGGATGCATTGGTGGCCCTAGGATCAGGGGCATCCTTTGTATACAGCATTTATGCGCTTTTTGCCATGACGGATGCGCAGATAAAGGGCGATATGGATGCCGTCATGATGTATATGGATGAGTTTTATTTTGAGTCTGCGGCTATGATCCTGACGCTTATCACTGTGGGTAAAATGCTGGAGGCAAGATCAAAGGGAAAGACCACAGATGCACTGAAAGGTCTTATGAAGCTTGCTCCTAAGACGGCAGTTATAATAAGCGGGGGCGAGGAAAAGGAGGTCCCCATCGCTCAGGTAAAGAAGGGTGATATCTTTGTAGTCCGTCCCGGCGAAAATATTCCCGTAGACGGTGTTGTGCTGGAAGGAAGCAGCGCTGTCAATGAATCGGCTCTCACGGGTGAGAGTATTCCCGTGGATAAGGAAGCAGGAGACAGAGTGTCGGCTGCAACGCTGAACCAGTCAGGATTTTTGAAATGTGAGGCGACAAGGGTCGGCGAGGATACGACAATATCCCAGATCATTAAAATGGTCAGCGATGCTGCCGCCACAAAAGCGCCGATAGCAAAGGTGGCTGACCGTGTATCGGGAGTGTTTGTGCCGGCGGTCATTGTCATTGCGCTTGTAACGATTGCCGTATGGCTCCTTGCGGGACAAAGTGTGGGTTTTGCCTTGGCAAGGGGAATCTCGGTGCTTGTGATAAGCTGCCCCTGCGCGTTGGGACTTGCCACACCTGTGGCTATCATGGTGGGCAATGGCGTGGGTGCAAAGAACGGCATTTTATTTAAAACGGCGGTATCTCTTGAGGAGACAGGGAAAATACAGATTGTTGCGCTTGACAAAACCGGAACGATCACCAACGGTACGCCGAAGGTAACGGATATCATACCGGCGGAGAGTATATCTCAGAGTGAGCTTCTGCAGGATGCAGTATCCCTTGAGAACAGGAGTGAACATCCGCTTGCCAAGGCCGTGATGGAATATGCCGGAGAGCATTCTGTCAACCCCCTTGCGGTTGAAGATTTTACCGCCCTTCCCGGAAACGGACTGAAGGCTTCGATTAATGGGGCTGACGGCAGAGCGGAGCTTGTGGGTGGAAATATGAAGTTTATAGCCTCAGTGGCCGATGTCCCTCAGGATATGAAATTAAAGGCGGAGAGGCTTGCGGAGGATGGAAAGACGCCGCTGTTTTTCACAAAAAAACGAATGGATGGAAATAGAAACGTTTTCCTTGGAATAATAGCGGTTGCGGATGTAATCAAGGAAGATAGCCCGAAAGCGATAGAAGAACTCAAAAATATGGGTATTAAGGTTGTTATGCTTACCGGGGACAATGAAAAGACAGCCAGGGCTATCGGCTCTCAGGCGGGAGTTGACGATGTAATCGCAGGCGTGCTTCCGGACGGAAAGGAAAGCGTCATCAGAGCCTTAAGAGAACAGGGAAAGGTGGCAATGGTAGGTGACGGAGTAAATGATGCGCCGGCTCTTACCAGAGCTGACATAGGTATTGCCATAGGTGCAGGAACCGATGTGGCGATAGATGCCGCTGACGTGGTGCTGATGAAAAACAGTCTTGTGGATGTGCCTGCGGCAGTCAGGCTTTCAAGGTCGACACTCACGAACATCCATGAAAATCTCTTCTGGGCGTTCTTCTACAACTGTGTGGGAATACCGCTGGCAGCAGGAGTGTGGATCCCGCTGTTTGGCTGGAAGCTGAATCCGATGTTCGGTGCAGCGGCAATGAGCCTTTCGAGCTTTTGTGTTGTTACCAATGCACTTCGTCTGAACTTTGTTCGGATATATGATGCAGGTAAAGATAGAAAAAGGGCTGCCAAACTTAAAAATACAGGCGTAAAGTCCCAAATTGAGCCCGTCAGGGACAAAAATAAGGAGGAAAATGTGATGACAAAGACAATGAAGATCGAAGGAATGATGTGCGGACACTGTGAGGCAACCGTTAAAAAAGCGCTTGAGGCTCTGGATGGTGTACAGAGTGCAGAGGTAAGCCATGAAAAAGGAACCGCAGTTGTGACAATGACTTCTGAGGTTGCCGACGAGGTGTTGAAGCAGACTGTAGAGGGGAAAGATTATAAGGTGGTCTCCGTACAGTAGGTGCGAGAGTTAAAGGCTGCGTGGAAATTAATATGGGTGTGTATGGAAAGCAGATTGCTGTCCACCATCCTGATTTTTACGGCAAAAAGGACGGTTCGGCTCTTGGCTCCGGGGGAGAAGACTCATACCTACCGCCTGGCAGGATCTACCTGTCTGGCGGGGGATATCATCGGGGACTATTCCTTCGACGAGCCGCTGTTGGCCGGAAAAGCGCTGGAATTTCAGAATATGACTATCTACACCATGGTGAAAAATAATACCTTTAACGGAATGAAGCTGCCGGATATTGTGCTGGAGGAAGAGAACGGGGAC
>CAZFYD010000129.1:0-6134 GCA_964523315.1 uncultured Acetatifactor sp.
CTGCTGCTCCATGTAGTCTTTGAGAAATTGACTGTCACTATAGTTGTTTTTTTCGATTGGAATCCATTCCCTCATGTGCGTCCTTGAGCACAAGGTTTCCTTCCCCATCCGGTTTCGTCTGCTCATTTATGGCGCGGATTAAAAGCTGGTATTCACTGGATTCATCATAACGGCTCCCACATGCTGAAATGATAAGTGCTGCATCCTTTAATTCTTCCTTTTGACTATGGGGAGGCTGAATTGTTACTCTCGGTAAAAATCTCTTAGTTAAAAACCATAGGCGAAATTAATTCAATTCTTCCTGTACTTGACTATCCGGCCAATCTACAATATAATAAATAAAGTATGACAACACGAAAGATAATGATTTGGGATTTCGCAGAGCGGAATCATGGGGGACAGTATGATTAAGAGCATGACAGGCTTCGGCAGATGTGAGATCACCGAGAACAATCGTAAATTTACTGTGGAGATGAAGTCTGTAAACCACCGGTATTTGGATGTGAGCATCAAGATGCCGAAGAAACTGAACTTTTTTGAGTCGGCGATTCGCGCAGAACTGAAAAACTATATCTCCCGGGGAAAGGTGGATCTGTTCATCACCTACGAGGACTATACGGAGAATAATGCCAGCATCCGTTACAACAGGGAGCTGGCGGCGGAGTACATGAAATATCTGCGGCAGATGCAGGAGGATTTCGGGCTGGATGACGATATCCGGGTATCCACCCTGTCACGGTATCCTGAGGTATTCTCCATGGAAGAGCAGAATATTGATGAGGAAGAACTCTGGAAGGAGCTGCAGAAGGCCATCAAGGGCGCTGCGGAGGGCTTTGTCCGGACCCGTATTGCAGAGGGAGAGCACCTGAAGGAGGATCTGATTGAAAAACTGGACGGCATGCTGAAGCTGGTGGATTTTATCTCGGAGAGATCTCCCCAGATCGTGCAGGAGTACCGGCAGAAGCTGGAGGATAAGGTCAGGGACCTGCTGGGGGATGTACAGGTGGATGAGAGCCGGCTGCTGACGGAGGTCACGATTTTTGCCGACAAGGTATGTGTGGACGAGGAACTGGTGCGGCTGCGCAGCCATATTGAGACCACAAAAAAGACCCTGCAGGAGGGGGGCAGTATCGGCCGCAAGCTGGACTTTATTGCCCAGGAAATGAACCGGGAGGCTAATACCGCCCTGTCCAAGTCCAATGACCTGGAGATCTCCAACTGTGCTATTGAGCTGAAGACGGAGATCGAAAAAGTACGGGAACAGATTCAGAACATTGAGTAATCATAAGGAAAGTAATATGAACAGATTAATTCATATCGGCTTCGGCAATATTGTCAATACCGGCAAGATTATCGCCATTGTCAGCCCGGATTCGGCGCCTATCAAACGGCTGGTGCAGAGGGCAAAGGAGGAGGGCACTGCCATTGATGCCACCCAGGGCCGTAAGACCAAGGCGGTGCTGGTGATGGAACAAAATCAGATCGTGCTGTCGGCACTGCTGCCGGAAACTATTGCCGGCAGAGCCCAGGCAGAGAGCGGAGGAAATAAAGATGAATAAAGGAATCCTGACAGTGGTTTCCGGATTTTCCGGTGCGGGGAAGGGAACGCTTATGAAGAAGCTGACCCAGGACTATGACAATTATGCATTGTCCGTGTCCATGACTACCCGAGCACCCAGAGAAGGAGAACGGGACGAGATAGAATACTTTTTTGTGGATACGGAGACATTTCAGGAGCGCATCCGACAGAACCGGATGATCGAGTATGCCTGCTACTGCGGGAATTATTACGGCACACCCAGGGATTATGTGCAGGAACAACTGGAGATGGGCAAGGACGTGATCCTGGAAATTGAAATTCAGGGGGCGCTGCAGATCCGAAAGCTGATACCGGATTGTCTGCTGCTCTTTGTGACCCCACCCAGTGCAGGTGAGCTCAGGCGGCGGCTGGAGAGCAGGGGAACGGAACCCCCGGAAGTGATTGCCAGACGGCTGGCCCGTGCGGCGGAGGAATCAGAAGGCGTAGAAGCCTATGATTATATAGTCATTAATGATGATCTGGAGGAGTGCGAGAGGCAGATTCACAGTATTGTGCAGAATGCCCATTATACTTCCGCCAGACAGGAAGCATTAATAAAAGAGATCAGAGGAGAACTGAAGCAGTTTTCGAAAGGAGCAGAATAATGTTACATCCATCTTATTCCGATTTAATGAAAGTAGTAAACAGTGAGGTAGAGCAGGGAGAAGCGCCTGTGGTCAACAGCCGGTATTCCATCGTGATGGCCACATCCAAGAGGGCAAGACAGATCATCGCCGGTGACGAGCCCCTGGTGAACGCTGTCGGCAAGAAGCCCTTATCGGTGGCTGTGGAAGAGCTGAATCAGGGGAAGATTAAGATCCTGGCTGAGGATGAAGAGATGCAGGAGCAGGATGCTGCAGCGGAGACGGCGGTGCAGACAGAAGGACAGGAAGCATAAAGTGAAAAGAGAAATGTTCAGTTATGAGTATTTCTCTTTTCTTTAATAACAGGGATTGTGAGAAGTTTCAGATATGAAGATACTATTTATTTCTCTGGGCTGTGACAAGAACCTGGTGGATACAGAGGATATGCTGGGTCTTTTACAGCAAAAGGGATATACTTTTACGGATGATGAGACAGAATGTGAAATCGTGGTGGTAAACACCTGCTGCTTTATCGGCGATGCCAAGGAGGAGAGCATCAATACCCTGCTGGAAATGGCGGAGCTGAAAAAGAGCGGCCGGGTTAAGGTACTGGTGGCCGCCGGATGCCTAGCACAGCGCTATCGGGAAGAGATTCAGAAAGAGATCCCGGAGGTGGATGCCATCGTGGGCACCACGGCCATTACGCAGATCGCAGATGCCATTGAGCAGGCGCTGGCGGGCAGAACAGCGCAGATGTTTCAGGAACTTAATGCGCCTCCGGCTACGGATACCGGCAGAGTGCTGACCACCGGCGGACACTATGCTTATCTGAAGATTGCGGAGGGCTGCAATAAGCGCTGCAGCTATTGTATTATCCCCAAGGTACGGGGCAGCTATCGCAGCGTTCCCATGGAGGCATTGTTGAAGGAAGCGCAGGAGCTGGCACAGCAGGGAGTGAAGGAACTCATTCTGGTGGCCCAGGAGACTGCTCTTTACGGTATTGACTTATATGGGGAAAAGAGCCTGCACCGGCTGCTCCATGCACTTGCACAGATTTCGGGGATTTTCTGGATCAGGATACTGTACTGTTATCCTGAGGAGATCAACGAGGAGCTGATTCAGGCCATTAAAAATGAACCGAAGGTCTGCCATTATCTGGATATTCCGATCCAGCATGCCAGCGACAAGATTCTGCGCCGCATGGGCAGACACACAACTCAGAGCCAGCTGCGGGAGATGATCGGACGGCTGCGGGAGGAGATTCCGGATATTTGCCTGCGCACCACATTGATTGCCGGATTCCCCGGGGAGACCCAGGAGGATCATGAGAAGCTGATGGACTTTATCAATGAGATGGAGTTTGACCGTTTGGGAGCATTTACCTACTCGCAGGAGGAGGATACTCCGGCGGCAGAGATGCCGGATCAGATCTCTGAGGAGCAGAAGGAAGTCTGGCGGCAGGAGATTATGGAGCTGCAGCAGGAGATTGCCTTTGACAAGGCGGCGGATATGGTGGGCAGCGTGCTGACGGTGATGATCGAAGGCAAGGTGGCGGATGAGGAGGTCTATGCGGCCCGAACCTACCGGGATGCGCCTGGGGTGGACGGCTATCTTTTTGTCAATACCTCCGCTTCTCTGATGACCGGGGATCTGGTGCGGGTGCGGGTCACCGACAGCAATGAATATGATTTGATCGGCGAGATCTGCCATGAGGAATAGAATGGAGAAGAAGAGATGAATTTACCCAATAAACTGACAATATTTCGTGTGATTCTGATAGTGCCTTTTGTGATAGCGCTTCTGGGAGGGGATGCGGGCTGGTTTGGAAACAATCACATGATTCCCGATATTGTGGCTCTGTCGATTTTTATTATTGCCAGCCTGACGGATCTGATCGATGGCAAGATCGCCAGAAAATATAATATGGTGACCAACTTCGGCAAATTCATGGATCCTCTGGCGGATAAGCTGCTGGTCAGCTCCGCACTGATCGCCCTTGTGTCCATGGAGCGTATCCCTGCATGGGTGGTCATCATCATTATCAGCCGGGAATTTATCATCAGCGGCTTTCGGCTGATTGCGGCGGATAACCGGGTGGTGATCGCCGCCAGCTATTGGGGAAAGTTCAAGACCACCTTTCAGATGGTTATGGTATGCCTGATGATTATCGACCTGTCCTGGATCTGGCCCTGGATGCAGACTGTGACGGATGTGATCATGTGGATCGCCCTTGTGCTGACTGTGGTATCTCTGGCGGACTATCTGATTAAAAATAAAGCGGTGATGAAGGAACAGGCGTGAAGCGGAAGCGTTGTTAACTGGAAGATTTGAGAGACAAGAGAGGAATATAGGGAAATGACGGTAGAATTCATATGCGTAGGAACGGAGCTTTTGCTGGGCAATATTGTAAATACCAATGCTGCATATCTGGCAGAAAAATGCGCCGGACTGGGGCTGGCCTGCTATCATCAATCTGTGGTGGGCGATAATGAGCAGCGGCTCAGCGAGACGCTGCAGACAGCGGTAAAGCGTTCGGATATCGTGATTTTGTCCGGAGGGCTGGGCCCCACGGAGGATGACCTGACCAAAGAAGCGGCGGCAAAGGTCATGGGCAGGGAACTTATAGAGGACGAGGCTTCCCGGGCTCATATTGAGGCTTATTTTGCGAAAAAAGGGGTGACGCCCACGGAAAACAACTGGAAGCAGGCTATGATGCCGGCGGGGGGCCTTGTGTTGCCTAATCCTAACGGTACGGCTCCCGGGGTAATCATCCGGGAGGGACAGACCCATGTGGTGCTGCTGCCGGGGCCGCCCAATGAGCTGATTCCCATGTTTGAGAACTATGTGGTTCCCTATCTGAAAGAGCTGGAGCCGGGAGTAATTTTCTCTCAGACGGTCAAGGTATGCGGCATCGGCGAGAGCCAGGTGGAGACCCTGCTGATGGATCTGATTGACGGACAGGAGAATCCCACCATTGCCACCTATGCCAAGCCGGGAGAGGTGCATATCCGGGTGACTGCAAAGGCGGAGAATGAGAAGAATGCCCGAAAGCTGATCAAGCCGGTGGTCAAAGAGCTCAAGAGCCGGCTGGGCAGCAATGTGTACACCACGGATGAGGAAGTGACGCTGGAGAAAGCGGTGGTGGATCTGTTGATTGCCAACGGGCTGACGGTGACCTGCGCCGAATCCTGTACCGGCGGTCTGCTCTCCGCCAGGCTGATCAATGTACCCGGAGTCTCCGAGGTCTATAAATCCGGCTATGTCACATACTCGAACAAAGCCAAGAGGAAGATTCTGGGCGTAAAAAAAAGCACTCTGGAAAAATACGGCGCTGTCAGCAGTCAGACGGCGGAGGAGATGGCCAAGGGACTGGCGTTCCTTGTCAAGAGCGATGTGGCAGTGGGCATCACCGGTCTGGCAGGACCGGACGGGGGCACAGAGGAAAAGCCGGTGGGCCTGGTGTATATCGCCTGCAGTGTAAAGGGACAGGTGACGGTGAAGGAATACCGCTTTGCCGGCAACCGCATGGCTGTCAGAGAAGCGGCTGTATCTGCAGCGCTGGTGCTGATGCGCAGCTGTATGCTGGAGTATTTCAGCGAGATCACCTTCGGCAAGAAAAAATAGCCCGTATACGGACGATTTTATGAAAAGAATATAAAATGTATCATATCTCTTGTGCTTTTTCAGGAAGTATGATACATTTTCTGCATGTGAGGAAATCAGCCGGTCCGTTCACCTGTATTCTGTCCGGCGAATCTCACGGCACTGGCCGGGGGTCCTGCCCGGTCCGAGATCTGAATTCCAATACTGCGTTCTGCACAGTCCGGCATTTCGCCTGAGAATTCAAAGAGAGAAAAATAAGGGAGGGATGCCTATAAGCACTGTTTATTGTACATATAAATATCTATAATGAGTTTATCGTTACTATTTACAGCCCCTCCACGCTGCATTCGCAAAACCCGCTGCTGCGC
>CAZFYD010000130.1:0-5880 GCA_964523315.1 uncultured Acetatifactor sp.
TTATTTATTCTACATCCTGCAGGGCATCGAAGCCTTCCTCACCGGTGCGGACCTTAACTACCCGCTCCACGCCGTATACGAAGATCTTACCGTCACCGATGTGGCCGGTGTACAGGGCCTTCTTGGCAGCCTCCACCACATCACCCACAGGAATCTTGCTGACTACTACTTCTACCTTGATCTTGGGAAGCAGGGTCGCATCCATCTCAACGCCGCGGTATTTCTCGCCGGCGCCCTTCTGGATACCGCAGCCCATGACATTGGTCACCGTCATACCGGTAACGCCCAGATCGTTCATGGCCTTACGCAGTGCATCATAGCGGGTCATCTTCGCCACAATAACTACCTTATGGATACCGCTGGATACCGCTGCGGGAGCCTCCACCACGGGCACGGAAGCATTTTTCTGTGCCTCGGACGCGGTAACATAATCATCATTGCCCAGATTGGTATTCTCATTGACACTCATATTCATGGTGTTGGAAATATCCATGATCGCAAAGCCAGCGTATGCGGAAGCCAGGCCGTGCTCCTTGACATCCAACCCCACGATCTCCTCTTCTTCACTGACACGCAGTCCGAAGATCGCTTTGATCCCCAGGAACACAAGGGTCATGGTTACCACCGTCCACGCGGCTACCGATGCAAAGCCTAACAGCTGCAGACCCAGCAGCTTAAAGCCGCCGCCGTAGAACAGACCCACGATTTCGTTGCCCGCTGCATCGGCAATGCTGTAACCGGGTGCGGTATTGGTTGCAAAGAAACCGACTGCGATGGTACCCCAGATACCGTTCATCATATGTACCGCCACTGCGCCTACAGGGTCGTCAATATGTAATTTATAATCCAGCAGCCATACGCCGAATACTACCAGTACACCGGCCACTGCGCCGATTACGATAGCGCCGAAAGCGTCTGTCACATCACAGCCTGCAGTGATTGCCACCAAACCTGCCAGAGACGCATTCAAACACATGGATACATCGGGCTTGCCGTACTTGATCCAGGTAAAGATCATACATGCCACCGTAGCTACGGCGGGAGCAATGGTAGTTGTCACAAAGATGGAACCCAGCTGCTCTACGGAAGTCGCTGCCGCACCGTTAAATCCATACCAGCCCAGCCAGAGGATGAATACCCCCAGTGCGCCCATGGCCAGATTGTGGCCGGGGAATGCATTGACTTTTACCACCTTGCCATCCTTGTCTCTGTTGAACTTACCGATACGGGGCCCTAAAAGCTTGGCGCCGATAATTGCGGAAATACCGCCCACCATATGGATCGCACAGGAACCGGCAAAATCATGGAAGCCCAGCTGTGATAACCAGCCGCCGCCCCAGATCCAGTGTGCCTCTATGGGATAGATCAATGCGGAAATCACTGCGGAGTATACACAGTAGGATAAGAACTTGGTTCTCTCTGCCATGGCTCCTGACACGATGGTAGCTGTGGTTGCGCAGAACACCAGGTTAAATACAAAATTGGACCAGTCGAAGTTCTCATACTCTGTAAAAATGTCAAAACCGGGTTTGCCGATGAATCCCATCAGGTCCTCACCCATCAGCAGGCCAAAACCAATCAGGATAAACACCACCGTACCGATACAGAAATCCATCAGGTTTTTCATGATGATGTTGCCGGTATTTTTTGCTCTGGTAAAACCAGCCTCCACCATGGCAAATCCCGCCTGCATCCAGAACACCAGCGCAGCGCCGATCAGAAACCAGACGCCGAAGATTTCGCCGTTTACAGCACTCATAATCTCTTCTGTCATAATATCTCCTCCTCGTTTATTTTTCACGGCCGCTTCGCCGCCGGATCTTCCACGGGTATACCTGGAAACAAAAAAAGCGATGCCGAGACTCTCTCCTGAGAATGCCTCATCGCATCGCTTTGCTTCCTGTTATCCCATCCGCCGCTCTCTTAAGCCTGCCGGAAAAAGATAAAGGCACTACGGATCTCTCCATAGCGCCCTTGCTTTATGCATGTGAGTATAGCACCGGTTACTTTCGGTGTCAACCCCCAAAATTTATTTTCTTTTTGGAGGGGCTGTGAATAGTATCTATATTTTTTCATACTTTAAAAAGTTTTTCTCCATATCACCGACGCATCCATCTCCGCCAGGGACCTGATTCCCGTCCTGGCCATCACTGCAGCAAGCTCACCGGTCATCTCCCGGATTCTGCCGGTCACCGCCTCCCGGCCGTCCTTCAGTGGCTTCATCAGCTCCCGGCCCACGCTCACGGCAGAGGCCCCCAGAGCCAGCGCCTTAAAGGCATCCATACCGCTCTCGATTCCGCAGTCCACAAATACCGGAATCCTGCCGTCCACGGCCTTCAGAATATCAGGCAGCACCATCAGCGGCGGCACGCTGTAATCCATGATCCCGTGATGATGGGAGACCACGATGCCGCTCACTCCCGCCTCCAGGCAGTTCTCCGCATCCCGGACGCTGAGCACGCCCTTTACCACAAAGGGTACGGATGAATGCTTCACAAACATCGCCAGCTCCGCCGTAGTCTTCGGGTGCATAGGCAGACCACAGACCACATCATAGGTCCCGTTTCCCGCAAAAGCATGATCAATATCCATGCCCACCGCAAATGCGCCATGACTGACCGCATGCTCTATTTTCCGCAGTACTTCCCCGTTGTCTGCATGTGGCTTGATGATCTTGACCACCTTGGCCCCCGTGGAAAGGATCTGCTCCAGCTCCTCATCCTCTCCCATCCCGCACCAGTAGAGGGCATCCGCCTCCTTTGCTCCATACGCCAGCTCCGCCATGCCGTTTTCATGGACATTGTTCAGATGGGACAGGGCCGCCGTCATAATCGGAGTCGAAAACCTTTCCCCCCACAATTTCAGCCGGGTGTCCGGAAGCTCTGCATTGATATACCGGGTCTCCAGCAGCAGTGAATCCAGAAATTCTCTTGTGATTTGATCAGAATTACCCATAGTTATCCTTTCCGTGCATATCGCAAGCCCGCTTTTGATACTGCACTGATTCTTATATTTCTCTTTATAAATAGACATACCTGTAAGACGCCTTACAGATAAGCCTCAAACCTGCTTTTTACATAGGCCAGACTGCTGAGATATTCCTCGTCCGTATGCAGATGTTCAATAATCACGGGCATATCGGGATCCGCCTGATTTATCAGCTGAACGTACCGCTCCAGACAGAAAGAGCCCTCGCCGCAGGCACACTCCTGCAGCTGGAACGTAAACTCCCGACCCAGCCGGATGTCCTTGATATGGCAGCTTTTGATCCTGTCACCCAGAAGTGCAAAACAGTGCTCCACAAATTTTTCCGGGAAAAAATACCGTTCCGGCGTGTTGATCATATTGATGATATCCATATGCACGGCAAACCTCTCCCGATCCACATCCTCCAGAAGCCTTAAGTACTCCTCCGGACCGGTGGGATACATCCATGGCATGGGCTCTATGGTAAAATAGGTATGCTCCGGCTTTGCTGTGTCAATAACCTCCTGAATCATTCTCACCGCCCGGTCCCAGGCTTTTTTCGTGAAATTCTCTGCGTAAGGGCCGTCCCACCTCTCTCCCATGGAACCGATCACATTCACGCAGCATCCGGCGCCCAGACGGTCTGCCAGCCGGAGCTGGCGGATGCTGTAGTCCATGGCCTGATGCCGCTCCTGCTCGGACAGCGAGATGGCATTTCTCCAGACGCCCACCTCTGCGATTCGGAGTCCTGCCGCCCTGGCGGCAGCCTCATACCCCGCTATGCTCTCCTCCCCGCTGGCGCTGTCCACAGGAAATACTACGCTCCCGCAGCCCAGGCGTTTCATATTTCCGGCCCACTCCTGAGGGGAACCGTGCTGCAGCGGGGATGCCAATCCAATCTTCATCGTTTACTCTCCTCTCTTTTTTTCCTTCTGATCTTACTGAAAAAGCAATAATAGATCACAAAAAGTACCGTCGTCACCATCCAGATCAGGGGATAGCTGAAAATAATGGTCTTGATCCCGGGGGAACGGGGAACTGCCGCCCCCTTTCTGACACATTCAGGACTCATACACCATATAGATAAACCGGGCCTGCTGCCCGTTCTGTTCCATCTCGACGGTTTTCTCCTCTTTAAAGCCCAGCTTCCGGCACAGATGCAGGGATGCGGCATTTTCCTCATGCACCAGCGCCTGTACCCTGGCAAAACCCAGCGAATCCCGGGCATATTTCAGAATGCCCCGGCACACCTCCGCAGCCAGGCCCTGTCCCTGCCGATCCTGGGCAATCACAAACCCCAGCTCCGGCAGCGCATATCCCTCCCTAACGCTCAGGCCCGCCCGTCCCACTACCTCTCCGCTGCTGCGGTCCAGCGCCGTCCACACACCAAACTCATAGAAAGGATAGATCCTCCTGCGGTACTCCCGAATATATCCCCGCTCGGCCTCCAGGGTGGGGAAAAGCCGCTCCGTATAGCGGGTTATCCCCGGCGCCTGATACATTTTCCAGAATTGATCCACATCTGCCTCCACAGTTTCCCGCAGCCAGCAGCGCTCGGTGGTCAGAATCTCCCAGGGCAGCTCGTGACAGCGCCTGTAGACCCGCTCCAGATACTCCGGCTCCGTCTCCTCCGGATCCTCCAGCGCATACCGGGCATCGGCAAAGTCCTCCCCCCGGTTGCCGGGATGGAGATAGATCAGCACCGGCGGCTGCTGCGTCCGGGCCATTTCCCGTCGAAAGGGCCCTCCGGCCTCCGAAGCACCCGCCGCCATACAGGCATACACCCGGGGATCATCTGTCAGGTACAGCAGCCCCTCCGGTTCCCTGCCCGTGCTGCCCGCCTCCGGCCGCTGTTTCTCTTCCAGCAGTTCTTCCGACAGCAGCGCCTCGCAGCGAATTCCCATCCCCGTCAGACGGCTGCTCAAGGACACCAACGCCGGCAGACCCTCCGCCGACCGCAGCACCATCCTGCATTTTTTCAGATAATATGTTCCCTGTATGATCTCTTCCTGTCCGATTTTTTCCTGCTCCACCGTTTCTCTCTCCCGCAGATATATCTGTCGTCTTGCAATTTTTTCTGCAAAATGTCCTGCTGTATTTTCCGCAAAAAGGACTTTACGTCCTCCCTGTTTTAGGCTATCATAGTTTTAATGCTACTATAACACAAATTCAGACAGAAAGGTAGACTATTATGGCACAGAATCCTATTGTAACCATCACAATGGAAAACGGCGGTGTGATCAAGGCAGAGCTGTATCCCGAGATCGCTCCCACTTCCGTAAACAATTTTATCAGCCTGATCGGCAAGCATTTCTATGACGGCCTGATTTTCCACAGAGTCATCCGCAGCTTTATGATCCAAGGCGGCTGTCCCGAGGGCACCGGTATGGGCGGCCCCGGCTACAGCATCAAAGGGGAGTTTGCCCAGAACGGCTTCCAAAATGACTTAAAGCACACTGAGGGCGTGCTGTCCATGGCCAGAAGCATGTCCCCGGACTCCGCAGGCTCCCAGTTCTTCATTATGCACAAGACCAGTCCTCATTTGGACGGCGGCTATGCGGCCTTCGGCAAGGTGATCGAGGGCATGGATATCGTCAATGCCATTGCCGAGACGACAACCGACTACAACGACAGACCTTTAGAACCCCAGGTCATCAAGACCATGACCGTGGAAACCTTCGGCGTGGACTATCCCGAGCCGGAGAAGCTGGCAGAGAGATAAAAATTCAAAAATGGATAACAAATAATCAATGTCACTTAGTTAAGCTTTGACGGTGTATAGAATATATTGCGATGCGCCAGATGACACAGGAACGGCATTAAGTTAAGCGGCTTCCCGTGCCGGGTGAACATCAGAGAATGAACTACCCCGCAGCAAGCTGCGGGGTATCGAAGCTCCGCGCTCGTCACATA
>CAZFYD010000131.1:0-5806 GCA_964523315.1 uncultured Acetatifactor sp.
CCAAACTTTTCCTCTTTTCCGAATGCACACTTCATTCCGCAGCACGTCTTTTTTGCAGACACTCATAGTACCTTCAGACGCAATAGCCGAAGGAAAACGGGAGGTATGCTGTCCATACCATACACTCCCGTCTGCCATTCAGGTCTCTGACTGCGTATTTTCCTCCATCTCCGCCTTCAAAGCATCCTCCTTCGTGTGATGTACGGTTCCGGCTGCATGCTCCGGCGGAGCATAAATTACAGACAGCTTCAGTACACGGTTACCGGTATTTACCACATTATGCCAGACTCCCACAGGGACAAAGACTCCATCCCCCGGCTCCAGCTCCCGGCAAAAGCTCATCTGCTCCCTGCTTTCTCCCATCCATACCTTTGCCTGCCCCTGCTCGATCCTCAGGAACTGATCCGTATGAGGATGTACCTCCAGTCCGATTTCTCCGCATAGCGGTATATTCATCAGCGTCATCTGCAGATTTTTTCCCGTCCAAAAGGTGCATCTGAAATCCCGGCTTCTCCAGGCTGCCAGACCGATATTGGCGGCAAAGGGCCGCATACCCTGATCCTCACAGCTGCACTCGCATGGGTCAAAACGACGAAACATAGGGATTACCTACCCATTTTTGACTAATATATGCGATACGCTCTCCGGGAGTTCCTGCTTCCCCTCAGATCACCGTCAGGATCCCCAAGGATTTAAACAGCAGGATCGCCAGCAGAACCGGCGAAATATACCGAATCATAATCATATACAATTTCTTTCTGCCGAATTTGCAGCCGGACTTTTCCACCTCATCAATCACGGTTCTCGGCTTGATAACCCAGCCGACCAGCAGGCAGGTGCCGATAGCCACCACGGGCATCAGGAGATTATTGCTGATATAATCCATCACATCCAGAATCTGAGCAGAACTGCCGTTGGGCAGTTTCCATTCAAAATACAGCTTATTGTATCCCAGGCACACGATAATGCCGCCCGCTAGGGCAATGACTGTCTCGATGATTGCCGCTCTGAGCCGGGACATATGAAATTTATCCATCAGGCTGGATACTACGGCCTCCATGACGGACACCGCACTTGTCAGCGCCGCAAACAATACCATGGCAAAGAACAGAAGGCCCACCAGATTGCCGATTTTGCCCATGGATGCAAAGACCTTGGGCAGTGAGACAAACATCAGGCTGGGCCCCGATGCTGCCATACCTTCTCTTCCCATAAAGGTATATACCGCCGGAATAATCATAACACCGGCCAGAAAAGCAACCACTGTATCAAAGATCTCGATCTGGTTAATGGATTTCACCAGGTTGGCGTCATCCCTGACATAGGAGCCGTAAGCCACCATGATCCCCATGGCTACACTGAGGCTGAAAAACAGCTGTCCCATGGCATCCAGCAGTACAGTGAAGAAGCTCTTTACCGTCATCCCGCTGAGATCCGGAATCACATAGATCTGAAAACCTTCAAGACCTGTTCTGACTGCCCCGTTCTCATCCTGATACCGGATTGTCAGGGAAAAGACGGCGATTCCCACCACCAGCAGTAGCAGCAGGGGCATCAACACCTTGGAAAAGGACTCAATGCCTTTATTCACGCCCCGAAATATAATAAACGCTACCATAAACAGAAAAACCATCAGAAACAGAATCGGCTGCCATTCTCCTGTAATGTAGGCGGTAAAATATCCGTCTGCTGCAGCGCTGTTTCCCTCCCCTGTCATGTAGGCCGCAAAGTACTTTACTACCCAGCCGCCGATCACACAGTAATAAGGCAGGATAATCGCCGGCACCAGACAGGCAAATACCCCCAGAAAGCCCCATCCCGATTTCAGTCTGCTATATGCCGTAAGAGGACTTTGTTTGGTCTTTCTTCCTATGGCTATTTCTGTGGTTAGCAAAGTAAATCCAAAGGTAATAGCCAACAGCAAGTAGATTACCAGGTACAGCCCACCGCCGTCCTTGGCCGCCAGATAAGGAAACCGCCAGATATTTCCCAGACCTACAGCGCTTCCTGCCGCCGTCAGCACAAAGCCGATTGAACCCGAAAACGAATTTCTGCTTTTATCTTTTTTCATCTCTCCCCGTAGGGTTCCCCCCTCATCCTTTCTGTTTTTACAAAGAAACCGGCAGAAGCTCTTACCCATCCGCCGGTCTATGTATTTTTATTTTCCGATCAGCTTATCCTGATTCAGGATATGATTTACCAGCCAGTCCGTTACGGTATGCAGCATCTCCTCTATGGCCTCATCCTGATTCTCGTCAATCGCATCCAGATCCCATTCATTAATCTGTTCCCGCAGTGCATCATGCTGAACCTTCTGGGTAAACATCCGCTTATAGCCGATGGACTCCATATAAGCCTCCTCATGCTCAAAATGCGTCAGCGTGTAATTCTTGAGTTCCTCCAGAATCTCCCGGATATTATCGTATTTATCGGGAATAAACTCCTCGCACTTCAGATCATACAGCTTCTGGGCGATCTCAAACAGCTTTCTGTGCTCGTTGTCGATCATCTCTATCCCCGTGACAAATTCCTCTTTAAATTCATACATTGCGTTTTCCTCCTTTTGCTGTTGCCCGGCATCCTTATATTATACCGTTTTCCCCGGAAAAAAAACCTATTGCTTCTTCTCCACTCCTGCTTTTTTGCAGATATCCTGCAAGCAGCACCTGTCACAGTACGGTTTGGTGCGGGCGGTGCATACGGCCCTGCCGTGATCCACCAGCCTGTGACAGAAATCACTGCCCTCCTTAGGCGGAATAAGCTTCCAGAGCTCCTTTTCCACCTTGGCTGGCTCCTTTATACCATCCACCAGGCCGATCCGGTTGACCAGGCGGATACAATGCGTATCGGTGACAATGGCCGGTTTGCCGAATACATCCCCCATAATCAGATTGGCGCTCTTGCGCCCCACCCCCGGAAGCTTTAACAGCTTCTCAAAATCATCGGGCACTTTCCCGCCGTATTCATCCCGCAGCATTTTCATGCAGGCGCTGATATCCCTCGCCTTGCTTCTGCCCAGGCCGCATGGATGAACAATTCTCTCGATCTCCTCCACCGGCGCCTCCGCCAGCGCATTCACATCGGGGAATTCGGCATAAAGCTTTTCCACCACCACATTCACCCTTGCATCGGTACACTGAGCCGCCAGCCTGACGCTGACCAGCAGTTTCCACGCCTGATTATAATCCAGGGTACATCCGGTCTCCGGGTACTCCTCCTTTAAACGTCTGATTACTTCTTCCGCCAATTGTTTCTTTGTCATTTGTTCTGCCATCCTCTTCTTCGTCCTTACTTACAGCTTCCCGCTCCGCCTCTTTTTTCGTCGCATACGCAGCATTCTTCTTTTTCCTTCTCACTGACTTCCCTGTCAGAGCAGCACGTCATAATTGATCTTACTGTAGAAAAGCGCCTCAATCTCCGGAAAAGACAGCTGCCCCAGACCCATAATCCACATAATTTTCGTGAATACCGCCTCAAAATTCATATCATAGGCCTCCAAATAAGGGAAACTGCCCTTGATCCTCTTTCCCACCTCATAAGTGGAGAGGTTGCTCCCCTCATAGGTCACCTGGGTCGTCATGATGATGACCTTGGAGCCGTCCCGGTACTGCTTCATCAGACGGCAGAAATCCGCTATGATGCTGTCCGGGATCCCGCCCACGCCAAAGCTTTCCACCACGATGCTGTCATATTCTTCAAAGATTGCCTGCAGGATATCTGGGCTGATGCCCGGGGTCAGCTTCAGGGCGTACACCTTAGGATTCATCCGGTGATAGAAGCACACCGCTGTCTCCGCCCTTTCACAGGGAATATAGCGGACGATCTTTCCATGCTGCATGGAGGCGATCTCCGGAAAATTAATGCTGGAAAATGCATGATAGCTGAAGCTCTTGGTCTTCTTGGCACGGGTTCCCGCAATTACCTTGCCGTCAAAGATCAGGGAGACTCCGCCGGAATCCGGATCCGCCGCATAGATAATGCTGTCATACAGATTTTTCTTGGCATCCGTAATCTCTGTCTGGATCGGCTGCTGGGAGCCGGTGAGAATGATCGGCTTGTTCAGGTTCTGGATCAGGTAGGATAAAGCGGCCGCCGTGTAGGCCATGGTATCCGTGCCGTGGCAGATTACGAATCCGTCATACTGTTCAAAGCTTTCCTCTATGGCATCTACCAGCTGCAGCCAGATCCCATAATCCATATTTGTGCTGTCCAGATTACAGATCTGCCGGGAATTCAGCGCAATATGCTCCGGGATATCGGGCAGGTGGGACAATATCTGTTCCGCATTCAAAACAGGCTCAAGCCCCGCCTCTGTCTTCATGGATGCAATCGTGCCCCCTGTAAATAGGATCAAAATTCTGCGCATTATATTTTTCCTCTCCGAATTTCCGTTTTCCCTATTATACACTTGGATCCGACAGATTACAACCGTTGACAAAAATCAGCCGTCGGTATATTTTTCATTGTTCCGGCAGATGCTATATCTGAAACAATAACCAACTCAGGAAAGGAAAAAGCGATGAACGATAAAGAGATACTCGGAGAAGCGCTGGCCAGGAACACATTGGATGAGATTCCCCGGACCAAAGGTGATGCCAAGAATATCGTGGGACTGGTGAAAAACGGAGAACGGATTACCGGTTACCGGTTATCCGATGGTTCCAGCATCGCATAGTGCTCCAGCCATACGGCAACACCGTCTTCCTCATTGCTGCCGATAACTCCTGTGGCAATGGCCTTTAACTCCTCCACCGCATTTTCAACGGCATAGCTTTCATCTGATATCTCAAACATCGGAATGTCGTTGACGGCATCCCCAAAGGACACTAGTCTGTCACAATTCCAGAGCTTTTTTAATTTCAGAATGGCCTCCGCCTTGGTTGCTTTTTCCGGCATGATCTCACACCAGTATTCCGGCCTGTAAAGCTCCTGCTGCAAGGTACACCGAAATCCGGGCTGTCCGGCAAACCGCTCGTAGACCGGCCGCATTTCCTCTTTCTCCCCGATGCAGGTAAAATAAAATACATCTCCCTGATACAGTGACTCTTTGCAGGAGACAGGCCGAAGTCTCTTATCTCCTTTTCTGTGACTTAAATAGTTTTGAATCCCCTCATTCTCCCTTGCCGGAATCCAGGAGACCTTCTCCGCCCCTTCCACAAAGGAATAGACCAGTGGGCTGATGCCCAATTCCTCCAGAGTCTCCATTACCTGTTTTCTCTCCTTGGGGGTAAAACTCTCCTGTGACAGGATCCTTCCCGTAGCCGGATGAATAATGAAAGCCCCATTATAGGCAATGACCGGAATATCCACAGACAGGCCCTCCGTCACCACAGCGGCGGAAACCAGGGATCGGGCTGTGGCATAGGTAAACAGCATCCCTCTTTTTACCAGGCTGTTGATGACGGCAATGCTTTTTGCGCTGATTCTGTCCCGCTGATTTAATAATGTGCCGTCCAGATCCGTGACAAACAGTGTTTTGCTCATAATTTGTTTCCTCCGTTTCTGATACAGGCAATCGCCTCAAATATCTGCCTGCGAAAAAGCTCAAAATCGGCAATGTTCCCGGCAAACGGAATATGTATAAATATCATTTTCATATCCGGCTTATTTTGGAAAATGTATCTCAGGCCATTGAAATACAGCTGATTACAATAAGATGTTCCGGCATTATCGGAAATCTTTGCGCAAATGCCTTTCTCTTTAAAAATATCCTCTAATGCATTAAAGTTCAAATCTGTGGTAATACGCAGCGCTCCTTCTTTGGCGGTTGTTTCTATATGGACTTTATTTTTAATATTGGGCCTTT
>CAZFYD010000132.1:0-5730 GCA_964523315.1 uncultured Acetatifactor sp.
GGCAACGGGTAAATAGAGAGTTACATAATTTATAATTTGGCATTGCAATACTATTGACTAATTACAGATGGATATGATATTATTTTTAGTGCAAACATCCGCTGCTCTATCGAGGCGATTTATTTTAGGGAGATTGATGATTATGAAGAAAAAACGAGAATGAAATTTGTTGCAATCATATGTGCCTGTATTATGTGTATAGGCATGACTTTGGTGGTGTCAGCTGGCACAAAAGCAGCATGTAGTCATCCGAATATAAACAGGTACGGCAGTACGGTAAATTCCTGGTCAGGCAGTCACACAGTTACTTTTTCAGACAGTCAAGGACCGCAGCAATGTACATATTCACATTGGGTGGAAGTAGTATCATTTGTGTGCGCAGATTGTGGCTATGTGATTGGCAAAGATACCTATCAGCATGAAAGACATACCCTTTGCGGTGTGGATTACTAATACATATTGTTTGCGTGAAGTGGGATGCCTTCGATTTTGCGGCGGGAAAGGGAAAGCATATGAAGCATAGAATTTTAAAAAAGATATGTATCCTATTAGGTGCGGCTCTGCTGCTGACAGCTTGCGGAGAATCTGCAGGGCAGAGTGGTATCGCATCATCCGTATCGGAGGATGCAACTGTGTCGGACGTTCAGGAAGAGACAGAAGCTGTGTCCGGTTCGGTGGTTCAGGAAGGAACGGAAATGGCGCCTGCTCCTGAGGGTGAGATTATCATTGCAGATCTTCGAGGAGATTCCTTTCTTTCCGAAAGAGTCGCCAGTTTTGCCAGAGAGAATCCTTCCTATGGAATGCAATATCAGGCAGCAGATCAGGAGGAAGAGTCTGACAGGATCCTGCTGGAGACAGCGAATGGGGAGGGGCCGGATATTCTGTTTTTGACTCGTCAGGATATGGAGTCTTTACAAGCCAACGGCGTACTGGGAGATCTGGGACAGCTTATTTCTCAGGATACGATGGAGGCTTTGCTGCCGGGAGTAATTCAGATGGGAACCTATGAGGAAAAAATGGTTGCAATTCCGCTATCCGTAGCTGTCAGGACGCTTTTAACCAGCAGGGACTATTGGCAGGAGGATACCTGGACAGCGGAGGATATTCTGTCTGTGCTGGAAGAGCACAGTGAACTGCGGGGTCTGTTTGTGGATATGACCGGTCAGGACGATTTTTATTATAATATGTATTATATGATAGGTATTGATATCGGAAATTCATCTTTTATCCGGGATGGAAACAGTGGATTCGAAAGCAAGGAATTTCGGGATATGCTGACATTGATAAAAGAAATGACGCAGAAGGCTGATAATAACAGCACCCCTATGAATCGGCTTGCACCGCTTACAGAGGGAGAGTATCTGGGAGTAGGGTATTATGTGTATTCTATGAAACCCTTTTGCGATGTTTATGAAAAAATGGGGGATTCTGCAAACATGGTAGGATATCCTTCGGATACGGGAAATCATCATTATCTTTCAGATTATGGCGTGCTGGTAGTCAATCAGAATGCGATGGAAAAGGCAGGAATCGAGGAACTGGTCAATTATCTGCTGAGTCTGGAAAGTCAGCAGCAGCTAGCCTATCAGATCAGTGTCAGGCTGGATATACCGGAGAGCCAGCTTGCCTATAATTCAGCAGGCAAAATGTACTACTGGCAGTCGCCTAATAGTACGGGCTACCCGTTGCCTGCGAAAGAAGATGGAAGCTCTTATTTGGAGGAATATCTGGAATTACTGAAAAGTGCTGTGCCGACAGCTGTTAATTCCGATAATATATTTAATATGGTCATGGAAGAGGCCGATAGCTATTTTCAGGCGGATAAAGATATAGATACCGTAGTTGATATCATTCAGAGACGGGTACAGCTTTATCTGGATGAACAGAAATAACAGAAAGCCGTCTGCATAAGCAGGCGGCTTTCTCAGTCAGTGGTCAAAGGTAAAACAGTCAAATTCAGCGGACGCATCGTCCTGTTCGGAGAGAAACTCGAAGTATACGGCGTGTTTGCCGATAACTCCGCAGACCAGCTCTGCAGCAGCCTCGTCGATATCCCGGTTAAGAACAAGGCGGGAGATAATCCTTCCGTCATGGGAATCCATGCGGACATTGATGGAAAATTCTGCCTCTGCCCTGGCCTTGACAGTGATGCTTGCAGGAGTGTTTGTACCGAACTGGAGATAGCGGAAGCCGATAGTAGTGCCGTCCGTGATATCTGCGACGGGAGCTGATATATTGTTATTCCGCTCGTACACTGGGACGATGTAGGGTGTACCCTTCGAACCGGAAATATGGCAGGCGTATCCGGCAGAAATGATACTGTATGCGTCCAGTCCGTTAATATGTGCCCCCTGGGAGGTCATTTCCACGGGCTTTGCGGAAACGGGTTCGCCGTTCTGATAAGTGATATCCCCGATATATAGCCTGCCGTTTTTGTCCATTGCCACGTCCACAGGCTCGAGCATGGCCTGCCGGGAATATTCGTCCCTGCCCGTGTGGCGGTGATAGAACACATACCATTTGCCGTTGATCTCCATGATAGAGCCGTGGTTGTTGCCCCAGCGATAGGTCATACGGCCAGTGCCGTCCGGATTACGGAGGATTTCGCCGCCGTTAAAGCTGATATCGCCCCCCGGCTGGAAGTCTTCCAGCGGTTTATCGCTGTATTTGTAGGAAAGAAAACCATTGTTCTCCTCAAAAACGCCCAATTCCGGAACGGGGGTCGAGTATCTCTTGGAGTAGATATAAACATATTTGCCCATTACTTTTCTGGGGGAAGATGCTTCGAAGAAAGCATCCACACTGTCCAGATGTTCTTTTTCATCCACCCAGGGAGCAGAGGCATGTCCCATGGGGTGCTCGTGAAGCGTTCCCTCCCTGATGGTCGCCATGTCCTCATTCAGCTCGGCACAGTATGCGCTGCAGAAGCCCCAGTAAGCGTATACCCTGCCGTCATCGTCAACCAGAATCCCCGGATCAAAGCCAAGAGGCGTGAGCACGGGATCGGTGAAGGGTCCCCAGGGAGTGCCGGATTTGGCTACCATGATCTGTCCGCCGCAGCGCTCGGCGGCATACATATAATAGGTATCACCTTTTTTTACAACATCGGGAGCGTACAGCACGCTGTTGTCAGTGGCAGTGTAACAGGTTCCGTGGCACTGCCAGTCGGTCAGGTCGCAGACCGGAGCGCTCCAGACCACATAGTCTTTGCCGCAGTAGGCATTGCGCTCAGTATCATGCGAACCGTAAACATAGACACGGGTCTCGCCGTTATGTTCGAAGACTCTCGGTTCGCCGTCCGGCACATGCTCCCAGAGCGGCATATAGGGATTGGCACCTTTGATATATTTTTTCATATTTTTCCTTTCTACTGTGCATATCTGCTTTCAGCTTCTCTTTTTTGCCCTCTCCGTGTATTTTTCCTCACAGTACTTACAGCGGTAGACTTCTCTGGCCGGATCGGCAAGATAGAAGATATGGGGCAGTTCCTGTTCGATGGAGGTGATGCAACGGGGATTGTGGCAGTGGATCACATTTTTGATCTGCCGGGGAAGCACCAGGTCTTTCTTGTCCACGATTTCCCCATCCTTGATCACATTGACGGTGATGTTGTGGTCGATATATGCCAGCACATCCAGATTCAGCATGTTGATGTCACATTCCACTTTCAAAATATCCTTTTTACCCATTTTTTCACTGCGGGCATTCTTGATAATGGCCACGGTACAGTCCAGCTTGTCCAACCCCAGATGCTCGTAAATGGACAGGCTTTTACCGGCCTTAATATGATCTAATACGAAGCCTTCTTCTATTTTTCCAACATTTAACATAATTACCTCTTTCCGCACACCGCAGACTCAGTCTGCGGCATTGCACTAATATATTGGGAAGTTCATTGGCAATTCTGCCTTACTGCGGCATAACACGGGCTATGCCTGCGCTATTTATTCCCGCGAGCAATGAGGCAAGCACTGCGAAGCAGCATTTGCCGAATGCCGCGAGGGTCAATACCCCGCAGCTTGCTGCGCTACAAGTTTGATGCCCCGTCAGCTTGCTGCGGGGTTGTTGACTGCGCTTACGCCAGCTCCAGCAGGGTCAGAATCAGGGCCATGCGGACATATACGCCATATTGCGCCTGCTTGAAATAGGCAGCTCTGGGATCATTGTCCACCTCCACCGAGATCTCATTGACACGGGGCAGGGGATGGAGCACCAGCATGTCCGGCTTTGCCAGAGCCATCTTGGTCATGTCCAGCACGTAAAAATCCTTTAAGCGGATATAATCCTCCTCGTTGAAGAAACGCTCCTTCTGTACCCGGGTCATGTACAGCAGATCCAGCTGGGGCATCACGTCCTCCAGGCTCATAACTTCCTCGTAGGGGATGTTTTTGTTTTTCAGCATTTCCGTAATATAATCCGGTACCTTCAGCTCATC
Source organism: uncultured Acetatifactor sp. (assembly GCA_964523315.1). Taxonomy (GTDB): domain Bacteria; phylum Bacillota; class Clostridia; order Lachnospirales; family Lachnospiraceae; genus Acetatifactor. Next base: position 4,436 of record CAZFYD010000132.1, read on the forward strand.
CGGCGAAATGAAGATAAAGCGGATATTGTCATAGCGAACCAGGGCATGGATCAGGGAGTGTACGGTGCGGCCGAATTTCAGGTCGCCGCACAGGCCGATGGTAAAACCGCCCAGAGAGCCCTTCAGACTGCGGATAGTCAAAAGGTCGGTCAGGGTCTGGGTGGGGTGCTGATGTCCGCCGTCACCGGCATTGATTACCGGGATCAGGGAGTGCTCCATGGCTACCATGGGAGCACCCTCCTTGGGATGACGCATGGCGCAGATATCGGCGTAGCAGGAGATGATCCGTATCGTGTCAGAAACGCTTTCTCCCTTGGAGGCGGAAGAAGAGGCGGCATCGGAGAAGCCGATGACGCTGCCGCCTAAGCGGGTCATGGCGGACTCGAAGCTTAAGCGGGTGCGGGTACTGGGCTCATAGAAGCAGGTAGCCAGAATCTTGCCCTCACAGGCATGGGCATATTTTTCCTTGTTGTGTTCGATGTCATTAGCCAGATCGAAGAGCTGATCCAGTTCCCGGGTTGTGAAATCCAGAGGACTCATAAGATGTCGCATAGTGTTAAACCTCCTATTTATAGTTCCGCAGCTTTCCTGCCGGTATCGGTTTTAGGGGTGACAGGGCAGCGGCTACGAAAGAAAAGCCGAAGAGAAAACTCTTCGACTTTTTATTTATGACATATAAGTAACCATTTCCTCCACGGGCTTGCGCTTGGGAGCCACGGGAGTTTCTGCAGGATAGCCCACGGGAATTACGGCTACCACCTCTCTGTCCTCGGGAACGCCGAGGAGAACGGCAATCTTGTCATCATCAATAATTCCCATGATAACGGTGCCGAGACCCTTATCGTAAGCGGCCAGACAGAAAGCCTCGCTGGCAACACCGGCATCAAACATCTGCCAGCCGTCACCACGGTGGGTGGAGTAGGAACCATCACGCTCGAACCCGCTGCGGTTCTTAATCACGGTAACAACGATAGCCATGGGCGCCTGATTGATGATATCACCATTTTTAGCATAGCCGGAGGTACATTTTGCAACTTCGGCTTTCAGGTTACCTTCTACGGCAATATATCTGACAATCTGTGTGTGCTTCCAGCTGGGAGCGTAGGATGCAGCCTCTACTACCTCATTAATCAGTTCGTGAGAAACCGGCTGATCACTGTAGGAGCGGATGCTTCTGCGGCCCATGATACATTCTCTAGCGTTCATAAAACTGCCTCCTCGAATATCAATCATTTTTCCTATCATACCACAAGATGGAAGAGGATGCAAAGAGTTTTTGAGGGGATCAGCTGGTT
>CAZFYD010000133.1:0-5658 GCA_964523315.1 uncultured Acetatifactor sp.
TATGGACAGGCTTCTGCGCAATATGGATAAGCGGCATCCTGATCCTTACCGTGCGGTTCATTCGCCAGCGCATTCAGCTGGTGAATTATGTCAGGGCAGCCGGAAAGGTACTCACAGAGGAGGAACCCTATGCAGCTCTTTTAGCGAAGCTGTGCACGGAGAAGCAGCGGAAACGAATACAGGTTATCAAGCTGGACGGTGTGGAGTCGCCGATGCTTATCGGCTTAAGAAAGCCTCTGATATTGCTGCCGGAGAATGCAGATCCCGACAGGCAGGAAACCCTGTATGCATTGCGGCATGAAATCTGCCATTATGCTCATCATGATTTATGGCTGAAGTCTGCCGTAAATATGATCGTCATCGCTTATTGGTGGAACCCTTTCAGCCATATGCTGAACCGCCAGGTAGACGCCCTGCTGGATATGCGGGTCGATAATTCCATGATCTCCGGGGGCGCAGAGGCAACAGAGGCTTATATCGGTAGTCTTTTGCACTATGCCCAAAAAGCTGACGACAGGATAAAGGCAGCCCGACAGGCGATCATACTGTTTTCCGGCGAAAGAAGCACTCTGAGCTACCGCATTCATATGATGCGGAGGAAAAAGGACAACGCAAATCATCTGGTAAATGCAGCTATATTTGCCATGGTCATCGGTGTGTATATTCTGTCCTATCTGTTTATATTTGAAGGGGAATATACGCCGCCGGAGTTGTCCGACGCCTATATGCTTCCCGGTGAGAGCGGCAGCTACGCCATTATCAATGAAGACGGCCTGTATGACATCTATATGAGCGATGGCTTCTTTCTGGAAACCACAGACACATTAGTTTACTTTCCATATGATATGGAGATTTACTCCAGCGAGGAGGAGTACAATGAGAAAAAACCTTAAATACGCTTTACTTACCTTATTATGCGCTTTATCTTTATTTTTTATCATTCCCGACTGCACTTTGTCAGCCCATGCCGCCACAGGAAACGGATCAGAAACCGTTCAGCCCATGGCCGCTATAAAAGAATGGGTATACAAGATCGAGGATAATAAGCTTTATAAGCGCTTATACAACAAGACCACCGCCGAATGGGAAGGCGATTGGATCTATGTACGGGATCTGTAAAAAGGATCGATAATTTAAGTCATCGATAAGTACAGAATAAGGCAGAAAATGCCGCCCATGGCCAGCCGACCGGGCGGCATTTTTCTGCCCTTTATTCCACATCCGCAAATTTCTGCTTATCTTCCACGCTGATCTCCGTACCCAGCTGTACCTCCATCAGCTTCAGCTCCGTATCGGCAATGACCGTGTGCCTGCAGCCCGCCGGCATCGTAATCACATCTCCCGGTCTCACCACACGCTTCATTCCGTCGATCACCACACAGCCCTGGCCGCTCATCACCGTCCACACCTCATTGCGGTGCTGGTGACTGTGGTAGGAAAGCTTATGGCCGGGCAGCAGCACCACCTTGATGGTCATACTGTCCTCCTGCACATCCAGCACGGTAAAGCTTCCCCAGGACTTCTCCGCATACATGGCCTGCTGTTCGATCGCCTCCACATAGGGCTTGATGTGTGCGCTGCGGCTCTTGGCCGATACCAGGATGCCGTCCACGCTGGCCGCCACCACCATATCCTCACAGCCCATACAGAGGATCGGGATATTCAGTTCATTCACCGCCTGAGTGTTCTTACAGTGGTCATCGAGAGTCACTTTACCGATGGTTTCCGAAGCCATTGCCTCGGTAAAGGTATTCCAGCTGCCCAGATCCAGCCATTCCCCGGGATACCGCAGCACAGAAATCCGCTTCTCCTGTTCCACTACGGCGTAATCAAAGCTGATCTTCTTCTGCTTCTCATAGACTGAAAACAGATTCCGGTAATCGGTGAAATCAATCAGCTCATGGGCCCGCTTCAGCAGATAGCCCAGCTTAAAGGCAAACACACCGCCGTTCCAAAGCGCTCCCTGAGCAATATAGGCTCTGGCAGTCTCCTCGTCCGGCTTTTCCTTGAAAGTACTGACCGTACTGACCGTATCCGCCGTCACCGGAATAATATAACCGTATTTCTCACTGGGATAGGTGGGCTCGATCCCCAGCAGCGTCAGATTGGCCTCTCCCTGCTGCGCCAGCTCCGACAGGCGCCTTAATGTCTCAAAATAGCTGTCCTGCACATACGGATCCACCGGGCAGACCACCACTGCCTCATCCTCCGGAACCTGAAGCTCGTCATGCAGATAGGAAGCCGCCAGGCAGATCGCCGGAAAGGTATCCCGCCTCTGTGGCTCCACGCAGATATTTACCCTGTCTCCCAGCTGATTTTTGATCGTGCTGGCCTGCTTTTTGCTGGTGGCAATGGTGATCCTGGCCTCCGGATCCACCGATACGATCTGCCGGAATACGCGGGTCAGCATGGACTCCAGCTCGCCCTCCTCATTTCGGAACATTTTGATAAACTGTTTTGAACGGATATCATTGGATAAGGGCCATAACCGCTTTCCGCTGCCGCCGGATAATAATATGAGATTCATCTGCTTACACTCCTTGTATCGTCATGCAGGCGACGTTTAAACGCCATCCGCGGTTTTCGGTTATCGAATCCACTGAGCCCACTTCTGCCGGTACTCCTCTGCCGTCATGCCCTCTTTTTCCTGAAACATCTGCTGCATGGAAGCCGCATCTCCGATTCCCGATAATGACGCCACCTCTTCCACCGGCCGGATACTGAACCGCAAAAGCTCCTTTGCCGCATTAAATCGCCGGCTGTCCACATATTCCTCAATACGGATTCCATAATACTGCGCAAACGAATCGTCCAGTTCTTCAGACCGCCGGGAAAAAGCCAGCGCCAATTCACCAGATACATCCTCTTCGGCATAACGCTCATTGAGCCACTCCCGTACGCTGTCCATCAGCTGTTTCTCCTGCTCATCCTTTAAGGCGCTGGAATCCGACAGGCTTTGCAGGATCTGATACTGCAGATGCAGCAGCAGCTCACCGCACTGCAGCTCCGCCAGTATGCTCCGATCATTCTGCAATTCCATCAGCCGGCCGATCAGTTCATTCCACTGCTCAGTATCCTTAACGGGAAACACCGGCACTGAGCCGTTTCCCTTGCGAAACAGCTCATAAAAGCTGTTCGCCGTATTTCCGTAATAGTGCACCCAGGCCAGTTCCCAGCCGTCCTGCTCATCGCTGATATGCTCATAATGCTCCATGCAGTCTATCAATGCACAGTCCCCGGCCTGCAGTTCATATTTCCTGCCCTCTGCCGTCAGACTGCCTCTGCCATTCAGCACTATCATAAACAGATAGGACTCCAGCTTTTCACGCACGCACCGATGCGGCTTTAAGCTTTTCAGTCGCCCCACCTCCTGTACATACAGCAGATTACGGCGGGCGAAATTACCCGGCGTATGCAGGCTGCGATCCGAGCTGGTCATTCCTTCCGTTCCAAACAATTCCTCTCTCTTAATCATAGTCCTTACGCCTTTCTATACATGCATGCGCCAGTAGTCCAGAGTCTCTCTGATCGTCTGTTCCAACGGGATCCGGGGTTCCCAGCCCGTCAGTTCATGCAGCTTGGTGATGTCCGCTTCAATGATCGGCACATCCACCGGACGAATCTTGTTCGGATCGATCTCTACACGGATCTCCTTTACCGACATGGAGATGATCATATCCAGAACCTTCCGGATCTCCACTGCATGTCCGGACCCCATGTTATAGGTCTCCCCCGGCTCTCCCTGCGCAATCAGTCTCACATACGCCTTAACCACGTCCCGCACATCCGTGAAATCACGCCTGGCCGCCAGATTTCCCACATACATCACCGGTTCCCGCATCCCCTTTTCGATCTCCGCCACCTGCTTGCAGAAGTCCGATACCACAAACATCGGAGCCTGTCCTGGCCCAATATGATTAAAGGAACGCACCATCATCAGCTGCATATCATATGCCTTTGCATAGATGCTGCCGATCATATTCTGGCAGGCCTTGGTCGCCGCATAGATATTTCCCGGGCGCAGCAGATTCTCTTCCCGGATCGGCGTTTCCCCGGGACGGATGTGTCCGTACTCCTCTCCTGAACCGATCAGCAGCACACGGGGCTTATAATACAGTTCCCTCACGGCATCCATTACGTTGATGCTTCCCTTAATATTCACATCCACAGTCAGTCCTGGATTTTTCCAGGATAATCCGACAGAGCTCTGTGCCGCCAGATGAAAGATATAGTCCGGCCGTATCTCCAGCAGGAGAGCCACGATGGCTTCCTTATCCAGAATATTCAGATCATAGATCTGTGCATGCGGATGCTCCAGCTGCTCATGGGGCAGCTTGGTGGCACAGACCTCCATCCCGCAGGCATGCATCTCCTCAATCAGGTAGCTGCCCACAAATCCGGCAGCTCCTATTATCAATCCTTTTGACATATTGTCTATCCTTCTCCCGCTTTTTACACGAAAAGGAATTCCCTGCAGAATTCCTTTTCCCGTTCCTTTATCATTGCCTACTGAATATTTGCATAGATAATCTCTTTGCGCACCAGTTCCATATCCATATTCACCATACGCTCTACCAACTCGTCAAAGGAGATCTCTCTCTTCCATCCCAGCTTGCTCTGAGCCTTGGCAGGATCCCCCAGCAGGATATCCACCTCTGCCGGTCTGAAGAAATCCTTATTTACCTTTACGATTACCTTACCGGTGGCTGCATCCCTGCCCACTTCATCTGTGCCGGTACCGGACCACTCAACTGTAATCCCCACCTTGGCAAAAGCGGTCTCTACAAACTCCCTGACAGTTCTTGTCTCATTGGTAGCTACCACGTAATCATCCGGCGTCTCCTGCTGCAGCATCAGCCACATGGCATACACATAATCCTTGGAATGCCCCCAGTCACGCTTGGAGTCCATATTGCCCAGTTCCACATACTCCTGTACACCCTGTTTGATTCTTGCCACCGCATCCGTGATCTTACGGGTCACGAACTCCTTGCCCCTTCTCTCACTCTCATGATTGAACAGGATGCCGCTGCAGGCATACATGCCATAGCTCTCCCGGTAATTCTTGGTAATCCAGTGTCCGTACAGCTTGGCTACCCCATAAGGGCTGCGGGGATAAAAAGGTGTGGTCTCTTTCTGCGGAATCTCCTGCACCAGCCCAAACATCTCCGATGTGGATGCCTGATAGAACCGGCAGGACGGCTTCACCATACGGATCGCCTCCAGCATATTGGCAACACCCAGCGCATCGATCTGCGCCGTTGCCAGGGGCTGCTCCCATGAGGTGGCCACAAAGGACTGTGCTGCCAGATTGTATACCTCATCGGCATCGGATACCTTCATGGCATTCACCAGAGATACCACATCCGTCATATCCGCATAGATAAAATGGATCTTTTCCTTAATGTGTTCCACATTGCCGTAGTCCACAACAGCCTTTCTCCGCATCAAACCATAAACACGATACCCTTTTTCCAATAACAGCTCAGCCAGATAGGAACCATCCTGGCCGCAGATTCCGGTGATTAATGCATTTTTCATTTATTTGTACCTTTCTGATAATTTAGTACTAGCCTATACATAGCATAAGCAGATTATACTATATTCTTCCAGCTTTTGCAACTTTACATTCGTCCGAAATTCATTATAATTTTCTTA
>CAZFYD010000134.1:0-2783 GCA_964523315.1 uncultured Acetatifactor sp.
AAAATTTCCTTCCCCCACGGAATTGGTGCCATATCCATTGTAGATGATAAAATTGGGGCTCAGCAGAACCAGCTTAGCTTGCGGAAACAGCTTCTGCAGCTCCTCAATCCCGGTGCGCAGGGCTCCTGCGTAGGTGTCCTGATCATAGGGATTTTCGCTGCTGACGGGAAAGCCATTGATATAGTCATTGATGCCGAATACCAGAAAGATCACCATATTCTCATATGATGCAGCGATCTGCTTCAGCACCGGAGCCGTCTCCACAGCAGGCGGGGTATTTTCCGCCCGGTTAAAGCCGCTGCTGTCCTCCTGATCGATGGCCTGCAGCAGATCTCCAAGGGCGGGACATTCCGGATCCCCATAGGCAGCCGCCATCCCGCCGTACCCGCAGTTTAGCACCTCGGCTCCCGTGAACGCTTCCACCACGCCCGTGACCGCCAGGGAACCTGTAAAATTGCCGAAGGTACTGTCCCCGATAAATACCAGTGCCGTATCCTCCAGTCCGGCCAGCTTTCGGTCGTCCCCGTACCAGTCCGCAATCAGTTCCCGGGTATCCGTCATACGCTGCGCCAGATTATCCCGCGTCACCTGATATTCTCCCCGGATATAATAGGCCAGCAGCATCGTAGCCGCGTTCTCGGCCGGCATCTTCTCTCCGGCATAGTTGCTGCCGTTGCACACCAGCCATTCCTTATCGCAGGCATAGAACACCTTGACATTCTCCTCCTGCACCAGCAGCGCTATGGCTTCTTCATACCGGTCCATAACCGCCTGACACTCCTGTATCTCCTTTTCCCGCCAATAATCCATGGAAGGATTGGCTACCAGAATCTCCCAGGAGGTATCGGGAGTCTGCCGGACCATGGGAAGCAGGGAATCTTCCAGCGGATATTCCTCCTCCAGGCACTCCGGGTCCAGCCCCAGAAAGACCGTCTGAATCGGAGTGTCCCAGTTCTCCAGATATTCCAGCGTCCCTGCCAGCTCCCTGCCGTTTTCCATCACCATTTCCGCTTTGAAGGTTTCCAGGCCCCGCCAATAAGCAATATAGTAAGTATCATAGGAATCTATCGGATACATGGATAAAAACAGATGGGCATACTCTGCCTCATCCGCTGTATCCAGCTCCTCATAAATCAGCTTGATCCTGCGTTCATACCGCAGATCCGCCATAATCCCTTTGACACTGTGGGCACTATTATTACCATATATGGCGCGCTCCCGCTCCGGCCAGACCACGATCCACAGCAGCAACATGGCTCCCAGCAGCAATATCGTAATAATCGTTATCCATCTTGCCCGCTTCTCTCGCATCCAGTCTCACCACCCTAACCTCATGTATCACAGACTTACACAGTTACAACCTTTTCCCCGTTTGGGTGTGTCAATTATCTTGTCCGGTACACGCACACCTTTCCATCCTGCCCGATCTGCTCCATACCGGCATCCTCGCACCGCTGCTGCAGCTGCCCTCCTGCCGGAATGGCCAGATAGAGACTCTGCAGCTCTTCCAGATGCTCCTCCACATAGTCCCGGTAACAGCAGCTGATCCCCCAGCCCTCCGGCAGGGCATACAGGATCTGCCAGTCCGTCAGTACCGTCTCCCCAGATTCCGAGTCCGCCAGTACGTCATTAAAGGTCCAGATCACCACATTGTCAAAATTGGGCGTATCCGTTTCCTTTAATTCCAGTTTCTGTCCAAAGGTCTCCTCCCAGTACTTAAGCTGCGCCATCCTCTCCTGATCCTCATAGTAAATCCGGTAGTCTCCGGGCTGATCCCCCCGGTACCAGAACAGATAGACGCAGAGCGCGCCGATCATCATGGCCTTTTTATAATACCGAGTCTCCATCAGGGCAATCACCAGGACGCCCACGGCCATAAAGGTCAGCAGATGCTTGCTTCCCTCCTTCATCTTATACATCAGCAGCAGAGCCATCCACATACTGAAAAAGCAGAATGCAAGATATCCGTTAAGCATCCCCTGTTTTTTTCGCAGATCCGACACACACTGCCATACCAGGATCGCCAGCATTGCAAGATAGACTGCGAAAAAGGCGCCCTCCGCCAGGCCGCTCCGCAGTCCCTGCAGCGTCAGTGCAAAAAAAGTCTTCCCCTCATAATACAGCTTGGCCAGAATCCCGCGGATCCCGCTGAAAATATGCCCCTGCAGGAAGGGCTCCAGCCATTCCGTCTTAAACAGGGGCGTAAAATACTCCGCTCCCAGATCATGCTTGATCAGCGCATAGCCGCCCAGCGTCACACCCAGGACCGCCAGCGATCCCGCAATTCCCGCCGCCCTCCGTCTCCTGATCCACAGCCAGGCCGGAGCCAGCAGAAACAGGACCAGATAAGGGCGCATCAGCGTCATGACACCCGCCAGCAGAAAAAGCAGCGCCAGCTTCCACGGCGTTTCCTTTTCCACCGTATGGACCAGGAGCCCCCAGTAGACGATCAGCATACTGAAACAGATAATCTCCGGCATGCCGCACAGCATATACCTTGTATAGGGCATAAAGCAGCAAAACAGCAGCGTCATCAGCCCCAGCTGCTTCCAGCCGGGCTTTACCAGCAGCACAAACAGTATCAGAGCCAGCGTCAGAAAGAGAATATTGCTGTAAATGGGGGCCATCAGGTTCCAGCCAAGCAGCAGTCCGTACAGCAGCCAGGGCCACACCAGCACCGGACTCCAGGCTGCGAAGGACAGCTTAAGCGCATGGCTTTCATTAAAACCGAAATATCCCTGGGGATACCCATGGGATAGGATCCCCTCCACCTGCTTATAGTA
>CAZFYD010000134.1:2883-5641 GCA_964523315.1 uncultured Acetatifactor sp.
CCCCAGCATAATCATGATCATGCCGCCGAAAAACACAATGGCCGCCATGGTGGAGCTGAAGCCGATGGGCACGTCCGGATTGACTAGACGTTTGATAATCGTATACAGGCCATACAAAAAGCCCACCACTGCGCTGATGCACCCGATCCCGGTAGCAAGCCGCAGCGGCTTTACCGAAAAAGCGGTAAAACCGTTAAACCACAGGCTGATCAGCTTTTTCAGCGTATATCCCGAACTGCCTTCCTCTCTCTCCCGGTGCTGTACCTCCACATTGGCAATATTTTTGGTGGTACGCAGCACCAGCCCGATCACATAGGGATAGGAATTTTCATAGCGGATCATATCGTCCACCACAAAGCGGCGTACGGCAAAATAGCTGGAAATATAGAGCTCCTTTGGCTTTTCCAGCATAATGCGGGTCATCAGCTCATTGACCTTGCTGCCCAGATTCCGAAAGGCCGAATGCTGCTTATGGCTGTAGCTGGCATAGACCGCATCATAGCCCTCCTCCAGCTTCTCCAGCAGTTTTCCCACTTCGTTGGCCGGCGTCTGTCCGTCGTCATCCAGACATACCACATACTCCCCTGTAGACTGCCGCAGCCCTGCCATCAGCGCCGCATGCTGGCCGAAATTGCGGGCAAAGCTGATCCCCCTGATCCGCTGATCCTCCTGACAGAGCCTGCGGATGACCGCCCATGTCCCGTCCGGCGAGCAGTCGTTGACCAGAATGATCTCATGCTCATATTGTCCCATGCCCTCCATCGTCTCATGAATCTCCGCCACCACATGCTCCAATGTATGCTCTGACCGGTAACAGGGAATCACAAAGCTGATTCGTTTTTTTGTACTGTCCATTGTTCCTTCCAATCTGAAACCTCCCTCCGGCGTGCCCAAATTCCGGCACCGCCCCGCTGCTATCGGATAGCGCTTCTGTTTTCCTTCTGATTCCTGTGCGCCGGGTTCAGGATCCCCATCAGCACCATATCCCGATAGCACCCGTCGATGCACACGTCCTCCCGCAGATAGGCCTCCCGCTCAAAACCGGCCTTCTCATAGCTGCGGATCGCCCGGGTATTCTCTGCAAACACTCTCAAAAACAGCCTGTGCAGGCCCATCTCCTCAAAGGCATATCGGATCATCAGCCGGGCCGCCATGGTCCCGTATCCCTTTCCTCTGGCTCCCTCACCGCCGATGAAAATCCCATACTCCGCCTTCTGATGTTTCCTGTCAATATCTCTCAGGTATACAGAACCCACCGGACGGTCTCCCGCCGTCTCGCAGATCATCATCTGCACCACCCTGCCGGTCTCCACCATGGTACGGATCCAGTTTTCATGGCTCTCCCTGGTAAAAAGCTCCTGATAGATAAAATTCCTGCGCACTGCCTCCTGATTTCTCCAGGACACGATCAGCTCCGTATCCGCATAAGTCATGGGCCTCAGATAAATAATGTTTTCCTCATCCCGGTATTCCTTCATGACCGCCTTCCTCTCTTTTCCCCATGAAAGCTTCGGCTGCAAAACGCAGCAGCCCTGCCTGCCCAGGTCTGCAGCGCCGATATCCCCAGAGCCATATAGGGAATCAGCAGGACAATATAAGGCAATACATACCTGGACTTGGCCTCCCACAGGATACTGAACAGAAAGCCTCCGATGACGCCGATCAGCATCAGGCACTGCAGAATATCGGTTTTCCGCAGCAGGCCTGCGATGCAATAGAGAATCACGCCCAGATACAAAGCAGTCACATAGCGGTTCATATAGTCCCTGTAGCGCTGCTGCCAAGAACCGTAATACAGCTTCTCCACGATCCCCGAGGGAGGCTGTTCAAAGGTAGCCGTCATAACCAAACTGCAGAAAGTGGGTTCATTCCACTGCTCCTGGATCTTCTCCTTATAAAATTCCCTGGCCATGGCCGTATCATTCTGAAATTCCATAATCCGCTCCCGGATATAGGTCACGGCAATTTCATTCGCCTTTTCTTCGTCGCTGCCGGCCTCCCCCCGGAATACGGAATTATTATATCCATTATAGACACCGGCGCCCCCCGGAGAGCGCTGCATGCCCATGGCAATATACATGCTTGCCGGGATGCCGCCCTCGATCCGGTTCCCCGAGCGCAGCTCATAGCTCCAGCGCATGGCTCCTATGGCTCCCACAGGCACCAGCAGCACCAGCAGAGCCGCCAGCAGGGCTTTCCAGCTGCGCCGGCGCAGGCTGTGAACCAGCATGGTGATGCATACGGCAATCAGGACCACCAGCACATTGCTTCTGGCCAGCACGGCCACGCTCAGGGCCAGCAGGGAAAGTACCGCATACCTGTGCTTTCCGGTGCGGCACCAGTGGATCAGCAGCCAGATCCCCAGCATACTAAAGCCCATGGACAGCAGTTCTCCGTACACATAGTTCACATAGATCCACATGGGAAAAAACAGCAGATTGCCCAGCACCGTATACAGGGAAGCCCGCACGTCCCCAAATAGCTCCTCCACAATCAGATAAGCGCAGAAAACAATGCACATAACCATCAGCACATTGATATACTGCAGCAGCCGATAGCCTCCGCCGAATGCCAGAAAGACCTCATACAGAAAGGTCAGTCCGTACTGGTGCGGACACATATAGATATACCCTGTCATATCCTGAAAATTCCCCGCCTTGAAATCCATGGCGTCCAGATACACCTGCATCTGATCCCAGACCGGCGTAATATGACAGATTGATACCCATATGGTCAGAAGGATACCCATCAGAAGCGT
>CAZFYD010000135.1:0-5622 GCA_964523315.1 uncultured Acetatifactor sp.
GGTGCATTGAAAAAAATAGAAAGGCTATCGCACAGCATGTGCGATTTGGTTCAAATAGATATTGACAAAGGGATCGGAAAATGGGTAATATGGGTATTGGATTTATCGGTACTAATAAAATGCAATAGGAATCTGATGAGAAGGAGATACCTTATGGGTTATCTCCTTTATATGTGAATGATTCTGCCGGAATATTTCAGGTACGGAAAGCAGGGAAAGGGAAGAATTATGAAATTAATGCTTCGGTTTGTCAAAAAGCATATAGGCATGTTTTTGATTGCGGTGCTGTTTCTCACCATAGAGACCTTTGCGGATCTGCTGCAACCTACCTTCATGTCCTATATTGTGGATAAGGGGGTCAAAAACCGGGAGATCGGTACGATTCTGCAGTATGGAGCCATCATGCTGGGGATTACCGCCCTGGGGGCAGTAGGCGCAGCGGTACGCAATATCTATGCCAGCAAAACCTCCCAGCTGATCAGCAAGGAAATACGGCTGGCTATTTACGAAAAGGTACAGACATTGTCCTATGAAAATATTGACCGGCTGCAGCCTGCCTCCATCATTACCCGGATTACCAATGACGTGACCCAGATGCAGAATTTTATCAACGGCATTATGCGGATTATGCTGAAAGCGCCGGTAACCTGCATCGGTGCCGTGGCGCTGATTATTCTGCAGATGCCCGGTCTGCTGCCGCTGATGCTGGTGATTCTGGTGATTGCCGGGCTGCTGATCTACGGCAATATGAAGCTGGGCTACCCACGCTTTGACAGGATGCAGAAGAAGCTGGACGGACTGAATCAGACCAGCAGGGAATTTCTGAGTGCCATCCGGGTAGTGAAAGCTTTCCGGGCGGAGGAACAGGAACAGGAAAAGTTTCAGGAGTCCTCCCGGCAGCTGGCTGATGCCGGAATTGCCTCCATGCGTGTCATGGCGGTATTCGGCCCGCTGATCAATCTGACGGTCAATGCAGGTATTGTTGTGATGCTGTGGCTCTCCGGGCGGGAGCTGACCGGGGAGATCGGGCGGCTGATGGCCTGCGTCAATTATATGACCCAGGTGCTGTTTGCACTGGGAATGGTATCCAATATTCTGAACTCCGCCGTTCGGGCAGTGGCCTCCGCCGCCCGGGTGCAGGAGATACTCGATGAGGTACCGGCCCAGAAAGAGGCGGAAGCTTTCCCGCAGACATTGGCGTTAAGCGGCGCCGTTGCTTTCCGGCAGGTTTCCTTTGCCTATGCGGGCACAGCCCGCCCGGCGATTTATCAGGCCAGCTTTGCCGCCGGGGAGGGAGAGACCATCGGAATCATCGGCCCCACCGGCTCCGGTAAATCCACGCTGGTGAATCTGGTGCCGAGGTTTTATGATGCCCGGGAGGGGCAGGTGCTGGTGGGGGGCCAGGATGTGACCCGGGTGCCGGTGGCGCTGCTGCGGCAGATGATTGCGGTGGTACCCCAGAAAGCACTGCTTTTTACGGGCACAATACAGGAAAATCTTCGGTGGGGAGATAAGCAGGCCACCAAGGAGGAGATCCGGCGGGCAGCAAAGGCGGCCTGCGCAGAGGATTTTGTCTCAAAGCTGCCGGAGGGCTATGAAACGCAGCTGGGCCAGGGAGGCGTAAACCTCTCCGGCGGGCAGAAGCAGCGCCTGTCCATTGCCCGGGCACTTCTGAAAAAGCCCCGGATACTGATTCTGGATGACTGTACCAGCGCCCTGGATGCCACCACGGAGGCCAGAGTACTGCAGGGAATCCGCCGGGAGGCAGCAGGCATGACCGTACTGCTGGTAAGCCAGCGGATTGCCACAGTCATGAAAGCGGATCATATTCTCTGTATGGAGGACGGGCGGATCTGCGGCTTTGGAACCCATGAGGAGCTGCTGGCAGGCTGTGAACCCTATCGGGCAATTTATCGTTCTCAGATCGGAGAGGAAATGCCCGGGCAAGCGATGGCTTCTCCGGAGGCTTCCCGGAGGGGAAGAGAAACGGGGAAAGCGTTATCAGACGCAGAACAGCTGATCGCAGAAGATTATCTCGTGGAAGGAGGTGCGCTCCATGGATAAAAATATGGCAACGCCGCCTTCTCAGTTAGGGCGGGCAAGGGGTGTTCCTGCTGTAAAACCCAAGGATATGAAGGGGACATTGATACGGCTGTGGCAGCTGACGAAGGGACACCGGAAAGGTCTGGGATGGATCCTGCTTCTGTCCGGGCTGGCTTCCGGTTCTGCTGTCCTTTCGCCGTACCTGATCGGCAGGGCGGTCAACGGGATCGACAGCGGCGACCCCTTTATGCAGCTGCTGGCAATACTGGCGGCGCTGTATCTGGGGGATTGGCTGATCCGTTTTCTGCAGCAGTTTCTGATGGCGGGCGTCGGCCAGCGGATGATCCTGCATATCCGTACCGGGCTGTTTGTGCATATGGAGAAGCTGCCCCTGTCCTTTTTTGATACCCGGCAGCATGGGGAACTGATGAGCCGTCTGACCAATGATGTGGACAATATCAGTACCACCATATCCGATTCGCTGACGCAGCTGATGCTGTACGGATTTACGATTGCAGGAATCTTCTGCGTCATGGTCTGGATGAGTCCTCTGCTGACGGTCATTGCGCTGTTTGCGGTGCTGCTGATTTTTCTGCTGACACGGGCGGTAACCAGACGGACGAAGGTGCTCTTTCGGAAGCAGCAGGCTATTCTGGGGCAGCTCAACGGGCAGGTGGAGGAAAGCATTTCCGGCATCGGCATGGTGAAGGCTTTCGGCCAGGAGCAGGAAATGGTGGCAAAATTCATCGAGAATAATGACGCCTTCTGCCAGGTGGCGACGAAAGCCCAGATTGCCTCCGGCTATCTGATGCCGATGATGAATGTCATTAATAATCTGACCTATGTGCTGATTGCCATTGCCAGCGGGGTAATGGCGCTGCAGGGCAGGCTGACGGTGGGGGAGATCTCCAGCTTCCTGCTGTATTCCCGTCAGTTTTCCAGGCCCTTTGTAGATATCGCCAATATCTATAATAATTTTCAGACGGCGGTAGCGGGCGCAGAGCGGATCATCGAGATCCTGGATGAGGCCTGTGAGCCGGAGGATGTACCGGGAGCATTAAGCGCAGCAGGCATCCGGGGCGCTGTCAGCTTCCGAGATGTGACTTTTGGGTACCGGCCGGATAAACCCATTCTGCAACATATTGATCTGGAGATTCCGGCGGGAGCCAGGGTGGCGGTGGTAGGCCCAACAGGCTCCGGAAAAACCACGCTGATTAATCTGCTGACCCGTTTTTATGACGTGCAGGAGGGGGCTATCCTCTTAGATGGTCATGATCTGCGGGAGTACAGGCTGGGAGAACTGCGGCAGGCCTTTGGCGTGGTGCTCCAGGATACGGCGTTGTTTGCCACTTCTGTCCGAAAAAATATCAGCTATGGACATGAGGAGGCGCCGCCGGAAGAGATTGAGGCGGCGGCCCGAATTGCGGGGGCGGACAGCTTTATCCGCAGGCTTCCTCAGGGTTATGAGACGCTGCTGCACCAGGGAGGAGCAGAGCTGAGCCAGGGTGAGCGTCAGCTGCTGACCATCGCCAGGGCAGTGCTGAACCGGGCGCCCATTATGATTCTGGATGAAGCTACCAGCTCTGTGGATACGGTGACGGAGCAGCATATCCGGCAGGCCATGCTGACCATTACCGAGGGGCGTACCTCCTTCATTATTGCCCACAGGCTGTCCACGATCCGGGATTCCGATCTGATCCTGCTGATCCGTGACGGCCGGATTGCCGAGCAGGGCACTCATGAGCAGCTTATGGCGCTGGAGGGTGAGTATGCGCAGATGTATCTGACACAGATGGGAAGAGCGTGACCGGATGCGAGGCTGTTACGTCTGCTTCGCAGCCAGATTTGGAACAGATATACAGCTTCGTACGAGCAAGCTCGACGAATCTGTGTATCTGTCCAAATCGGCTGTGAATAGTAAGTGCGCCCAGAAGGGTGCAGCATTTAGTGGGTGGAAATCCCATTTGGTAAGGTGACAGCCGCACCACCAATAGCAAACCTTGTACACGACACGGCAACGTGTCGGGTAAATCGTAGGAAGTCAGCCATGTCGTACAATGATGCTGCGTCAACTGGGGAGAGCCTGTGGCTTCCATATCAGGCTAGTGTGAAGCCAGTAATGTATAAGTGGTATGCTCGACAACTGACGAAGGAGTGCAAACGGGCCACAGGCAGTCGGATGGTCGGATAGCAATGCTGAAGAAATTCCCACTGGCGCGTCCTAAAATATATGTCAGTATATATGGATAGTTGTTGAACAATTAACTTTGCAAGGAGCCGGATGCGGAAAAGCCGCACATCCGGTTCTGTGGAGGGGCTTGCCCCGTAATGGGCAAGTCTACTCGACCGATCGAAAATATTTCAATAAAAATTCCTCTTGCATTCCCAGGCCAGCTGTGCTAGAGTAAGGCTATCAGAAATCTTTCATCGCACAGAAGCTTCTTCATTCCATGTGCGATACGTCAGGCTTTGTGCAGCGCAGATGCGGTGCATGGCATGGCGCTCCGGCTTTTCGCCAGAGATTCATGAGATTACAACTGCAGACAGGCGGAAAGGAGTGGAGCTATGCCGGGCGTTATGCGGCTGTCTTCCATACACGTCATTTTCTCCTGTTGCAAAGCAGAGGAGGAAATGGGTGGAAAAGAATGACATCGTGACAAAGGAATTTGAAGCGTATCCCGACGTGGCGGCAGACATCCTCAATGCGCTGCTGCACGAAGGGAAAAAGGCTGTCAGGGAAAGGAACCTTCTGCCTGCGCCGACGGAGACCCTCTACAGGGGAAGTCTGGGGAGCAGGAACCAGCTGGAGGATCTGGCGAAATATGAGTTTATAGACAGGGAACTGACCATGGTCTATCTTTTCGCGAACCAGACAGCTGTGGACAGCCGTATGCTGATCCGGAAAGCGGGATATGTCGGCGGCTATTACAGGGAGCAGTACGATGCAAAGATCGGCTGGACATGCCCTGTTCTGGAGCTCGTGCTCTACTGGGGGAAGAAACGCTGGAGCGGTCCGCAGAGCATACGGCGGATGTTCTGCGGAAAGAAGATACCCGGGCCGACGTGGGACTACATAGACGACATGAAGCTCCACGTGTGGGAGATGCGGCATCTCCCGGCAGAGGTCAGGGAGCGCTTTACCAGCGACATGCGCATCGTAGTGGACTATCTGGCAGAGGGTGACAGCTACCGCACCGACCGGAAGGTGGTACATAAGAAGGCGCTGATCGACCTGCTGCGCAGCCTGTCAGGGGATGAGGAGTTTGACGACACGCAGCTTTTTATGAAGGAAATGGACATCAGAGAGGAGGATGAAATTACAATGGGCGGATTGTTTGATCAGTATGTCTGGAAAGGACGGGCAGAAGGAAGGGCAGAAGGGAGAAGAGAAGGGCGAACAGAAGGAACGCTGTCAGTAATGAGGAGCGTTATGAAAGAGCTTCACCTGACTGTGGAGGAGACGCTGAAAGCGGCGGGGATTCCCGAAGAGGAATGGGAACAGTACGGGCAGCAGCTGGCGGATGGTTACTTTTCACGGGGTGGGGAAATGAGGCACGACACCCAGGGGCTCTTTTGAGC
>CAZFYD010000136.1:0-5563 GCA_964523315.1 uncultured Acetatifactor sp.
AGGAGGAAAAAATGGCTAAGAAAGAGGAAACGGTAGCAGCAAAAAAGGATGAATATGTTACCACAGGCAAATTTCAGTTAAGTGATTTATATAAGCAGGAGGATTGGCTGGCAATCTGGATCGGATTTATCATAATTGCCATTGCCGCAATAGGGGTATTAACCGGAGCATTTGATTTCAATGCCGCCAAGTTTTCCACATGGGGAAAGGACAATAGTCTTCTGAACCAGCTGAATGGAGCTTTTTTTGGAAAACTGTTATTGACGCTGGTTGTTTTAGGCGTGTTATTCGTAGGCGGCAATGTCCTGAGAGGAATTTCGGCAAAGAAATATATTCCGGCATTCCTTGGGCTGTTTGTTCTGGCCGTTCTGGTGCGTCTGATCAGTGCGGAATATACCTTCAACCGTTATCTGGAGTGGGCGTTCTTCTCCCTGATAGTCGGTCTTCTGATCGCTAATACCATAGGCGTGCCTAAGTGGTTAAAGCCCGCAGTACAGACAGAATACTACATAAAAGCCGGGTTGGTTATCATGGGATTCTCCGTACTGTTTTCTAACATTATCAATTTCGGGCTTTACGGACTGGGTATTGCATGGGTAGTTACTCCTATTGTAATTATCTTTATGTGGTTTTTCGGAACAAGAGTATTAAAGATGGACAATAAGCCCTTAGTAATCACCCTTTCCACCGCAACCAGCGTCTGCGGTACCAGCGCAGCGATTGCAGTCGGTGCATCCAGTAAGGCAAAGAAAACAGATCTTTCCCTTGCAGTATCTATTTCCATCATCTTTACGGTTATTATGATGGTATTTGAGCCCATTATCATCAGAGCGGTTGGTCTCGGAGAAGTTATGGGCGGTGCGCTGATTGGCGGTACCGTGGATTCCACCGGCGCTGTTACGGTAGCCGGTACTGCACTTGGCGAGACAGCGCAGACGGTGGCGGTTCTGGTAAAGTCCATCCAGAATATTCTGATTGGGTTTATTGCATTTGCAGTGGCTATTTTCTTTACCGCTCATGTTGAGAAGAACAGTGCCGACGGCAGCAGGAAGATCACGGCAGCAGAGATCTGGTACAGATTACCGAAGTTTATCCTGGGCTTCTTTGCAGCGTCTCTGATTGCATCCTTTGTGATCCTGCCCGCTGCAGGAAAAGAAGCTGTCTCCAGTATCAACAGTGTGCTGGATCAGTATAAGAACTGGGCATTTGTTCTGGCCTTTACCAGTATCGGCCTGGATACCAATTTCCGGGAGATCAAGGAGCAGTTCCAGGGTGGTAAGCCTCTGGTATTATATGTGGTAGGACAGCTGTTTAATATTGTGCTGACATTTTTGGCGGTGTACCTTCTGCTTTCGGGAAAATTTGTTCCGCTGCCGAATTTGGTTCTCTAATCAATAGATACATAAAAAGGATGCAGCTATGGAGGTAAATGCGCAGCGCATTGCGCAGATAGGAATGGCATGAAAAAGTATTTTGTGAAGACATTGAAGCTAATAATTGCAGCGGGAATATTAGGATTAACCGGATATATCATGTGCAATCATCTGGGACTGGCGGACAGTCTGGATTTTGGCGCAGGCGCATACTATTATGCAGATATGCCCGGCTTTGCAGAGCTTGTGAACGGGAGCCACTATATTTCCCGGACTCCCATGGCGGTATTGATTCTTCTGTTTCTGATCTGGGGCTATTTCATGTACCGCCTTTGGGTGTGGCTGGAGAAAAAGCTTTAAGCCTGCTTCGGCATATGGGGAAGAGGAGAAAGGAGTGCAGCGATATGGCAGATGGATCAGAACTGAAAGTCAAGCATGCGGTGACGGACAATGATCTGAAAAAGATCAAGGAGAATCTTGAGGACATCGCCTATGGCTCAGTGTTAATCAGCGTACAGGATGGAAAAATTGTACAAATAGAGAAAAGCGAGAAGTTCCGTTTAAAATAGGGAAAGGAACTGGCTTGGTAGAGGGGAATCATTATGTTATTCAAATATAAGGATTTACAATATGAAAAAAGGGCTATCACGGATCATGTTGTCGTTCAGGTAATTGATAACAGCTATGAGGCGGTGCAGCAGAAGGCTGCGGTTTATACCGAAAAAACCGAAAATATGAAGAATGCAGAGGCAGCGGGCCAGGCTGACGCCTGCCCGGTGTTCGGAAGGGATGAGCTGCGGGCGGCAACGGGCATTTTGAGAAAGACGGTTGACGGTTTCCGCTTTCGGACGTCACAGCTGGGAACGGCAGTGTCCGTAGAACGGCTTGAGAAGGTTACAGAGGAGGATGCATTGTTCCAGATTGCCAATGGCACTACGATTGATTTTGCTGTCAGCTATTCCGATGAGGCGGTGAGTACGCTGTTGGCGGCGGGAGTGCTTCCCCTGGTGACGGAGAGGCCTATTGCGGCGGGCACCTATATCGGTATTCTGAATATACGCACTGCCCTGGAGCAGGGAAAAAAGGAATTGGACGCATATGTGGTGACGGAAGAGGGCAAAGAGCCCATAGCCGTTAAAACAGCGGATTTTACCCCGGAGCAGCTTGAGAAGATCTTAAATTAGCGGAAAAGAGGAAATGAGTATGAGAGGAAGACGGATAAAGGCATATGCGGCAATATTGACAGTAAAATTGAAAAGACTCGCAGCGGCAGTATTTGCGGCAGCGATGGTACTGACCGGCTGCGGACAGCAGTCGAGCGATGGTGGGCAGGCTGCAGGCTCGGAAAATTCGGAAGACCTGCAGACATTACGGGTAGCCGTTATGACAAATGGGTTTGATCAGTATACCGTTCTGGTCGGCCTGTGGCAGGGGATTTTTGAGAAGAACGGTTTAAATGTGGAGGTAACGGAATACGGCAGAGGCATTAACACCATTGATGCGGTGGCAAACGGAACCGCAGATGTGGGTAATATGGCAAATTATGCAACGGTCAACAGATTCGGCAATACCTTCCATGACACCAATCTGATTATTTTCTCCGAACTCAGCGGCGGCGGATTAAAGACAGGAGGCTTATATGTGGCGCCGCAGTACGCAGACAATCTGGAAGCGCTTGATGGCAGTGAGGGCTTTCTGACGATTCTGGCAACCGTATCCGATTATCAGAACAGTGTGGTCATGGAGTATTTGGGACTTGATGAAAGCAAGCAGAATATTATCGCTGCGGATTCTCTTCAGACACAGCTTGCGCTGGCGCAGAAGGGCGATGCGTCCGCTGTATATGTGACCGGATCCTCCGCTAAAAAGTATGAGGAATATGGATGGATCCTGGCGGTACCGTCCGAGGAGCTGGATATGATAGACGGCGCATTCTTTATCACCTCCAGAGAATACAATGCGGAGCACGCAGATATTCTGGCAAAGTTTTTAATTTCCATACAGGAAAGCTTTGACTTTATGCAGGAAGATCTGCAGCGCTCAGGAGAGTATCTGGAATCCCAGATCGGCATAGATGCCGCCGATTTTGTGGCTAACTGGTCCGCCATAACCTGTAAGATCGGATTCAGTGAGGAGGGCGCAGCGCATCTGGATGAGATGAAGGATTGGGCACTGGCGCACGGAAGCTTTGATGAGGATTTCAATATCCGGGATTTCATCAATACGGATGCGGCTGAGATCGCCGTACCTGATAAGGTGACGGTAGTAAAATAGGTGATTGCTGAAGCTTTACCGGAAAAAGTAATATTCTCCGTCATCATCTGTAAATTTTTTCCATTTCGTTTGGAAAACATCGTCTATTACATGCTGCTGCAGACATTCCATTGGGGTGTCTGCAGCAGCAATTTTTCTGTCATTCATCACAATCAGCTGATCGGAAATACGAATTGCCTGGGCCAGGTCATGGAGTACTGCAATGACGGTTCTTCCCTGCTCCTTCAGGGCAAAAAGCATGTCCAGGAATTCCCGCTGCCCCTGCAGGTCCAGGTAGGTAGTTGGCTCATCCAGCACGATGATATCGCAGTCCTGAGCCAGCACCATGGCAAAAAATACCCGCTGGCGTATGCCTCCGGAGAGGGTATCCACATAGGCATTGCGGTATTCATAGGTTCCGGTGAAATGCATGGCCTGCTCCACCAGACGGGTATCCTCCGGCGTTTTCCGGCGGGCAAATCCAAGGTGCGGGAAACGGCCGTGTTCCACCAGGGTTTTTACGGGAAGGGCAGGAATAATCGTACGTACCTGCGGGAGAAAGGACAGCCGCTGTGCCCGGAGCTTTACCGGCAGCGCCAGATAATCCTCTCCGTTTGCCAGAATGGAGCCGGAGGTCACTTTGGACATACCGTTTAAGCATTGCAGCAGAGTGGTTTTGCCGCAGCCGTTGGGGCCCACTATGGTGGTAATCCTTCCCCTGGGAAAGGATACGGAAATGTTTTCCAAAATGGGGGTGTGCCCGCAGGAAGCGGAAACCTTTCGATATTCAAGCATGGACTCTCCGTCCTCCTTTCTTTTTAAGAAGAAGATACAGGAAAAAGGGCCCGCCGATGAAAGCCATGATAATGCCTGCCGGCAGTTCAAAGGGGGCAGTAAGCACTCTTCCCAATAAATCACACAGAATCACAAAGCTGGCGCCCAGCAGCGCACTGCAGGGCAGTAGGAACCGGGCATCATTGCCAAAGAGCTGCCTGCATATGTGGGGCACAACAAGACCGATGAAGCTCAGCAGCCCGGCATAGCTTACCACACATCCGGCCATAATGCTGGAGAGGATCAGCAGAGTAAAACGGGTAAAGGAAACTCTCAGCCCCAATGAACCGGCGATATCGTCTCCCAGCCCCAGAATATTTAGAGGCTGTGCAAAAAACAGGCATATCAGAAAGGCCGCCAGAATGCAGAGCCCGGGGAGAAGCAGCTTATTGACGGTCAGTCCGGACAGGGAGCCGATTAAAAAGGAAGTGAGGTTTATCGTAATATCCGTATTAAGCAGCTTAATGGTGTTGACTCCTGCGTTCAGAAAGCTGGATATGGTGATACCGGCCAGAATAATGGTCGTGCGGGAGCTGTCAGCAAAATAGGCGAGTGAAAATACCGCCAGGGTGGTCAGCAGCGCTCCCCCAAAGGCAAAAACCGGCTGCAGATAAAAGCGGTCGGGAAACAGAAGCAGTGCCAGCATAACCGCAAAGCCGGAACCGGAATTCACGCCTATGGTGTTGGGACTGGCAAGGGAATTGTTCATGACTCCCTGCAGAATCACGCCGGAGCAGGCAAGTCCCATGCCGGCAAGAAGCCCGCCGAGTACCCTGGGCAGCCGCACGGTGGTGAGCAGTATATAAGCGGTGGTGCCGGTTCCCTTACCGGACAGACAGGAAAAAATGTCCGCCGGCTTTAAAGGGACGCTTCCAAACAGCAGTCCCGCACAGACGGAGAGAATTAATAGAAGAAATAGTATTGCGATAATAAAACCCTTGTGTTTTTTCATGCCGAAAACATAACCTTTCTCTATAGTGCAGAGGATAATACCGTTTTACCCGCATTTTTTCAATATGTTATCATAGGAGCGGAAAATGTGCAAACAAATTGTTACTATTTACAGCCGATTTGGACAGATACACAGATTCGTCGAGCTTGCT
>CAZFYD010000137.1:0-5559 GCA_964523315.1 uncultured Acetatifactor sp.
GAGATCCTGCTGGATATGGAGATGCCGGTGCGGATCCTGACAGCGGATCCGAAGGTGCGGGAGGACATAGGGAAGGCGGCTGTTGCCCGGGGGCCTGTGGTCTACTGCCTGGAAGAGGCGGACAACGGCAAGGATCTGCATCTGTGCAGACTGGATCTGCAGAGCATGAAGCCTGAGGAAATACAGACGGAGCGGACGGAGGAGCTGGGCCATTCCATGATCGTACTGAAGGTGCCCGGCAGACGGCTGGTGCCTGCGGAAAGTCAGGAACTGTACCGTCCCTGGCAGCCGCAGCAGGAGCGGGAGATCACCTTGCGCATGATCCCCTATTATGCCTGGAACAATCGGGGCGAGGGCGAGATGCGTGTATGGGTGAGAGGGTAAGAGGTCAGATGTTTTCCCGGATACGGATATCCACCGCCACATAGTTGTACTCTTTCTCCGGCAGTTCGCCGGTGGTCAGGTAGGCGAAAAGCAGTGTCAGTGGCTTGGATCCCTGGATCTTGGGCTGCTGGCAGATCGTGGCGGAAATGATGCCCTTTTTCACCAGTGCTTTGGTGGTGGGAACCTTATCAAAAGCAATCACACGGATCCGGCCTTCCAGCCCCAGCATGGAAATGCTGCGGCAGCCGCCGTTTACGCCGCCCGCTGCAAAGAACAGCGCATTGATCTCGGGATGCTCTGTCAGCAGCTGGGTGGTTTTTTCATAGCTCTCAAATTCATCATCATGGTTCTCTATGATATCCACAATCTCCATATCGGATTTATAACGCTTTAGGGAGCTGACAAAACCGGCTACCCTCTCGGTGTGGCACAGAATATCGGGGGAGCCTGTCACGATACCCACCCGGACCTGCCCCTGAGTCATCAGATGCATCAGCCCGGCGGCAGTCTGTCCGCTTTTGGCATAATGGCTGCCCACATAGGCAATTCGCCGGGAATTTTCAATATCGGTATTAAAGGTTACCACGGGGATGCCCTGCTCGTACAGGGTGTTGATGCATTCCCGGATCCGTTCATCGTTATAAGGGGCCAGAGCGATTCCGTTTACCTCCTCCTCCACCAGCTCCCGGATAGCCTGCAGCTGCTGTTCCACCCCGTAGGTGATATGCTTGAGGATAACGGTGCAGTTATAACCGGCCAGCTCCTCGGCTTTTTCCGTGACTCCCTCTTCCACATCAATAAAAAAAGGATTTTCCGCTGAAAACAGGACGACGCCCAGCTTCAGCCTT
The DNA here is from genome assembly GCA_964523315.1 of uncultured Acetatifactor sp. Taxonomy (GTDB): domain Bacteria; phylum Bacillota; class Clostridia; order Lachnospirales; family Lachnospiraceae; genus Acetatifactor. The sequence continues at coordinate 1,233 of CAZFYD010000137.1, forward strand.
TTTTTCTGAGCCGCCAGCACCAGCCCGGCGATATTGGGCTTGTAGTCCAATGCCTTGGCGATCTCCCGGATCTTTTCCGCCGTCTCCGGATTTACCGAGCCCCGGTTATTCAATACACGGTCCACAGTCCCTCTGGACACTCCTGCCAGAGCTGCAATCTCTTTTATCGTTGCCATAGCGTTCCTCCGATTTTGAGTTCTGCTGTCATATCTGTTTTTACCCTATCATAAATATAGTTTGAAGTCAAATCATAATCCTTAACGTGCTCGAGCACAACAAGGATCCCTATCATATTTACCAGAATTTATTTGTAAAAATGTGCATAATTACGAAAATGGAAAAGGAGTATTGATTTTATTTCTCAAAACGAGTATGCTATAGATAGCGTGCTCGGACACAATGCAGACGGAGAAGGGCTCCGGCGTGCGGCGGGCGTAAGAAACGGAGGTTAAGATATGTTATACATCGGTATTGATTTAGGAACTTCGGCGGTAAAGCTGCTGCTGATGGACGGTGAGGGCAGGATCCGGAACATTGTTTCCAGAGAATATCCCATTTTCTTCCCCCATCCGGGCTGGTCGGAGCAGAAGCCCGAGGACTGGTATGAGCAGACCATGATCGGTATGGAGGAGCTGCTGGCTGGCGCGGATAAGAGTCAGGTGGCGGGCATCAGCTTCGGAGGACAGATGCACGGTTTGGTGATTTTGGACAAGGATGACAAGGTGATCCGCCCTGCGCTGCTGTGGAATGACGGCCGTACATATGAGGAGTGTGATTATTTAAACAATGTGATCGGCAAGGATAAGCTGTCGGCGTATACGGCCAATATTTCCTTTACCGGTTTTACGGCTCCCAAGATTCTGTGGGTGAAAAATAAGGAGCCGGAGAATTTTGCCAGGATTGCCAGGATCATGCTGCCCAAGGATTATATCGCCTATAAGCTGACTGGCGTACACTGCACCGATGTATCCGATGCCTCCGGCATGCTGCTCTTTGATGTGAAGAACCGTAAGTGGTCTAAGGAGATGTGTGAGATCTGCGGTATCACGGAGGATCAGCTGGCCACCTGCTACGAGAGCTACGAGTCCGTGGGCTGTGTGCTGCCCGAGATCGCCGACCGGCTGGGCATCCCCCACAATGTAAAGGTGGCGGCAGGCGCAGGGGATAATGCGGCGGCGGCCGTAGGCACCGGCACGGTGGGCGATGGAATGTGCAATATTTCCCTGGGAACCAGCGGCACGATCTTTATTTCCTCTAAAAAGTTCGGAGTGGATAAACACAATGCGCTTCACTCCTTTGCCCATGCGGACGGCAGCTATCATCTGATGGGCTGTATGCTGAGTGCAGCCAGCTGCAATAAGTGGTGGATGGACGAGATCATCGGCACCAAGGATTATGCGGCAGAGCAGAAGGCCATTGAGAAGCTGGGAGAGAACCATGTGTATTTCCTGCCCTACCTGATGGGAGAGCGGTCTCCCCATAACAATCCCAACGCCAGAGGCACCTTTATCGGCATGACCATGGATACTACCAGAGCTGACATGACACAGGCGGTGCTGGAGGGCGTGGCCTTTGCTCTGAGAGATTCCCTTGAGGTGGCCAAGTCCCTGGGCATTCAGCTCGAACGCACCAAGATCTGCGGCGGCGGCGCCAAGAGCCCTCTGTGGAAAAAGATGATCGCCAATATCCTGAATCTGAAGGTGGATGTGATCGAGAGCGAGGAAGGTCCTTCTCTGGGCGGCGCAATGCTGGCGGCAGTGGCCTGCGGCGAGTATGCAAGCGTGGAAGAGGCGGCAGCAAAGATCGTCAAGGTGGTGGATACCGTAGAGCCCGATCCGGAACTGGTGGCAAAATATGAGGAACGTTATGCGCAGTTCAAAGAGATCTATCCGGCTTGCAAGCCGCTGTTTGAGATCATTAAATAAGAAACGGAAATCTGCGCTTTGCGGCGCAAAGAATGGATGCAGTATCGCAGGTTGAAGCTGTGATGTGCAGAAGGAGGAAGTATGAAACTGACGTTTCATATACGGATTTGTGCAATATCGCAAGCACGGCTTGCGATATGCATGCTAAGGGAAGCTTGGAAGTTTCACTTCCAAATACGTATTGGTGCAGTATCATGGGCGCAGCCCATGATATGCATAGAAAGGAGAAAAGATGAAAGTATTACCCATTACCGATCCTGCTTTCCGTAAATACGGAAGACAGATCACCAACGTGGATCTGACCGAACTGGTGGAGGTGCTCAGCAAGCAGCCCATCCCGGAAGGCGTGGTGTACGAGCCCGGGGTGGCAGCGCTGGAGGCTACCTCTGCTATGGAGAGTCTGGCTACGGCTTATTTCGGAGAGATGCCGATTCAGATCGGCTACTGCAACGGTCACAATGAGCTGCTGAATGCAGTGGAGTACCACCGCAACAGCGAGTTGAATATCGCTGCAACCGATGCCATTCTGATTCTGGGGATGCAGCAGGATATTGAGGAGGGCTTTACCTACGATACCGCTAAGATGGAGGCCTTTCTGGTGCCCGCAGGCACCGGCGTGGAGATCTATGCCACCACGCTGCACTATGCGCCCTGCGGTGTAAACGGCGCAGGCTTCCAGGTGGCCGTGGCGCTGCCCAAGGGAACCAACTACCCTCTGGAGAAGTCCCATGCAGATCTGTCCGCTGCGGCAGAGAATGAGGATGCACTGCTGACCGCCGTGAATAAATGGCTGATCGGTCATGCCGAGGGCGGTCTCGATGCCGGAAGTTATATCGGACTCAAGGGAAAAAACTTGAATGTCAACGAATAATGCGGTAAAATGTAACTACCAGGTTACTATTTACAGCCGATTTGGACAGATACACAGATTCGTCGAGCTTGCTCGTAAGAAGCTGTATATCTGTTCCAAATCTGACTGCGAAGCAAAAGCCTCCACCCAATGAGCAAAACACGGCTGCGAAGCAGACGTAATAGCCGCGCAGCAGCGGGCTTTGCGAATGCAGCGTGGAGGGGCGGTAAATAGTAACACTATCGGTAACTGATAGAATTTATCAAAATATTTTAAAGGAAAATGGAGGAGAGTATGATGAACAATCTACCCAAAGTAAAAATCGGTATCGTGGCTGTAAGCCGTGACTGCTTCCCCGAGAGTCTGTCCGTAAACAGAAGAAAGGCTCTGGTTGAGGCTTACAAGGCGAAGTATGATGAGACAGATATTTATGAGTGTCCGATCTGCATCGTGGAGAGCGAGATCCATATGGTACAGGCTCTGGAGGATGTGAAGAAGAACGGCTGTAACGCTCTTTGCGTATATCTGGGCAACTTCGGTCCGGAGATTTCCGAGACTCTGCTGGCGAAGCATTTCGACGGCCCTTCCATCTTCGTCGCAGCGGCAGAGGAGAGCCAGGCGGACCTGATGGACGGCCGCGGCGATGCATACTGCGGTATGCTGAATGCAAGCTACAACTTAAAGCTCCGCAACATCAGGGCATATATCCCCGAGTATCCTGTGGGTACGGCCGAGGAGTGCGCTGACATGATCAACGAGTTTGTTCCCATTGCCAGAGCAATCGTGGGCTTAAGTGATCTGAAGATTATTTCCTTCGGCCCCAGACCGCTGAACTTCCTGGCTTGTAACGCACCGATCAAGCAGCTTTACAATCTGGGCGTGGAGATCGAGGAGAACTCCGAGCTGGATCTGTTCGAGGCATTCAATAAGCATGCCGGAGACGAGAGAATCCCTGCAAAGGTTGCGGAGATGGCAGAGGAGCTGGGTGCAGGAAACAAGAAGCCCGAGGTTCTGGAGAAGCTGGCTCAGTATGAGCTGACTCTGCTTGACTGGGTGGAGGCGCACAAAGGCTACCGCAAGTATGTTGCCATTGCCGGTAAGTGCTGGCCTGCATTCCAGACACAGTTCGGTTTCGTTCCCTGCTATGTGAACAGCCGTCTGACCGGTATGGGTATCCCCGTATCCTGCGAGGTGGATATCTATGGCTGCCTGTCCGAGTTCATCGGTACCTGCGTGAGCCAGGATGCCGTTACCCTGCTGGATATTAACAATTCCGTACCTGCAGATATGTACAGGGAATCCATTGAGGGCAAGTTCCCTTACACCCATAAGGATACCTTCATGGGCTTCCACTGCGGCAATACCTGCTCTAAGAAGCTGGCGTTCTGCGAGATGAGAAACCAGAAGATCATGGCGAGAAGCCTTCCCGTAGAGGTGACCAACGGAACTCTGGAGGGAGATATTGCTCCCGGAGATATCACCTTCTATCGTCTGCAGTCCACCGCTGACTGCAAGCTGCGCGCTTACATCGCACAGGGTGAAGTACTGAATG
>CAZFYD010000138.1:0-2931 GCA_964523315.1 uncultured Acetatifactor sp.
CAGACCCTGATTATGAACGGTCTGCGGAATAAGGTGCGGATCGAGACGGACGGAAAGCTGATGAGCGGCCGGGATGTGGCGATCGCCGCCATCCTGGGCGCCGAGGAGTTCGGTTTTGCCACCGCTCCCCTGGTGACCATGGGCTGTGTCATGATGAGAGTCTGCAATCTGGATACCTGTCCGGTGGGCGTGGCTACCCAGAATCCGGAGCTGCGCAGGAATTTCCGGGGCAAGCCCGAGTATGTGGAGAACTTTATGCGCTTTATTGCCCAGGAGCTGCGGGAATATATGGCCCGTCTGGGAGTGAAGACCGTGAATGAGCTGGTGGGGCGCACGGATCTGCTGAAGGTGAAGGGGAATCTGACCGACCGCCAGCGGGAAGTGGATCTCTCCCGGATCCTGGACAATCCCTATGTGGGCATGAAAGACAAGGCGATCTTTGATCCTAAGCAGGTATATGATTTTGAACTGGAAAAAACGCTGGATGAAAAAGTGCTGTTAAAGCAGATGGCTAAGGCTATGGATGCCCATCAGAAGCGCAGCATTCAGGTGGATGTCACCAACACGGACAGAGCTTTCGGCACGATTCTGGGCAGTGAGATCACCAGGAGATTCGGGGATACGCTTCAGGAGGATACCTACCAGGTACTGTGCAGCGGCGCTGGGGGTCAGTCCTTCGGAGCCTTCATTCCCAAGGGCCTGACGCTGGAGCTGGTGGGAGACTCCAATGACTATTTCGGTAAGGGCTTATCCGGCGGCAAGCTGGTGGTATACCCGCCTAAGGGCAGTCAGTTCAAGGCGGAGGAAAATATTATCATCGGCAATGTGGCGATGTACGGCGCTACCAGCGGCAAGGCGTTTATCAACGGCGTGGCGGGAGAACGTTTCTGCGTGCGTAACTCCGGCGCAAAAGCGGTAGTAGAGGGCGTGGGCGACCATGGCTGTGAATATATGACCGGCGGCTGCGTGGTGGTGCTGGGACGTACCGGCAAGAACTTTGCCGCAGGTATGAGCGGCGGCGTGGCCTATGTGCTGGATGAGAGCAACGACCTTTATATGCGCCTGAATAAGGAAATGGTATCTTCCTATGAGATCACCTCTAAATATGATGTGCTGGAGCTGAAGGAGATGATCAAGGAGCATGTGTCAATGACCGGTTCCGAAAAGGGCAAGGAAGTGCTGGATCATTTCGGAGAGTATCTGCCGAAATTCAAGAAGATCATTCCCCATGACTACGAGCGTGTTCTCAAGACCATCGTGCAGATGGAGGAAAAAGGGCTCAGCGCCGAGCAGGCCCAGATCGAGGCATTCTATGCCAATACACGGAAGTAGAAGCTGAGGAAGGAAAACTGCAAAACTAAAATGGAGGGAAATGATGGGAAAGCCAACAGGTTTTATGGAGTATAAAAGAGAGGTGTCCTCTTCGGAGGCGCCTCTGGAGAGAATTAAGCATTTTCGGGAGTTTCATGAGCATTTGCCCCGGGAAAAGCAGCAGCTGCAGGGGGCACGGTGCATGGAGTGCGGCGTTCCGTTCTGCCAGTCGGGGATGATGCTCTGCGGCATGGCCAGCGGCTGTCCGCTGCACAATCTGATCCCGGAGTGGAATGATCTGGTATATAACGGCAACTGGGAGCAGGCCTATCATAGGCTGAAAAAGACCAGCAGCTTCCCGGAGTTTACTTCTCGGGTGTGTCCCGCTCTGTGTGAGGCAGCCTGCACCTGCGGACTGAACGGGGATCCGGTTTCTACCAAGGAAAACGAGTATGCCATCATTGAGTACGCCTACGAGCAGGGGTATGCGGTGGCCAATCCCCCCAAGGTGCGCACCGGGAAAAAGGTGGCGGTCATCGGCAGCGGTCCCTCCGGTCTGGCAGCGGCGGATCAGCTGAATCAGAGAGGACACAGCGTGACGGTGTTTGAGCGCTCCGACAGAGTGGGCGGCCTGCTGATGTACGGCATTCCCAATATGAAGCTGGAGAAGCATATCATCGACCGTAAGGTGAAGATCATGGAGGAGGAGGGAATTGTCTTCCAGACCGGCGTGGATGTGGGCAGGGATGTGAAAGCCGACAAGCTGCTCCACGATTTTGACCGGGTGGTTCTGGCCTGCGGCGCTTCCAATCCCCGGGATATCAATGCGCCCGGCAGGGACGCCAAGGGAATCTGTTTTGCGGTGGATTTCCTGACGGCCAACACTAAGAGCCTGCTGGATTCCGATTTTGCGGATAAAAAGTATGTGGACACCAAGGGGAAAGCCGTGGTGATCATCGGCGGCGGAGATACCGGCAACGACTGTGTAGGTACGGCTATCCGCCACGGAGCGAAATCCGTGACCCAGATCGAGATGATGCCCAAGGCTCCGGATAAGAGAGCGGAGAACAATCCCTGGCCTGAATGGCCCAAGGTCTGCAAGACCGATTACGGTCAGGAGGAGGCCATCGCCGTATACGGCCATGATCCTCGGATTTATGAGTCCACGGTAAAGGAATTTGTGAAGGATAAGAACGGCAATCTGAAGGCGGTGAAGATCGTTAAGCTGTCCTGGGTAAAGGATCCGGAAACCGGCCGCATGAATATGCAGGAGGTGCCCGGCAGCGAGCAGACCTTGGATGCGGATATTGTGCTGATCGCCGCAGGCTTTTTGGGCAGCCAGAGCTATGTGACGGACGCCTTTGGAGTAGAGCGGAACGAGTGCACCAATGTAAAGACCGAGCCTGGCCGTTACCGCACCAGCGTGGAGAATGTATTTGTGACCGGCGATATGCACCGCGGACAGTCTCTGGTGGTATGGGCAGTCCGTGAGGGCCGGGAAGCGGCCCGGGAAGTGGATGAGAGCCTGATGGGATACTCCAATCTGGTGGTACAGTAGAAATAAATTTTTATGTGAGCCTTGCGGCTTACGATTCCTGCAGGTACAGGCTGACCCGGCTC
>CAZFYD010000138.1:3031-5481 GCA_964523315.1 uncultured Acetatifactor sp.
TTTTTATGTGAGCCTTGCGGCTTACGATTCCTGCAGGTACAGGCTGACCCGGCTCTGGATCTTTTTCACGGTTTCCTCGATGGTAGCGTCTCCGGAAAAATACATATTGGCCTCTTCCATGATAATGGTTCTGACGGGATTGCCGTTGGAACCCCAGCTCTGGAAGACTGCCGTATCCGCAAGGCTTCTGATCATATCAAATTCCTCTTCGGTCAGCTCTCTTGCCTCGGGGAAACTAATGGTCAGACCAAAATCCTCCGAACGATAGTTTTCCGTATAGTAGGAATTGTGCAGATAGGTTTCAAAACAGTCCTTTCGTGAGGGGAAGCCCCAGTCGATTCGTTCCTGCAGCTCCCGGGACAGAAGGAACTCCAAAAAATCCCAGGCTCCCTCCTTGTTGGAGGAGGCGCTGTTCATAGCAAAGGCCTCATCAGGGTACATCTCGTTTTCCATGCCTTCCCAGCCGGGGCGTCCTATCCAGTAGATATTTCCATTCTGGTAGGCTGTGCTCAGGTAGTCCGCTGTACTGCTCATGCTTGCTTCTCTCATCAGGTAGTCGGCTTCCTTTAAGGGCGGTACCGTGTAGGTCAGAGGTATTTCCACGGATTCCAGCTTTGCGCATTGCTCCAGCAGGGAGATAAACTCCTGACTGTCAAAATAACATTCTTTTTTCTCATAATTGATAAAGTGTTCACCGCAGCGGATTCCCATACAGTAGGACAGAGCGTAGTTGCCGCTGGGAAACTGGAACAGCTGTTCATTCTTTGCCAGTTCCAGAAAATACTGGGGAGTCCACTGCTGAGGGTCGATTTCCACTTTACTGATCAGACTTCTGATCCCAAAAGAAGGGATTACCAGAATATTTTGTCCCCTGATGGTACCGGCTTCTCTGACGCTGTCCAGCAGCTCGTCCTCCTGTATTCGGTCGCTGGAGCGATAGTAAGAATCCAATTCCTCGAAAGCCCCCTGGGAGACCAGGGAATCCGCATAAAGCCCCGTGAGTTCCATCAGATCCGGTCCCTCCCCACGCATCAGCTGCAGTTCCAAAGCACTGAATGCATCCGCTGTAGAACTGTTCTCCGGCTGTTCGTAGGTGACCAGCTCCACCCGGTAGTCCTTGCTCTGCTGGTTATAAAGCCGTACCAGTTCCCGGACATGGGTATTGATATTGAAGTCAAATACCGTTCCCAGTGTGACGATTTGTTTTGCCGGATAATCCCGGCTGTCCTGGATGGTCACCCTGGCGATGGTCAGGGGTTCGGTGATTTTGCTGGAGCGCTCGGACTGGTCATAGAGGAGCAGATACAGAGCATCCTTGCCGCAGAACACCTGATCCAGTTCATTGCCGTCTAATTGGATGTAGTCGTCATCCCATCCCCACAGGACATTTGTTTCCCCGGTTTCGGGGATATACTGCCAGAATTCCGCTCCGGTGCTCAGGTAGAGGCCATCTTCATAGCCGCTGAAAACCCGGTTGGGAAGGACCGGGCAGACGACCGGCTCCCCGTCAGATCCCAGCTCGGCAAAAAGAGGTTCCTCCCCTGTGAGGTAATAGCCGTAGACCTTACCGTCCCTGCCTGCCGCGATTCCTTCCAGACTTTCTAAGGCAGGCGTATATACCTCCGCAGGATTTCCTTCCGCATCAAAGGATAGGACTGTGCCGTCTCCGCCATAGGTATACAGGTATAACCTGCCGTCTTCTGTGATCAGACCGTCCGTCAGGGCATCTCCCAGATCGTGAAGCTGCGCGGCAGAGTATTCCCGCTGGCGCTGAAGCGTTCCTTCTCTATCATATTCATGCAGGAAAAAGGCAGGGTTGGTCTCATCCAGACTTTTTCCAAAGAGAATGCATTTTCCGTCCCGGTCGGGAATCAGTGCCAGAAGCTGTACGTTTTGTTCACGGATGCGGACCGCAGGATCATAGGTATCATAGATTCCGTTCAGCAGCGTCTGAAAGCCGTAAGTGTTGTTTTCCCGGTCATAATTCCGTTTGGCTAAATACAGCCAGGCGCCATTTATGGCATGGCAGTCAATATTATACATTGGACCAGGAAGTTCCATTTCATAGATTTCCGCCACAGCCACAGGATAGCTCTCTGTCTCCGCCACAGGGGTCTCCGGGTTATCCCGGAGGCCGCAGGCGCAGACAGAGAGCAGGCAGAATAGAGTGAGTATACACAATTTTGCTCTAATTTTCATAATGCTTACCCGATGAGATGGTTGTATGTAGTATCTGACTTGATTTTATCCCTGCTGACGCTACCACAGTCTGGGCAGGTATACACCCGGTAGGTTGTAACAGTGGTTTCATGGACAGTACAATTTGTATGAGATTCATCCGTGCAGGGGTAAACCGTACAGGTCGTTTCTGTGGTTTCAGACACATTTGTTCTTCCCCCGCACATGGGACAAATTATCGCCATTACTCCTGCTGTTCCTTTTTCTGCTGC
>CAZFYD010000139.1:0-5427 GCA_964523315.1 uncultured Acetatifactor sp.
CCCACACCGGGTTCGCCGATCAGCACCGGATTGTTCTTGGTCTTGCGGGACAGGATGCGGATCACATTGCGGATCTCATTATCCCGGCCGATCACGGGATCCAGCTTCTGGCTGCGCGCCCGCTCCACCAGCTCCTGCCCGTACTTTTCCAGGGTATCATAGGTGGCCTCCGGGTTATCGCTGATCACCCGCTGGTTGCCTCTTACCGTGGACAGAGCCTGCAGAAAGCGTTCCCGGGTAATTCCGTACTCCTTCCAGATGGCCTCAATCTCCCGGCTGGGAAAACGCAGCATAGCCAGCAGCAGATGTTCCACGGATACATACTCGTCCCCTAACTGCTTGGCCTCATCCTCTGCCGAAATCAATACCTTGTTCAAATGCTGTCCCATATAGACCTGACCGCCCTGAACCTTCACCCGCTTCTGCAGCGCCTGCTCCACCCGGCCTAAAAAGTGCTCCTTCTGGATCTCCATCTTCTCAATCAGCTTCAGAATCAGGCTGTCCTCGATGGTCAGCAGGCTGTAGAGCAAATGCTCCTGCTCGATCTCCTGGTTGCCGTACTCATAGGCCAGCTTTTCACAATTCTGCACTGCCTGCATGGACTTCTGTGTGAATTTCGAAATATTCATGATACATACCCCCTTTGGCTCAACAGGTTCTGTTTATTGTTTTTTTGTTCTACCTTAAGTATAACAAATATAACTTAGAAATCAACAGCTTTTTTCTAAACTTTTTATAAACAGGTTACTATTCACAGCCGATTTGGACAGATACACAGATTCGTCGAGCTTGCTCGTAAGAAGCTGTATATCTGTTCCAAATCTGACTGCGTAGCAGGAACCTCCACCCAATGAGCAAAACACGGCTGCGATAGCAGACGTAATAGCTGCACAGCAGCGGGTTTTGCGAATGCAGCGTGGAGGGGCTGTAAATAGTAACATAAACAGCCTACAGCGCTTCAAACACAAAATAATCCGCCTTTACACAGCCCCCCGCACTGCCCTGCTCATGGACCGCTGTCAGGCCGGCTTTCACCCCGACCCAGCGCCCCGGCTCCGCCTCCACTGCTTCTCCCACCGCAGAAAACGCGCCGTCCTCCTGCAGATCATAGCAGAAGGAGACTTCCCTTTCCTGCCGCACCAGCATGCGCAGATACAGCGTCTGCGCGCCCCCGGGCAGCGTCACCAGATCGGTACGCATCTCTTCCCCCCGGTTCCAGAAACCGGTGCGCTGCTGCAGGATCAGCTTTCCGTCACGCCGCCGGACCAGCAGACCCGTGTAATGCCCGCACTGGGAGACCATACCTGCGGCGTCCCCATCCTTCATTCCCTCCAGATGCAGACAGACGGTGATCTGAAACTGAGGCGCAGGCCACTTCTGAAGCAGCAGATTCGGAATATCACAGAGCTTGGTCCCGTAGCTGCTTTCCTGGGCATACAGGGTCAGCTGCCCATCCCCTAAGCCATACCAGCTGTCCTGATAGTTGGCGTTCCACTGCCACTGCAGGCCCAGCTTCTCCCCCTCAAAAAAGTCGCTGTCCTCCGGCGCATCAATCGGATATACGGCGCCCACCGCAGGCTTTTCATGGCGCAGCACCGGCTCTCCGCAGCCGTTTTCATCCGGATGCATCCCCATCACCGGCCAGTCGTCCTCCCAGCGCATGGGCTGCAGATGGATAATGCGGCCGGCATTGCCCACGTCCTGAAAATGCAGGAACCAGTCCTGTCCGTCCGGCGTGTCCACCCAGGCGCCCTGGTGCGGGCCGTTTACCGGAGTACCGCCCTGATGCAGCACCTTTCTTTCCTCGTAAGGGCCGTAGATATTCCGGGAACGCAGCACCGTCTGCCAGCCGGGCTTTACCCCGCCCGCCGGTGCAAATATGTAATAATAGCCGTTCCGCTTATACAGCTTCGGGCCCTCGATGGTGGGCTGGGTGGCGTGCCCGTCATAGATGAACTGACCGTCATCCAGCACGCCGGAGCAGTCCGGCTCCATGGGGGACATATACAGAAAGCTCTTAAAACCGATACGGCTCCTGGCAAAGGCCGTCACCATATAGGCCTTGCCGTCATCATCCCAGAAGGGACAGGGATCGATCCAGCCCACCACCTTGCGCACATAGGCCGGCTCGGACCATTTTCCCCAGGGATCCGTGGTCTTGCTCATCATGATCCCCTCATCCGGCATGGGAACGAACACATAGTAGGTGCCCTCATGATAGCGGATGGAGGGAGCCCAGACACCGCAGCCGTGAACGGGCTTATCATAGTAATCAAATGGCAGTCTGTCCCAGATATAATTGATGACCTTCCAGTTCACCAGATCCCGGGAATGCAGCAGGGGCACCGCCGGGGCATTGCAGAAGCTGGAGGCGATCATAAAATAATCCTCTCCCACCCGGATCGCATCAGGATCGGAATAATCCGTATACAGGATCGGGTTGGTGTAGGTTCCGTCCCCCTGATCCGCGATCCACATTTTGCTGATTTTGTTTTTATCCATAGATACTCCCTTTCCATGCATACCGCAGGATGCGCCTGCGATACTGCGCTAATCCGCAGTCCCTCCTTGCAAAGGGCAGCAGAAATCTCTTCATTACAGCATCATCTTAGCATACTTTCTCCCGTTCTACAACACCCACAGACAATCCTGACCGCTTTTTACCCACAGGGAACCGGTGACTGACAGATTGTAGCTTTCCGCTTCCTCCTCCACGGTCATGGACACATGGGTGTCATAGCCGTCCCTTGCCAGAGCTTCCCTGTCGTATTCCAGCAGCAGCTTGCCCTTCCCCACAAATTCATTCTGCACAATCCTGGGCCGGAAATAGTCCTCCGTCATCTCCGCATCCCGCTCCCCGGCCTGCACACGCAGCACTACGCCGCAGTCTGTCTTCAGCAGGAACTCATTGCCCCGGGGATAGAGCCGGATGATCTTGCCGGAAGCCGGTGCATATACCTGGTCTCCCTCCGGGGAAAGCAGCACGCCCCTGCGCCCCTGGCCGCTTAACACCTCCAGCTGTCCCGCCACCGGGCTGGCAATGGGATGGCCTGCCGGCCTTGCCTGCTGCTCCCTGTGCTGGTGGCTGCGGTATCTTCGCTGCATCGGCTCCTGCCGCCCCTGATCCGGCGCATTCGCCGTAACCTCCCGTTCCAGAGTCTGCGCTCCCAACTCATATTCCGGCGTCTGCGGCCGATTTTCGTTTTCCGTCACCAGCAGCCGTCCCATGGTCCGGCTCATCAGATAACCCAGAATATAAGCGGCGCCGATAATCCCTGAGAAAATCCATATATTTAAGGTAATGCCCATTTTGATACCTCCCTGATAAGATGTATTCTCTGCCAATAACGGTAAAATATGCAAGAAAATTTTCTGTCCTTATGCAAGAAAATTTTCTGTCCTTATTGACAAATTTTGTTCAATAAGATATGATTAAAAACATTCCGATACCGTATGAGGGAGTAGTTAGCAGCCTGTGGGCTGCGATAATGTCAACATGATGACGGCCCGCCGTCTGGCATTATCTAAACATATGTATGTGAAAACGAGACTCACGGACAATCAACGCAGCATTTGCGTATATTGTCTGTGAGTCTCTTTTTTATCAAAAGCACATATCATAAAATAAAGGAGATTGATTATGACTCTGTTTAACCTGTTTCTGATCGCCGTCGGTTTATCCATGGACGCCTTTGCCGTATCCGTCTGCAAGGGTCTGGCCATGGAAAAGGCTCCCCTGAAAAAGGCCGCTGTGGCGGGGCTCTGGTTCGGCAGCTTTCAGGCAATTATGCCGCTGATCGGTTATCTGCTGGGCAGTCAGTTTGAAAAATACATCACCAGCATCGATCACTGGATCGCCTTTGTACTGCTGGCACTGATCGGCAGCAATATGATCCGGGAGTCCTTCTCCCGGGAAGAAGAGAAGACCAGCGGCACCATGCATTTCAAGGAAATGTTCCTGCTGGCGGTTGCCACCAGCATCGACGCCCTGGCCGTGGGCGTCACCTTCGCTTTCCTGCGGGTGAATATCATCTCCGCCGTCTGCTTCATCGGCGTTATCACCTTTGTGCTGTCCGCTGCGGGCGTCAAGGTGGGCAATCTCTTCGGCAGCCGCTACAAATCCAAAGCGGAGCTGGCCGGCGGCATCATCCTGATCCTGATCGGCATCAAGATCCTGCTGGAGCACCTGGGAATTCTCTAATCCCCCAGTCTTCTCAGCTCGGTGTACGCCAGCAGCAGTGGGCCCACACCCTTGGCATCGTCCTCCACCACAGGCTCGGACATATAATATTCGAAGCTGCCGTCCCTGCGCAGATTATCCGCCGGCCCCAGTCCGGCTACCAGGCAGATGCCGCCCAGACTTAAATTCCCGTCCTTTTCTTTCAGATACATATCACATATGCCGTTGAACGCCTTCAGTCCGTATTCTCTGTAACGCTCAGGCAGAATGCCAAGACGCACTCCCTTTAAGAGGCAGTACGCCATGATGGCGCTTCCGCTGGTCTCCAGATAATTGGGCTTCCGGCCGCCCAGAGCGGGCAGCTGATACCACATCCCGCTCTCGTCCTGGAACTTCAGCAGGGAGTCGATCAGGTCGATAAACACCTTTTTCAGGTTGTCATATTCCGCCTGATATTCCTGTCCCGGTTCACATTTATACAGCGTATCCAGCAGGGCCATGGAATACCAGCCCAAAGCTCTCAGCCAGAAATTCCGGGACAGTCCCGTCTCCTTATCGCACCAGAAGATCTCCCGGCTGGCATCATAGCCGTGATAATACAGACCGGTCTTCTCATCCCGCATATTCTTTACCACATTGGCAAACTGCCGAAAAATATCGGCATAATTTTCCCGGTGATTGAACTTGGTCTCATACTCCATATAGAAGGGCTGTCCCATGTACATGCCGTCCAGCCATACCTGATTGGGATAAATCTTCTTGTGCCAGAAATTACCCTCGGCGGTTCGGGGTTGGCCCCGGAGCTGGGAGTAGATCAGATCGATAGCCCTGCGGTACTTCTCCCTGCCGTTCAGCTCATACAGCGCAAACAGGGTCTTGCCCGCATTCACATTGTCAATATTGTACTCCTCCACCTGGTACCCGGCGATGGTGCCGTCCTCCTGCACCCGGTAGTCAATAAAGGCATCCGCAAATTCGTAATATTTTTTCTCTCCGGTGGCCTGATAGATCTCCAGCAGCGCCAGGATCATGCACCCGTCTATGTAATTCCATCCGGCCTTCAGGTCTGCCCTGGCTTTTTCAATATTCCAGGCCGGTACATCCAGCGTGCTCTTCTCCAAAAGTCCGTCAATATATTTTTCAAAAATCGGCATCTGCATGATGACACCCTCCCATTCCTTTTTCCTTTTCAGTGTATTACAAAAACCTTCATCCGTCAACCTTACCTCTACATGCATATCGCAAGC
>CAZFYD010000140.1:0-5421 GCA_964523315.1 uncultured Acetatifactor sp.
AAAAATGTACGATAAATTAACAGAGAGTGATATCCGAAAAATGGAGGAGGAGATCGAAGAGAGACGTCTGGTCTTGCGGCCCAGGCTGCTGGAGGATGTAAAAGAGGCCAGAGCGCATGGGGATCTCAGTGAGAATTTTGAATATTATGCGGCAAAAAGAGCAAAAAATCAGAATGAGAGCCGGATCCGCTATCTGGAGCGCATGATCAGGACGGCACAGGTGATCTCCGATCAGTCTGCAGAGGACGAGGTGGGCATGAACAATACCGTGACGGTGCAGATGCTGGATGACGGCAGCGTGGAGAAATACCGGATTGTCACTACGGTCAGAGGAAATTCCCTGGAGGGGCTGATCAGCAACGAATCCCCGCTGGGCAAGGCGCTGCTGGGCCATAAGGTGGGGGATGTGGTGCAGGTACAGGTGAATGCAGAGATCAGTTACGAGGTTAAGATCACGGAGATCGAAAATACAGAGGATGATGACAGTGTAAAGCTGAGGAGTTTTTAGCCTATGAAAAAATACTTTTTGTTCGATCTGGACGGTACGCTGACAGATCCGAAGAAAGGAATTACCACCTGTGTGCAGTATGCATTGCATGGTTTGGGGATTGAGGAGCCTGATCCGGACAAGCTGGAGCCCTTTATCGGACCGCCGCTGAAGGACAGCTTTATGGAGTTTTACGGAATGGACAGTGAGCAGGCCGATAAGGCCGTTGCCAAATACCGGGAGCGGTTCGGTGAGAAGGGTCTCTTTGAAAACGAGATCTATCCGGGGGTGGCTCGAATGCTGAAAACCTTAAGTGAAAAGGGCTTCCGGCTGGCAGTGGCTTCCAGCAAGCCCACGGTATATGTGGAAAGGATTCTGGAGCACTTTGGGATACGTCAGTACTTTAAAGTGGTGGTGGGGAGCGAGCTGGACGGAAGGCGTACCAATAAGGACGAGGTGGTAGGAGAGGCCCTGAGACAGCTCTTTTCGGGCAAGCCCATTCTCTGTCAGGAAGTCTATATGATTGGTGACCGCAGGTTTGATGTGGAAGGCGCCCGGGCCATGCATGTGGAGAGTATCGGCGTCACGTATGGATATGGCGGGATGGAAGAGCTGCGCGGCGCCCATGCGGATTATATTGTGGAGAGCGTTGAGGAATTGCAGGAATTGCTGCTGCGGGAGCTGTGCGAGGCGCGGCCCAAGGGCTTTATGAGTGTGATCGGCCCCATACTGTTTCCTTTTCTGCTGTTTGTGCTGATCCGCCGGGCGGTATCCTATGGGGCGCTGTGGCTGGCGGTGGCGGTGGAGCCCTATGTGCCGGACGGTCTGTGGCAGTGGCTGTATTATCGGGAGGCGGAGAGCGGGGAGCTGGGATATACGGGCAATCTGGGCAGCATCATGAGCGCCCTGTCCTATGCGGCGGCAGGAATCGCCCTGATTCATATGGCTCTGCCGGTGCTGCGGGAGTCTAAAAAGCGTATGGCGCTGACGCATCTGCGCCGGGAACATCCGAAGAACTATATCATTGCCCTGCTGGCAAGCGGGTGCGCCGTGGTGGGACTGAATGTGCTGTTTGACCTTGCTGGAATTACCAGCAGTTCAGATGCTTATCAGGCGGTGGCTGCCAGTCAGCTGTCCGCGTCTCTGGCGGTGGGACTGGTCTGCTATGGCATCATCACCCCGCTGGCGGAGGAAGTGATCTTCAGAGGGATTGTGTACAATGAACTGAAGCAGGAATATAAGCTGCCTGTGGCCATGCTGGTGTCCGCATTACTGTTTGGATTTTACCATATGAATCCGGTGCAGGGGGGCTATGGCTTTGTCATGGGCTTTCTGATGGCCTGGCTGTATGAATATTTCGGCTGCTTCTTCTGGCCGGTGCTGGTGCATATGCTGGCCAACAGCCTGGCCTATGTGCTGAGGTACACCTACATTGCGGAGACCATTCTCTACAGCTGGATCGGGGGTATTGTGTTTACGGTGCTGGCAATTATCGGAATTAAACTTATGGATTCTGACAAAAAGAAGTTAAAAGGCATAGAAGTCGAATAATCTGACAATTTCAAAAAAAGTCTTTATTTACAGATTGAAAAAAAGGGTGTATAGTATATCCAAGTTAAAGGAAGTCGCAATGAGGCGCAGCAAGGTCTCATTGCGGCTTCTTTTATGTTTTAAGCAGATGTCTGCAGAGGGGTTCGGACAGGACTGCGAATCTGCGAAGAGAGAGGAGAACGAGTATGTTTGACGTGAAAAATGAACTTCCACAGGCTCCCTTATACAGGGAAGAATTTGAGCATGATAACTGCGGTATCGGCGCCTGCGTCAATATAAAGGGGGAGAAGAGCCACGAGACCGTGGAAAATGCGCTGAAGATTGTGGAGAACTTAGAGCACAGAGCCGGTAAGGATGCGGAGGGCAAGACCGGCGACGGCGTGGGTATCCTGACCCAGGTGCCCCATAAGTTCTTTCAGCGGGTAACGCAGGCCCTGAATATCCCTATTGGCGGGGAGCGTGAGTACGGCGTGGGCATGTTCTTCTTTCCCCAGGAGGAGCTGCGCCGCAATCAGGCCAAGAAGATGTTTGAGATCATCGTGGAGAAGGAAGGACTGAAGTTTTTAGGCTGGAGAGAGGTTCCCACCTTTCCCAATGTACTAGGCCATAAGGCCGTGGAGTGTATGCCCTGTATCATGCAGGCCTTTGTGAAAAAGCCTGCGGATGTGGAAAAGGGACTGGCTTTTGACCGCAGGCTCTATATCGCCCGCCGGGTATTTGAGCAGTCCACGGATGATACCTATGTGGTGTCCTTATCCAGCCGAACCATCGTCTATAAAGGCATGTTCCTGGTGGGACAGCTGCGGACCTTTTTCGCGGATCTGCAGAGCCCGGATTTTGAATCCGCCATTGCCATGGTGCATTCCCGTTTTTCCACCAACACCAATCCCAGCTGGGAGAGAGCGCACCCGAACCGTTTTATCGTACATAACGGGGAGATCAATACCATCCGGGGCAATGCGGATAAGATGCTGGCCCGGGAGGAGAATATGGCTTCCGAGCATCTGACCGGTCAGCTGCACAAGGTACTGCCGGCTATCAGCAAGACCGGCTCCGACTCGGCCATGCTGGACAATACCCTGGAGTTTTTGGTGATGAGCGGCATGGATCTTGCGCTGGCCGTGATGATTGCCATTCCCGAGCCCTGGGCCAACAATAAGACCATGTCCCAGAGCAAGAGGGATTTCTACCAGTATTATGCAACGATGATGGAGCCCTGGGATGGACCGGCTTCCATCCTGTTTTCGGACGGAGACGTGATGGGGGCAGTGCTGGACCGCAACGGTCTGCGCCCCTCCCGGTATATGATAACGGATGACGACCAGCTGATCCTGTCCTCCGAGGTGGGCGTGCTGGATATCGATCCCACAAAGATTAAGCTAAAGGACCGCCTGCGCCCCGGCAAGATGCTGCTGGTGGATACGGTAAAGGGAGAGGTCATTGATGATGAGCATCTGAAGGAAAGCTATGCCTCCCGCCAGCCCTACGGCGAGTGGCTGGACAGCAATCTGGTGGAGCTGCATGATCTGAAGATTCCCAACCAGCGGGTGCCCGAATACGGTGATGAGGAGAGAAAGCGGATCCAGAAGGCTTTCGGGTATACCTATGACGAGTTGAAGACCAGCATTCTGCCCATGGCGAAAAACGGCGGGGAAGCCATCGCTGCCATGGGTGTGGATACGGCGCTGCCGGTGCTGAGCAAGACTCATCATCCGCTGTTCCACTATTTCAAGCAGCTTTTTGCCCAGGTGACCAATCCGCCCATCGACGCCATACGGGAGGAGATTGTGACCTCCACCACCGTGTACATTGGCGCAGAAGGGAATTTGCTGGAGGAATCGCCGGAAAACTGTAAGGTGCTTAAGGTAAACAATCCGATTCTGACCACCACGGATCTCCTCAAGATTAAAAATATGAAGGTGGAAGGCTTTCAGGTAGAGGTAGTGCCCATTATTTACTATAAAAATACCAGTCTGGAGCGTGCCATCGACCGGCTGTACGTGGAGGTGGACAGAGCCTACCGTGACGGAGTCAATGTGCTGATCCTGTCCGACCGGGGTGTGGATGAGAACCATGTGGCCATCCCCTCTCTGCTGGCGGTATCTGCCTTAAACCAGTACCTGGTGCGTACAAAGAAGCGTACCCGTTTAGCCCTGATTCTGGAATCCGGCGAACCCCGGGAGGTGCATCATTTTGCCACCCTTCTGGGTTACGGCGCCTGTGCCATCAACCCCTATCTGGCCCAGGAGTCCATCAAGGAGCTGATCGACAGCAATATGCTGGATAAGGATTACTATGCGGCTGTGGATGACTATAACCATGCCGTGCTGCACGGCATCGTCAAGATCGCTTCCAAGATGGGCATCAGTACGATCCAGTCCTACCAGGGCTCC
Organism: uncultured Acetatifactor sp.; assembly: GCA_964523315.1. GTDB lineage: Bacteria > Bacillota > Clostridia > Lachnospirales > Lachnospiraceae > Acetatifactor. Next base: position 4,432 of record CAZFYD010000140.1, read on the forward strand.
AAGATTTTTGAGGCTGTCGGGATTGATTCGGATGTGATCGACAAATATTTTGCCGGCACGGTGAGCCGTGTGGGCGGCATCACGCTGAAGGATATCGAGAAGGATATGGATCATCTCCATTCCATGGCTTTTGATCCTCTGGGACTGGCAAATGACCTGACACTGGACAGCCCGGGGCATCACAAGATGCGAAGCGGCGGCGAGGAGCATCTGTATAATCCCGCCACCATCCATCTGCTGCAGGAGTCCACCAGAAGAGGGGATTACGAGCTGTTCAAGCAGTATACGGCGCTGGTAAATGACGAAGAATCGGTGAAAAATCTGCGGGGACTGATGGATTTTGCCTATCCGAAAAAAGGGATATCCATTGATGATGTGGAGCCGGTGGAAAGCATCGTAACCCGCTTTAAGACAGGAGCCATGTCCTACGGCTCCATCTCCAAGGAGGCCCATGAGACCATGGCAATCGCCATGAATCGCCTCCACGGCAAGAGCAATTCCGGTGAGGGCGGCGAGGATTTAGAGCGCCTGACCGTAGGTCCGGATGGGCTGAACCGCTGCTCCGCCATCAAACAGGTGGCCAGCGGACGTTTCGGTGTGACCAGCCGCTATCTGGTCAGCGCTCAGGAGATTCAGATCAAGATGGCTCAGGGAGCAAAGCCCGGCGAGGGCGGCCATTTGCCCGGCGGAAAGGTATACCCCTGGATCGCAAAGACCAGGCACTCTACGCCCGGCGTGTCGCTGATCTCCCCGCCGCCCCATCACGATATTTATTCCATCGAGGATCTGGCGCAGCTGATTTATGATCTGAAAAATTCCAACAAGCAGGCACGGATTTCCGTTAAGCTGGTATCCGAGGCGGGTGTGGGTACGGTGGCAGCAGGCGTGGCCAAGGCCGGCGCACAGGTGATTCTGGTGTCCGGCTATGACGGCGGTACCGGCGCAGCTCCCCGCAACTCCATCCATAATGCGGGCCTGCCCTGGGAGCTG
>CAZFYD010000141.1:0-5383 GCA_964523315.1 uncultured Acetatifactor sp.
TTAGAAAGGACGTTCTTGCATGAATAATAACTGCACAAGCTGCGGCAGTCAGGATCCGCAGCTGCCTGAATATACCCTGGGCATTGACATTGGCTCCACCACTGTCAAGATTGCTGTTCTAAATGAAACACATGATATTCTGTTCTCCGATTATGAGCGGCACTTTGCCAATATCCGGGAGACCCTATCCTCCCTGCTGCAAAAAGCTTATGCCCAGCTGGGCAACGCCCTGCTGCACCCCATGATTACCGGCTCCGGCGGACTGACCCTGGCCAATCACTTAGGCGTCCCCTTTACCCAGGAGGTTATCGCTGTAGCCACCTCCCTGAAGGAACTGGCTCCTAAGACCGATGTAGCCATCGAGCTGGGCGGCGAGGATGCCAAGATCATCTATTTCGAGGGCGGCAACGTGGAGCAGCGTATGAACGGCATCTGCGCCGGAGGTACAGGTTCCTTTATTGACCAGATGGCTTCCCTGATCCAGACGGATGCGGCGGGCCTGAATGAGTATGCCAAAAATTATCAGTCCCTGTACACCATTGCTGCCCGCTGCGGCGTGTTTGCCAAAACCGATATCCAGCCCCTGATCAATGAGGGGGCTACCAAGGAAGATCTGGCGGCTTCCATCTTTCAGGCAGTGGTCAATCAGACCATTTCCGGTCTGGCCTGCGGCAAACCCATCCGGGGACATGTGGCTTTTCTGGGCGGACCGCTGCATTTTTTATCGGAACTGAAAAAAGCCTTTATCCGCACACTGAACTTGGATGAGGAGCATATCATTGATACGGACAACTCCCACCTGTTTGCGGCCATCGGCTCCGCTCTGAATGCCAAAGAAGATGTAAGCTACACCATGGCGGAGATGGTGGACAAACTTTCCGGCGAGATCAAGATGGAATTTGAAGTGGAGCGTATGGAGCCTCTTTTTGCAGATCAGGCCGAATATGATGCTTTCCAGAAGCGCCATGCACAGCATAAGGTAAAGACCGGCGATCTGGCCTCCTACCATGGCAATGCATTCCTTGGGATTGACGCCGGTTCCACCACCACCAAGATCGCTCTGGTGGGCGAAGACGGCACCCTGTTGTATTCCTTTTACAGCAGCAATGACGGCAGCCCCTTAAAAACCGCCATCCGGTCCCTGAAAGAGATCTATCAGCTGCTGCCGGAGGATGTACATATTGTCCGCTCCTGTTCCACCGGTTACGGTGAGGCTCTGATAAAGGCCGCTTTCCTGCTGGATGACGGGGAAGTGGAGACCGTGGCCCACTACTATGCCGCCGCTTTCTTCAATCCCAGGGTAGACTGTATCCTGGATATCGGCGGCCAGGATATGAAGTGTATCAAAATCAAGAACCAGACTGTGGACAGCGTGCAGCTGAACGAGGCCTGCTCCTCGGGCTGCGGCTCCTTTATTGAAACCTTTGCCAAATCCCTGAACTACAGTGTGCAGGATTTTGCTCAGACGGCGCTGTTTGCCCAGCATCCCATTGATCTGGGGACTCGCTGTACCGTATTTATGAATTCCAAGGTAAAGCAGGCCCAGAAGGAAGGCGCCAGCGTGGCGGACATCTCCGCAGGTCTGGCCTATTCCGTTATCAAAAACGCCCTGTTTAAGGTCATCAAGGTATCCGATGCCTCCGAGCTGGGCAAGGAGATTGTGGTACAGGGCGGCACCTTTTACAATGATGCGGTGCTGCGCAGCTTTGAAAAAATAGCGGGCTGCGAGGCGGTTCGTCCCGATATTGCCGGTATCATGGGCGCTTTCGGCGCTGCCCTGATCGCCCGGGAACGTTTTACCGAATGTTATCAGACCTCCATGCTCTCCTACGAACAGATCTGCAATCTGCAGTTTGAGACCAGCATGGCCAAGTGTAAGGGCTGCACCAACAGCTGCCGCCTTACCATCAACAGATTCTCCGGCGGCCGTCAGTTTATCTCCGGCAACCGCTGTGAGCGGGGTATCGGCGGACAGAAGAACGCCCATAATGTGCCCAATCTTTTTGAATATAAGCTGAAACGCCTGTTTGACTATGAATCTCTGCCTGCCGACGAGGCGCCCAGAGGCACCGTAGGCATCCCCAGGGTGCTGAATATGTATGAGAATTATCCCTTCTGGCATACCTTTTTCACCCAGCTGGGATACCGTGTGGTGCTCTCCCCTGTCTCTACCCGCAAGATTTATGAGCTGGGAATTGAATCCATCCCCAGCGAGTCCGAATGCTATCCGGCCAAGCTGGCCCACGGCCATGTGAGCTGGCTGATCAGGCAGGGCATAAAGTTCATCTTTTACCCGGCTCTGTTCTATGAGAGAAATGAATTCGGAGAGGCTAATAATCATTACAACTGTCCCATTGTGACTTCTTATTCAGAGAATATCAAGAACAATGTGGAAGAATTGAAAAGTGAAAACATCACTTTCCGCAATCCTTTCATGGCCTTTACCAGCCAGGAAACCATTGCAGATGCCCTGGTAAAGGAATTTACCGAGCTGCCTGCCCAGGAGGTACGGGAAGCTGTATCAAAGGCTTGGGAGGAACTGGCTGCTGCCCGCCGGGATATGCAGAAAAAGGGCGAGGAAACCCTGCAGTATTTAAAGGATACCGGAAAACGGGGAATCGTGCTGGCAGGCCGTCCCTACCATATTGACCCGGAGATCAATCACGGGATTCCCGAGCTGATCACTTCCTATGATATTGCCGTACTGACCGAGGATTCCATCTCCCATTTAGCTGACCCTGAACGGCCACTGATTGTCTCCGACCAGTGGATGTACCACTCTCGGTTATATGCTGCCGCCAGCTATGTAAAGCTGGTAGACAATCTGGATCTGATTCAGCTGAACTCCTTCGGCTGTGGTCTGGATGCGGTGACCACGGATCAGGTAAATGATATCCTGTCCGGCTCCGGCAAGATCTACACCTGCTTAAAGATTGATGAGGTCAACAATCTGGGAGCTGCCCGGATCCGTGTGCGCTCTCTGTTGTCCGCCATCCGTGTGCGGGAGCAGAAGGCAGAACAGCGTGCCATCCACTCCAGTGCCATCAAAAAGGTACAGTTTACGGAGGAAATGCGGAAGGACTACACAATCCTCTGCCCGCAGATGTCACCCATTCATTTTGATATTTTTGAAAAAGCTTTTGCCGCCTGCGGATATCACTTTGAGGTGCTGACCAACGACAATAAGCACTCTGTAGATGTGGGCTTGAAATATGTGAATAATGACGCCTGTTATCCTTCTCTGCTGGTGGTGGGTCAGATTATGGAGGCGCTGCTCTCCGGCAAATATGATTTAAACAAAACAGCTGTTATTATGACACAGACCGGCGGTGGCTGCCGTGCCACCAATTATGTAGGCTTTATCCGCCGTGCTTTGGAAAAGGCCGGTATGGCCCAGATTCCGGTAATCTCCCTGAATCTTGGCGGTATCGAGACCAATCCGGGCTTCCACCTGAATGCAGATCTGATGATCCGTGCGGCGCTGTCCGCCCAGATTGGCGATATCTTTATGCGCTGTGTCTACCGGATGCGTCCCTACGAGGATGTCCCCGGCAGTGTGGAGGCGGTTCACCAGAAATGGCTGAAGATTGCGCAGGATTATGTATCCGCCAAGCACATTAATCTGGCTAAATTCCCGGGCATGTGCCGGAAAATGATTCAGGAATTTGATGCGATCCCGATTAAGGATATCCAAAAACCCAGAGTCGGCATTGTGGGCGAGATCCTGGTGAAATTCTCCCCTGCCGGCAACAACCATCTGGTGGAACTGCTGGAGGCCGAAGGTGCCGAGGCTGTCGTGCCCGATCTGATCGACTTTATGCTGTACTGCTTCTATAACCAGATCTATAAAGCCGAACATCTGGGAACCAGCAAAAAGACCGCAAAGATCTCTTCATTTGGCATCTTGGCCATCGAACATGTACTGCGGGGATCCGCCGCCAAGGCATTTGCCAGAAGCAAGCATTTTGACCCGCCCACGCCGATCCGGAAGATTGTGGAATATGCGAAGCCCATCGTGTCCATTGGCAACCAGACCGGTGAGGGATGGTTCCTGACCGGAGAGATGGTGGAGCTGATCCACGAGAATGTGCCCAATATTGTCTGCACCCAGCCCTTTGGCTGCCTGCCCAACCACGTGGTAGGAAAGGGCGTTATCAAAGCCCTGCGGAAGGCTTACCCCCAGTCCAATATCGTAGCCATCGACTACGATCCCGGTGCCAGCGAGGTCAACCAGTTAAACCGCATCAAGCTGATGCTGTCCACCGCCAATAAGAACCTGCAGCAGAACTGAAGCCCTTCTGCCGGGAAAGATATGCCGTTGGGCGCATCATAAAAAGAGAATACACCGAAAAGTATATTTGCTTTCCGGTGTATTCTCTTTTCGTCTGCCTTTACCGCATCTCTTTACAATATCTTTTCCATGATGATTTCATCCTCATCCCGTTCCCCGGTGAGATAAAATCCCAGTGACAGATATAGCTTTTCTGCAGCTGCATTTCCTTCAATAAAGCAAAGCCGCACCTTTTCATACTTTCCGTCTTCCCGCATGAAATTCAGGATCTGCTTAACTGCCTCTCTTCCATAGCCGCACCTCTGATATCTTTCATCAATAAACAACTGGCTGAAATCATAAGCCTTACAGAAATCACAATCGTAGTATAACGCCATGCCGACAGGCGTATCTCCATGATATATGAGCAAAGCGCAGCTTCGGAACTCCCGAAATGCATAGGCCCTGGCCAAAAGTCTCATATCATCTGATACATACGTTTTCTGATTTTCCGCTACCTTTAATCCCAGTCTCCAGTTTTGCGGGGTGACCTTCTCCAATCGAATCATTGTTTTTGCCTCCAAACGCAGAGGGTATCAAACGAATATATGATAAAATGCTTTGCTTTTAACGCTTCTGAACCGGGTGTGTACTGAAGCATACGAAAATTATAATCATTTAATGATTAGTCAGATATGTTTCAAATTCTGCTTCAGTATATGTATGTACATTCTTAAAACAATAATTTTCAAAAATTTTGATTCCAAAACATACATACTCCATATTCGCCATTTTACTCAAATTTTTCGCAAAATTATCAAAAGCCTCCGAAGGCTGAATCCAGGTTTTCTTTTTTAAAACCTCTTCTTCCTTTTCATTAGCCTGTTCATTATATACCAGAATATATTCCATTTCGTCTCTCAAATGGCTGATGCCCATATCCAAAATATCGGTTAGAATGAGCAAACTATCATAAATTTTCTTTCGCACTGCAAATTTCTTTGAACTATCCATAAATCCATTCTTAAACTCTACAAAGATCAGCCTATTATCTTTGTCAAGGAATAAGGCATCGTTAGATTTTGGTTCTTCAGATAAGGCCAGATTTTTAAT
>CAZFYD010000142.1:0-5296 GCA_964523315.1 uncultured Acetatifactor sp.
TCTTGCAGATAAGATTTACTATCTCAACAGGATCGGTATCCTCTTATCCATTGTATTGATGTTCTTTCCCGGAGTCAATCCGGCAAGAGTATGCGGCTATATCAATAAGAATATGTCGTTGCTGACCAGCGGTATCTCGTATAACGGGCTGGTTGCGGAATGCGGAAGAGCATTCCGGCAGGGCTGGATATCGGAAGGCTCTTTTCGGCTGCTGTTTACTGCGAGCCTGATTGCCTGCATCGGCATTGCACTTACGGCGGTCTGCGGCTGTATGTCGCTGGGGAATCTGAAGATGAAGCGGACGGGCAACTGGTTTTCCATCGCCGGTTCAGCAGCGGAAATCACAGGATTGAGCATGATTTACATAGCCTATACGCAGATCGCTGCCACTGAGAGACCGGAGAAGGTGGAACCCCAGCTGCATATGACGGGCTTTCTGTTCTTTATGATTACGGCTGCGGTGGTTCTGATTACGAGTCTGGCGATCCAAATCCTGCTGCCCAGAGCGGAAAAGGAAATGAAATATGCCATGGAGTCCAGGTTTAAGCTGTTTCTGATGTTCCTGCCCTTTATCGCCCTGACCTTTGTATTCAGTTATCTGCCGCTGTGGGGCTGGCGGTATGCGTTTTTTGATTATCAGTCAGGAGGCACGCTCTCCGCTGAGAATTTTGTTGGCTTCAAATGGTTTACGCAGCTGCTGCAGAACGAGGCTACCAGACAGGATATTGTAAAGGTTCTCCGCAATACGTTGGCGATGAGCGGCCTCGGTATTGCCACCAGCTGGCTGCCTATGGTATTTGCCATCTTCCTCTCTGAGGTGAAGAGCCCCAGGCTGAAACGTTTTGTACAGACCTTTACCACGATACCCAATTTCATCAGCTGGGTATTGGTGTATGCTATTGCCTTTGCAATCTTTGCTACGGACGGTTTTCTCAGCAGTCTGCTGATGAATATGGGAGTGCTGGACAGCGGCTTCAACTTCCTGATGCCGACCGACCATATGTGGCTGAAGATGTGGGCCTGGGGCACCTGGAAAGGACTGGGATGGAGCGCCATCATTTACATAGCAGGCATCTCCGGCATCGATCAGCAGCTCTATGAGGCTGCTACCGTGGACGGCGCAGGGCGGTTTCAGAAGATGTGGCACATTACGGTACCGGGACTTATTCCCACTTTTATGGTTCTGCTGCTGATGTCTGTGGCAGGCGTCCTGAGCAACGGTATGGATCAGTATCTTGTATTTGAGACCAAGAACAACATCGAATGGCTGAATGTGCTGGATCTGTACGTTTACAAGCTGGGTATCAACAACGGTGCAATACCGCTGTCCACAGTGGTCGGTATGACCAAGTCCATTATATCGGTTGTGCTTCTCTTCCTTGCGAACGGCATATCCAAGCTGATTCGAGGCGAAAGCATAGTATAGGAGGTGAGGAAAAATGGCAAAAACAAAGCAGGAAAAGCTTGATGCAAAGAAAGAAAAAGAGTATTATAAGAAACATAAAAAGACCTTTAAGGCCAAGCCGGGGGATATTATATTCAATATTTGTAACTATACCTTTTTTATTCTTTTTACTATAACCTGTATATTCCCCTTCTATTACCTGTTTATCAACACCATTTCTGATAACGATCTGGTGAGGAAAGGGGCAATTAATTTTATTCCCCGGGGGCTGCACCTGACAAACTATATTTCCATGCTGCAGGCGGGAGAGATCTCACAGGCTTTCCTGGTATCCATCGGCAGGACCATCCTCGGTACTGCGCTTATGGTAATGGCATCCGCTTTTGTGGGATATCTGGTGACCAAGCAGGAGATGTGGCACAGGAAGCTGTGGTACCGTTTTCTGGTGATTACGATGTATTTCAATGCGGGACTGATTCCCTGGTATCTGAATATGTCCATGCTGGGCCTGACCAATACCTTCTGGGCGTATATCGTTCCGGGTATTGTGGCGCCCTACAATATTATTCTGGTCAAAACCTATATTGAGTCAATTCCGGCGGAGCTGGAGGAGAGTGCTTTTATGGACGGCGCTTCCTATATGACTATTTTCCGTAAGATCATCTGGCCGCTGAGTAAGCCCATCCTGGCTACGATCTTTATTTTCGGAGCGGTGGGACATTGGAACTCCTTTACGGATTCACTGATCCTGATGCAGGGCGCCCCTGAGTATTATACGCTGCAGCACAGGCTGTATATGTATCTGAATCAGGCGTCCAATATTTCGGCCATCGCCAACAGCGGACAAATTTCTGATACGGTAGCAAGCAGCATGATGAATTCCAAGGTAATCAAATATACGATTTCCATGGTGACCATCATCCCGATTCTGGTGGTATATCCCTTTATGAATCGGTATTTTGAAAAGGGTATCATGCTGGGAGCCGTAAAAGGTTAAAACGGAAAATATGCGAAACTAAAAATAGGAGGAAAAAATTATGAAAATGAAAAAAGTAATTTCTTCACTGCTGGTGGCATCCATGGCAGTGGGAATGCTTGCCGGGTGCGGAAACGGCGCCAATACAGGCAGCAACGGATCGAGCGGCAGCGCAAACGCTTCCGGCGGAGAGCCGATTACCCTGACTGTATTCAGTGAGCTGGCAAACTATGCCGGGGAGATGCAGGGTTGGTTTGCCAAGCTTATGCTGGATAAGTTCAATGTAAAGATTAATCTGGTGGCTTCCGCAGACGGAGTGTACGAGACTCGTATGGAGGACGGCAATCTGGGCGATATTGTCGTATGGGGCTCCGATGGCAAGAACTATCTGCAGGCGGTGGAGGCAGGACTTCTGCTGGATTGGGAGGAGGACGGCATTCTGGATGAGTACGGCCCCTATATCCGGGAGAATATGTCCTATGCTCTGGAGAAGAATAAGGAAGTATCCGCCATTAAGGACGATGACGGCAATGTGATCTCCGGCGGGGATACCATCTACGGTTTCGGACACAACGTGGCTTCCAGCGCTGACAGTCATGATGCCTTCTTCTATACCTGGGATATCCGCTGGGATCTGTATGAGCAGCTGGGGCATCCTGAGGTAAAGGATCTGGATGACATGGTCACCCTGTTTGAGCAGATGAAGGAGATCTGTCCTACGGATGACAGCGGCAATCCCACCTATGCCATGAGTCTGTGGCCTGACTGGGACGGCAATTATGTCATGTATGTGAAAGCAATGGCAACGGCATATTTCGGCTATGATGAGATGGGCTTTGGTCATTATAATTCGACCAACGGCGAGTGGTACTATGCGATGGATGAGGGCAGCCCTTATCTGGAGATGCTGGAGTTTTTCAATACCTTGTACCGTAAGGGTCTGCTGGATCCCGATTCCATGACCCAGAAGTATGATCAGATGCTGGAAAAGGTGCAGAACGGCGGCGTATTCTTCTCCATATTTAATTATGCGGGCAGCTACGCTTACAACACAGAGGAGCATGTTGCAGAAAATAAGATTATGAGAAGTTTGGCTCCCGAAGAGGCATCTCCTCTTGCTTATGGTATGAGCGTATATGGCAGCAACAGAGTATGGAGTATTGGATCCAAGACCCAGTATCCCGAGCTCTGCATGGAGATCATCAACTGGCTGTGTACTCCCGAGGGCAGACTGACCACGGAGTACGGCCCCAGAGGACTCTGCTGGGATTATGACGAGAACAATAAGACTTATCTTACGGATTTCGGCTATACCTGTGTGACGGACAGAACCACGATGATGCCCGAGGAGTGGGGCGGCGCTACCTTTAACGACGGCGCGTTCCAGATCAACAATACCACCTGGTCCCTGAACGATGTGAATCCGGAGACCGGTGAGAAGTACGATAAGGAATTCTGGGCAAGCTATCAGTCGGCAGAGGGTCTGAATGATGCGGACAGAGACTGGAGAGAGTTTACCGGCTGCACCCTTGTGGAGGATTACATGGAGAAGACTGATTATGTGGTAGATATTGCCACCACATATGCGGAGAGCAAGAGAAGTGCAGAGCTGGAGGTAATCTGGAACCAGGTAAAGACCTGTATTGTAGAGTATTCCTGGAAGGCCATTTATGCTTCCACCGAGGAAGAGTTTAACTCGCTGGTACAGGAGATGAGAGGCAGAGTGAGATCCTACGATCCCATGGAACAGTGCAAGCAGTGGTGTGAAGAAGAAGCGGCAAGAAAGAATAGTCTGCAGGCACCTCTTCGTTAGGAAATGTTGACAGGGGCTGTCCTTAAAAAAGGGCAGCCTTTTTTGCAGAAAGAATATGCGGGGTGTTGCCAGATGAAATTTTTCAGTGTGGATGGAGCGTTTTACCGGTTTATATCAACTCTCTGGGATGTGATCAAGATAAATTTTCTGTGGATTCTCTTCAGCCTGCCTATAATTACCTTTGGGGCAGCTACGGTGGCCGCTTTCAGCGTTACCAATAAGATGGCGGAGGACAAGGAGGGATATGTGGCCCGTCAGTTTGTGAAGGCTTTTCGGGAGAATTGGAAGCAAGGGATACCCATGGGGCTGCTGTTTTTGCTTACCTGTTATGTGGTGTATCTGGATTTTGAGCTGTTTCGAGTGACAGATTCCCTGGCCGTATTGATTTTCGGGATCCTGGCATGTATCCTGGGAACCTTTTTATTCCTGTATTCCTTTGCTCTCAGTGCAAGGTATGAAAACACACTGAAAAATACCCTGATGAACTCTCTGCAGATCGCCATACGGTATTTTCCCAGGACCATTGGCCTGGTGGTGGTATTGGCTGTGGAACTGCTGATTTTCTTTTTCAATACCACGACCCTGTTTTTTCTGGTGCTTATCGGGCCTGCCTGCATCATCTATACGATCAGCGGGTTCTCCATGTATATTTTCAGACGGATAGAGAGCGACAACAAGGCGTAGGACAGTACCCCCGGTATAGGCAGAACGATAATTACCGTATTCTCCCGGGACGTGGGAGCAGTATTTCTTCTCAAATGTGTCCCTGCAGCCAGCTGACACGGATGCCTTTCTGACCTATCGTTCCTCTGATCCCGAGTTGGCCACAAGGAATAGAAAGAAGTGCAGGGAGAGGATCATTCCTCTCCCTGTCCGCATTTTTTGCGGTATTCTGCGGGGCTTTCTCCCACATACTTGCGGAACTTTTTGTGGAAATAGTCCACATTCCGATAGCCCACCTTTTCGGCGATCTCGTATACCTTGTAGGTATTGTTCTGCAGCAGTTCCTTGGAGTGTTCAATCCGCATATGATCGATATAGGAATTGAAGTTTTCCCCCACGGTCTTGCTGAAGATTTTGCCCAGATAGGCGCTGTTGTATC
>CAZFYD010000143.1:0-5268 GCA_964523315.1 uncultured Acetatifactor sp.
TATTTCCAGAACTTTTTCTTTTTATCCTTGCCGTCCTTTGTTTCGTTGGGCTTTTCTTCCCTATCCAGGCGTTTGGCAGCATTCAGGCTGTCGCCGCTTTCCGCATCGAACTGGCGCAATAGCTCTCTGGCTTCATGGGACAGCTTATCGGGCACCTGCACCACCAGCGTCACATAGTGATCGCCCCGCACCTCCTTGTTGCGCAATGTGGGTACGCCCTTGCCCTTCAGGCGCACCTTGGTGTCGGTCTGGGTGCCGGCTTTCACATCATAGATAACCTTGCCGTCCACGGTATCAATGACAATCTCGCCGCCCAAAGCAGCTACGGCAAAGGAGATCGGCACGGTGGAAAAGATATTGTAATCCTGTCTCTGGAAGATCGGATGGCGACCTACCACCACCTCTACCAGCACATCTCCTCTGGCACCGCCGTTGGTGCCGGGCTCGCCCAGGCCGGGCAGGCGCTTGCACTGTCCGTTGTCAATGCCCGCAGGAATATCCACGGCATACCGCTTCTTCATCGGTACATAGCCGGTACCCCGGCAGTCCGGACACTTCTCCCGGATGATCTTGCCGGTTCCCTGACAGTCCGGACAGGCCTGCACATTCCGCACGGTTCCGAAGAAGGACTGGGAGGTGAAGACCACCTGGCCCTTGCCGCCGCACTTGGAACAGGTCTCCGGGCTGGTACCGGGCTTGGCGCCGCTGCCCCTACAGGTATTACAGGTTTCCTTGATGGTCAGCTCAATCTCCTTCTCACAGCCGAAAACAGCTTCCTCAAAGGTAATCCTGATACTGGTGCGCAGATTTGCACCCTTCATAGGACCGTTATTGGCGCTCCTGCTGCGGCCGCCGCCAAAGAAATCACCGAATATATCTCCGAATATATCGCTGAAATCCGTGCCGCTGAAGTCAAAGCCTCCGGCTCCGCCTGCACCCCCTTCAAAAGCCGCATGGCCAAACTGGTCATACTGGCGTCTCTTTTCCGGATCACTCAAAACAGCATAAGCCTCAGATGCTTCCTTGAATTTTTTCTCGGCCTCCGCATCTCCGGGGTTTACATCCGGGTGATACTTCTTCGCCAATCCCCTGTATGCTTTTTTTATTGCTGCCTCATCCGCATTTTTCTCTACACCGAGGACTTCGTAATAATCACGTTTTTGTTCTGCCATACAATATGACCTCCGTCGTTTGTTCCATTTTTGAACAGTTTCCTGTATCTTGTCATAACCACATGAAGAATGGCTCATAAAGAGCCATTCTTCCACGGCATAACACAATGCATCTATCCTATTTTATACCTCTCTGAAGTCGCCGTCAATCACATCATCCTCAGGAGCAGAAGAACTGCCTGCATCAGAGCCTGCGCCGCCGCTGAAATTGCCCATATCAGGACCTGCCTGGCCGCCCTGCGCCTGCTGCATGTTCTCATACATCTTGGTGAACAGGGACTGCGCACTGCCCGTCAGCTTCTCCTTTGCTGCTTTCAGCTCATCCAGATCGCTGTCACTCATCTCCTGATCCTTGGTTCTCTCCAGAATGGCCTTTACAGCGTTCAGATCGGCCTCTACGGCGGACTTGTCGCCGTCGCTGATCTTGTCGCCGACCTCTTCCAGCGCCTTCTCAGTCTGGAATACGAATGCATCCGCATCGTTTCTGGCCTCTACAGCCTCCTTGCGCTTCTTATCCTGAGCCTCGAACTCAGCAGCCTCCTTGACTGCTCTCTCAATCTCATCATCGGACATATTGGAGCCGGCAGTGATTGTAATATGCTGCTCCTTACCGGTACCCAGATCCTTTGCGGATACGTTTACGATACCGTTGGCATCAATATCGAAAGTAACCTCGATCTGAGGGATACCTCTTCTTGCAGGAGGGATACCGTCCAGACGGAACTGTCCTAAGGACTTGTTGTCCCTTGCGAACTGTCTCTCACCCTGTACCACGTTGATATCTACTGCGGTCTGGTTATCTGCTGCAGTGGAGAATATCTGGCTCTTCTTGGTGGGAATCGTGGTATTTCTCTCGATCAGTCTGGTTGCCACGCCGCCCATGGTCTCGATGGACAGGGACAGCGGCGTTACATCCAGCAGCAGGATCTCACCTGCACCGGCATCGCCTGCCAGCTTACCGCCCTGGACGGAAGCTCCGATTGCCACACACTCGTCCGGGTTCAGGGACTTGCTGGGCTCCTTGCCGGTCAGCTGTCTTACCTTATCCTGCACTGCAGGGATACGGGTGGAACCGCCTACCAGCAGTACCTGACCCAGATCCGCATTGGTCAGACCGGCATCCTTCATAGCGTTCTGTACCGGGATTGCCGTTCTCTCTACCAGATCGTGGGTCAGCTCATCGAACTTCGCACGGGTCAGGTTTACATCAAAATGCTTGGGGCCGTCTGCGGTAGCGGTGATGAAGGGCAGGTTGATGTTGGTAGTCATGGCGCTGGACAGCTCCTTCTTCGCCTTCTCAGCTGCTTCCTTCAGTCTCTGCATAGCCATCTTATCGCCGGATAAATCTACGCCCTCGGTCTTCTTGAACTCGTCGATCATCCACTGGGTGATCTTATTGTCGAAATCATCGCCGCCCAGGAAAGTGTCGCCGTTGGTTGCCAGTACAGTGATAACGCCGTCTGCAATCTCAATGATGGATACATCAAAGGTACCGCCGCCTAAGTCGTATACCATGATGTTCTGCTCTTTTTCATTGTCCAGACCATAAGCCAGTGCTGCGGCTGTGGGCTCGTTGATAATACGCTTTACATCCAGACCGGCAATCTTGCCCGCATCCTTGGTAGCCTGACGCTGTGCGTCGTTAAAGTAAGCGGGAACCGTGATCACGGCCTCCGTCACCTTCTCACCCAGATAGCTCTCTGCATCCGCTTTCAGCTTCTGCAGAATCATAGCGGAGATCTGCTGAGGGGAGTACTTCTTATCATCAATGACACGCTTATGATCCGTACCCATCTCTCTCTTAATAGAAGAAATGGTCTTCTCTGCGTTGGTCACGGCCTGACGCTTCGCAGGCTCGCCGATCAGTCTCTCACCGGTTTTGGTGAATGCCACTACGGACGGGGTGGTTCTTGCGCCCTCTGCATTAGCGATAACGGTGGGCTTACCACCTTCCATCACAGCCACACAGCTGTTGGTTGTTCCTAAGTCAATACCAATAATCTTGCTCATTTTTTGTCCTCCTCGTTCTATTTGAACTGAAAATTGAAACTACTTTATTTATGAAACTACAGAAACCATGCTGTGTCTTACAACGGTGTCTCTGTAGGTGTAACCCTTCTGCAGCTCCTGTGCCACGGTGCCGGATTCCAGTTCCTCATTCTCCACCTGCATCACTGCATTATGCAGCTTCGGATCAAACTCACAGCCCACGGCTTCAATCGGTTTTACACCGATATTTTCCAGCTCCGCCATCATCTGCTTGTAGATCTTGTTCATACCCTCTACAAATGCATCGCCCTGCTGCTCGGCAGGCACGGTGGCCAGGCCCCTTTCAAAATTATCGATCACCGGAAGGATCTTCTCGATCACGCTTCTTGCTCCGGTCTCAAACATCGCCTGCTTTTCTTTCTCGCTCCTGTTGCGGAAGTTCTCGAACTCTGCCAGCTGGCGCTTCACTCTGTCTTCCAGCTCTGCGATCTTTTCCCTGGCAGCATCTGCTTTCTTATCCTGCTTTGCCTGCTTTTTCGCCGCACGCTTCT
Organism: uncultured Acetatifactor sp.; assembly: GCA_964523315.1. Classification (GTDB taxonomy): domain Bacteria; phylum Bacillota; class Clostridia; order Lachnospirales; family Lachnospiraceae; genus Acetatifactor. The sequence goes on from CAZFYD010000143.1 coordinate 3,713, forward strand.
CCGCCCAGCTCTTGGGATCCTCTCCCTCCGGCGCCGTCTCCTCCTCTGCCTCTTCTTCCGGAGCGCCCTCGCCGTCCTGCTGTCCATCCTCAGTTTCCTCGGAGCCTGTTTCCTCGGAACCTGTTTCCGCCGACTCCTCGACTCTGGTCTCATCCGCTGTCTGCTCTTCTTCTAAAATCTCTTTATCTTCCATGCAATCATCCCTTTCTTTTTTGGAATTCCGCATCCGTCTTCGTCAGATGCTGTTTGGAGTTCCGCATCCGGCCTCGTCAGCTCTGTTACTTCTTATACAGCTCATCCAGCTGGTTTTTCAGTGTCTGCAGCATTCCGACTACCTTATCATAGTCCATACGTTTCGGACCGATGATTCCGATTGTGCCCTTCATGCCTTCCTCCAGTTCGTAGGTGGCTGTCACCAGGCTGCAGTCCTTCATGCCGCTGATCGGCATTTCCTCGCCGATATATACCTGAATCCCGGTATTGGATTCATCCGACAGGGTCTCCTGCACCAACTCGCTAAGCAGATTCTTCTCCTCAAAGGTGGTAATCAGCTCAATGGCCTTCTGCTGATCAGCCAGCTCCGGGTACCTGAATATATTATTGGTACCGCTGGTATAAATCTCCAGATCCTCATCTGCCTTGATGGCCTCGGCCACCGCATCGATCACCTCGCTGACAATATCGCTGTGGATACCTGCCTGCTGCTTCATAGCAGCAATCATCCCCAGATTAATCTCTTCCATGGAAAGGCCGCCCAGATGGGTATTCAGCAGGATATTCAGCTTCAGCAATGTCTCATCGTCCAGCTCCTGGGATACCTGGAGAATATTGTTCTTGATCACATTGCCCCCTGCCACGATTACCGCCAGAATCTGATGGTAATCTACCCGGGACAGCTGAATGAACTTTACCTTGCTGCCATGAGTCTGGGGAGCGCTGATCATCGTGGCATACCGTGTGTTCTGGGCCAGAACCTTCACCACCTGCTTCAACAGATTCTCCATGCGGTCCTGCTTTTCCAGCAACATTTCCTTCATCTCTACGACTTCCCGCTCCTTCTGTTCCATCATATAATCCACATAGAAGCGATAGCCTTTATCCGAAGGAATCCGTCCGGCAGAGGTGTGCGGCTGTAAAATATATCCCAGTTCCTCCAGATCTGCCATCTCATTTCGTATCGTTGCGGAGCTTAAGTTCAGATCGGTGTATTTGCTGATGGTTCTGCTCCCCACCGGTTCGCCTGTCTCCAGATAGTTCCGGATGATGGCCTGCAATATTTTTGTCTTTCTTTCATCCAACTGCATTTCCATCCGCCTTCCTTATCCCTTCAGTTGTTAGCACTCGACTCGATGGAGTGCTAATACTTACTAAAATTAAAATATCACTTACCCCACATATTGTCAACTGCTTTCCCGAAAATTATTTCTAAAATAATTCTAAAACGTTACTATTCACAGCCCCTCCACGCTGCATTCGCAAAACCCACTGCTGCGCAGCTATTACGTCTGCTATCGCAGCCGTGTTTTGCTCATTGGGTGGAGGTTCCTGCTTCGCAG
>CAZFYD010000144.1:0-5244 GCA_964523315.1 uncultured Acetatifactor sp.
TGCCCCTGCAGGGATTTGACAATGGTCAGCGCATCATCCTGAAACGCATAGGTATTGCCCAGTCCGGCCTGAAATTCCTTTCGAAAAGTCTCCACATCAATTCCCGTCAAACCATACTCGGCAAAAAAATCCCGGAATCTGCCGGATAAGAGCTCCTCCTTCGTGACCTCGCCACGTTCCAGCCGTATCCAGTAGCTGTCATTGATCCGGCTGTACCCCTCGATCATCTCCTCAGTGAGCGGCCTGCCGATACTGCGGAAACACCTGTGCAGGGAATGCCGCATGGAATAATCAAAATCCAGCAGGGTACCGTCCGCATCCCATAAAAGTGTGGTAAAAGCCTGCTTATTTTCCTGTTTCATGCTCTGTACCCGTATTTTGCTGCGCCTGTTCCCGGTTCTTCCTCTTCCGCAGGGTGATCCCGATACCGATAGCTACAGCTGCCACGGCTGCGATCACCAGCATCACTACCAGATAAGACAAAAACGAATTCACAAAACTTACCATATGACTGCCTCCTTGCTACACATAACACGTTTTACACATTATAACCGGACTTGCTAAACTCCGTCAAGACAGTTTCCAGATTCCCTGACGCAAAAAGTTTTCGGCTTGCTGCTGCGCTCTTTCTATGATGTAATGCTCATAGCCCATGATCTCCAGCAGGCGGATAGCATTGCGGCTGCCGGCCTTCCCCTTCTGCAGCGTATAGGGAAAGAGAATGTCTCCTTCCCGGATCTCTTCCTCAAAATGATAATTGTCATACTGTCCGGACAGCAGCTCCGTCAGTTCGATATCGTGTGTGGCCGCGAAACACAGAATATTGGCTGCCGCCAGACTCAGCAGGATCTGTGTCCCTGCCGCAATCCGCTCCACGGTATTGGTGCCCCGCAGCACCTCGTCCACAAAGCAGAGCACCGGCCTGTCATTCTCCTGGGACGCGGCGTCCAGGATCCGCTTCAGCGCCTTGATCTCCACCATATAATAGCTTTCCCCGCTCTCCAGATCATCCCGCAGAGACATGGAGGAATAAATCCGGTACAATGGAGCGGCGTATGCGTCCGCCGTCACCGTATACAGAGTCTGGGCCAGCAGCGCCCCAATGGCCACTGTTTTCAGGAAAGTGGATTTGCCGGAAGCATTGGAACCCGTCAGCAGCACGCCCCGGTCTGCGGAGATACTATTTTTCACAGGCTGTTCAATCAGCGGATGGTACAGCTGCTCCGCTTCCAGCTTTGTCCCCTGCAGCTTGGGCCTGCACCAGCCTGCGTCCTCCGCCTCCAGACTGGCACGGTACATGGCGGTACTGACCGCCGATTCCAGATAGCCCAGGTCGGTAACGATCCGGTCAATGTCCTCTCTGTGGGCACCGATCTCCCGCAGCATCCGGTTGAACAAGATCAGATCCACATGAAAGGCCATCCGCACATAGTCCAGCAGGATATCCAGAGGACTGCCCCCGGTGGTATTGCCCGTTTTGGAAAATACCCAGAAAGAGCCCCTTTGGGATTTTGCCAGCGCCTTTCTGCTCTGCCGAAGCCGCTCATTCTCCCGTTCACAAACCGGGATTTTCAGCTCCGCCGTTTTCTCCGCCGCCGTCAGCAGCCGGGTGATATAAGCCAGACTGGTGATATAGGGCTCGATCTCCCGTTTGATTCCCAGATAGGTCATAATATTATAGACCATCAGAACGGCAATGGCTGCCAGCGCTGCAGGCAGATGAAAGAACAGCAGCACGACCGCAGGGATATACAGCAGATTCACGATCGTATCCTTCAGATTGGATCTGCTGCTCAGTGTATACAGATATTCCAGATAGTCATACAGGGAATATTTTCCCGTATCTCCCAGATTTCCCATGAGCTTCTGAAACGCCACTCTCTGATCCTGATGCTCCCCGAAATAATTGACTAACGTGTCAAAATACCGCAGTTCCTCCCCGGATCTGTTCGGTGTCCGCAGCAGATAATACAGCACCTCTTCCCCGCTGGAGGAAATTGTGTAATTCAGACGCATGAACACCTGATCCATAGAGAGGTCATTCCAGGTAATATCGTCGATCTGCCCCGGCTCCGTATGGTTCTCATAATATCCCGGGATCCGCAGGAAGCGTTCCACCTTGTATTCCTTATCGGGACGTTTCCCAAAGCTTTCATACAGTTTTTTCTCAAAACGTCTTTTATCCTTCCGATCCGCAAGGATCCCCTGCAGAGCCACAAATCCCAAAAACAGAAGCATGGCTCCCCAAAATACCAGATATTCCATAAATTCCTTTCCTTTAAACAGGCAGGGCAGGCCAAAAAGGCCTGCCCCGCCCATATCCTTTTTCTTGGTGGAGAATGCCTGCTTTGGAGCATTCTCTGAGTGTGAGACTTAGAAGTTCTTTGCGAAACAGCCTTTGCTGTGAGCATTAGAACTTCTTCTCACGCTAATTACAGGAAGATGTACTTTAAGATAAACAGGACGGTAAGCACATACATCAGAATGCTTACCTTTCCCTTTGTCTTGCCGGTGCACAGATGCAGAATCGTCCAGGAGATCACGCCTATAGCGATACCCTCGGAAATGCTGTACATCAGCGGCATAGCGGCAATACACAGGAATGCGGGAATTGCCTCCAGCATATTGTCCCAGTCAATCTTTGCCACAGAGCCGATCATATAGAAACCTACGATGATCAGAGCCGGTGCGGTGGCAAAGGAAGGAATGGTTAAGAACAGCGGAGAAAATACGATAGCCAGCAGGAACAGCAGTCCGGTTACCACTGCGGTCAGGCCGGTTCTTCCGCCCTCGGTTACGCCGGATGCGCTCTCCACATAGGTCGTGGTGGTAGAGGTACCCAGCACGGCTCCCGCTGAGGTTGCGATGGCATCCGCCAGCAGCGCACCCCTGATGCGGGGCAGCTTGCCGTCCTTATCGAGCATATTCGCCTTGGCAGACACACCGATCAGGGTACCCAGCGTATCAAAGACATCCACAAACAGGAACGCAAACACGATAACCACCATATCCAGTATTTTTACGCCGCTGAAATCCACCTTGAATACCTGTCCGAAGGTACTTCCCAGCGGAGAGAAATCAAAGGATACAAAAGCGGTGGGAATCACGGAGTACATGCCCAGATCGCTGTCTGGAACATACAGACCCAACAGCTCACAGATGATGCCCAGCACCCAGGTGATCAGAATACCGAACAGGATGCCGCCCTTTACCTTCTTGATCAGCAAAAATGCCGTAATCAGCACACCGATCAGTGCCAAAAGTGCGCCCATACCTACGGATCTGAAGTTCTCCTTGAAGTTCTGGTAGGTAACCAGGGTGGAGGAATTGCTTACCACCAGCTTGGCATTCTGCAGGCCGATAAAAGCAATAAACAGACCGATTCCTGCACTTACCGCAGACTTCAGCGTCATGGGAATGGCATTGAAGATCGCCTCCCGGACATTGGTCACGGACAGCACGATAAAGATCAGGCCCTCAATAAATACGGCCAGTAAGGCAAGCTGCCAGGAATACCCGTACCCGATCACAACGGTATAGGCAAAGTACGCATTCAGGCCCATACCGGGTGCCAGTGCAAAGGGATAATTCGCCAGCAGAGCCATCAGCAGAGTTCCGAGAAAGGAAGCCAGCGCTGTTGCAAGCAGGATTGCCTGCTTATCCATTCCGGTTGCGGAAAGGATGTTGGGATTAACAGCCAATATATACGCCATCGTCATGAAGGTGGTGATACCGGCCATGACCTCAGTTTTTACATTGGTGTTATTCTCCTTCAGTTTGAAGAATTTCTCTAACATGTTTTTCCCTCCTAATAAGAAGTTGGTTAATAGTGTCTATTGATGTCTGAGTGTTTACTCAGATAACATCCTCTGTACGATTGCATTGCAGGCGGCATAGATATTCTCAGGCTTATCGCCTACGTTGAACACGCCGTCCTTATAAAGGATCTTGCCGTTGATCATCGTCATCTTTACATTGGCCTTGCTGCCGCTGTAGACCACGTTCCTGGCAATATTGTGAAGGGGCTGCATATTTGGCTGATGCAGGTCGATCATGATGATATCGGCCAGCTTTCCCTTAGCCAGCACATCCGCCTTCTGCAGACGCATGGCTTTAGCGCCGTTGACCGTGGCCATCCGCAGCACCTCCATGGCGTCCACACTGGTGGCGTCCATTTCCCGCAGTTTGGACAGACCTGTCACCAGATACATCTCCCGGAACATGTCCAGCGCATTGTTGCTGGCGGCTCCGTCCGTACCGATTGCCACCGGAATCTGCCGGTTCAAAAAATCCTTAATTGGCGCTACCCCGCTGGCCAGCTTGGCATTGGAGGCCGGATTGGTAATCACATACAAGCGCCGTCTGCGGAACACATCCATATCCTCAGACGTCATGTGTACGCAGTGATAACCGCCCCCGCCGTAATCAAACATTCCCAGGGAATCCAGGAAAAATGCAGGTGTCATGCCGTATTTTTTCTTACACTCCCGAACCTCCTCCATGGTTTCGGACATATGGGTAAATACCGGGGCCCGATGCCGGTGCGCCAGACCGGACAGCCGCACCATCAACGCTCTGTCACAGGTATATTCGGCATGAAACCCCAGCTGATAGGTGATCAGCGGGTTCTTGCGGTTCCAGTGGGTGTATTCCTCCTCCACCTGCTGAATGGAAGAGGTGAAATTATTCAGGCCGCTGACCAGCACGCAGCGCATTCCCATATCCATGCAGGCTTCTGCGGTCACATCCGGCCGCAAGTACATATCAAAGATCGAAGTAATGCCGCTGGTCAGGTATTCCAGAATCGCCAGACGGGTCATCTGATAGATATCCTGATCCGTCAGCTTCTTCTCCATGGGAAATACCTTGTCATTTAACCAGCTCTGCAGGGGAACATCGTCCGAGGCAGAGCGCAGGAATGTCATGGCGGAATGGGTGTGGGCATCCTTAAAGCCGGGCATCAGCAGATTCCCCTCACAGTCGATCTCATAGTCCCAGGAGATCCGGGGGACACCCTCTCCCCGCCATTCTCTCTCGATCTCCTCCTGATCCGCCACATAAACGATCTTTTCGTTCTTGACCCAAATCTCCCCCTGAAAAATATCCCTTCCGGGCTCCATAGTCAGGATCCTGGCATTATATAATCGCAGATTCATTGCAAATTTCCTTCCCCTTTTTCAGAATTTCCTTAATATGCATATCGCAAGCCGTGCTTGCGATACTGCACAAATCCGTATATGAAAC
>CAZFYD010000145.1:0-5037 GCA_964523315.1 uncultured Acetatifactor sp.
GGATCGGAGAAGACAGTGAATTATATTGTTCTGGATCTGGAGTGGAACCAAAGCAGCACCGGACAGGAGCCGGAGACGGCAGAACTGCCCTTTGAGATTATTGAGATCGGTGCTATCAAATTAAATCATGAGAGGGTCATGGTCAGCGAGTTCAGCCAGCTGATCCGGCCCTCTGTGTATCATGTCATGCACCGTATTACCAGCAAGCTGATTCATATGCGCATGGAGGAGCTAGAGAGGGGGAAGCCCTTTCCGCAGGTGGCCGGGGAGTTCCTGCGCTGGTGCGGGGAGGACTATATTTTCTGTATCTGGGGGTCTCAGGATCTGACGGAGCTTCAGCGCAATTTCCGCTATTACGGAATGGAGCCGCTGGCAAAGGGGCCCATAGCCTTTTTGGATGTGCAGAAGCTGTTCAGCATCGCTTATGAGGACCGCCGGAGCAGGCGGGCGCTGGAGTGGGCGGTGGATTATCTGGAGATCGAGAAGGATATTCCTTTTCACCGGGCGTTCAGCGATGCTTACTATACGGCCAAGGTGCTGGCGGCGATCTCCGATCAGGAGGTGCTGAAAAATGTGTCCTATGATGTGTTTTATCCCCCGATGAGCCGGGAGGAGGAGATCAAGGTACAGTTTGATACCTATTTTAAATACATTTCCCGTACCTTCCCGGACAAGGCGGCAGCTCTGGCGGACCGGGAGGTAAGCTCCAGTAAATGCTATCTGTGTCGGCGGAATCTGCGCAAGAAGATCAAATGGTTTACGCCAAATGGACGGCATTACTATTGTGTCGCCTACTGTGAAAAGCATGGCTATCTGAAGGGAAAGATCCGTATCCGCAAGGCGGAGGACGGGCAGGTCTATGTGGTGAAGACCACCCGGTTTATCACGCATGAGGAGATGGAAAAGCTGACAGAGCGCCGTAACCATGCCCGACAGATGCATGCTCATACCCTAAAACCATTCGAAAAAAAGTGATTATCGTAATGCCTCGGTCCCAATGAAAAAGGGCGAGATTTGTCCTGCAATTTACTTTGCATTCGGAGGTTTCAATATGAAGGAAAATAAAAACGATCTGACACAAGGCAGCATTGCAAAAAAACTGTTGCAATTTATGGTGCCGATGTTAGGGGCACTGGTGCTGCAGGCGATGTACGGTGCGGTGGACATTCTGATCGTGGGACGTTTCGGTTCAACCGCTGGAATATCCGGCGTCTCTACCGGAAGCAGTATTGTCAATATGGTGGTCTTTACCATCACCGCTTTGACAACGGGTCTGACCGTGAGGATGAGCTTTTATCTCGGCAAAGGCGAGCCGGAAAAGCTCTCCGATGTGGTGGGCGGGGCAATCTGCTTTTTTGCAGTGCTTTGCGTGGCGCTTGCACCAATCATGCTGATTTTTGCCGAACCGCTTGCCGTTTTGATGCAGTCACCGGCAGAAGCGCTTGCCCAGACAGTGCAATACGTCAGAATATGCGGCGGGGGTATTTTCTTCATTGTCGCCTACAATGTGATCAGCGGCATATCACGTGGATTGGGAGATTCACGGATGCCGCTTGCCTTTGTAGGAATTGCGTGCGTTGTCAATATTATTGGAGATTTGCTTTTAGTCGCAGTGTTCAAAATGGATGCGGCGGGGGCTGCGATCGCCACAGTTGCCGCACAGGCAGTCAGCGTTGTGCTTTCCGTACTGATTATCCGAAAGAAGGACCTGCCGTTTTCCATGTCGTGGAGCAGGATCCGGTTCAATTTTGAGGTAAAGGCATTTACACAGGTGGGGGCACCGATTGCGTTTCAGGAAATTATGACGCAGATTTCCTTTTTGGCTCTTTGCGCATTTATAAACAATCTCGGTCTGGAGGCTTCCTCAGGGTACGGAGTCGCCAATAAAATCGTGAACTTCATCATGCTTGTCCCTTCTGCCCTTATGCAGTCGATGGCGGCGTTTGTCGCACAGAATGTGGGCGCAGGCCGGGAAAAGCGAGCGAAAAATGCAATGCTTATCGGAATGTGCATGGGCTGCAGCGTCGGGCTGTGTATTGCATTTCTGATCGTTTTTGGGGGCGATGCGGTTTCGGGTATTTTCTCAACGGACAGCGCGGTGATCACAAAATCAGCAGAGTACCTGCTGGGCTTTGCCCCCGAGGCAATCGTTACTTGCATTCTGTTCAGCTTTATCGGTTATTTCAACGGGCATAGCCAGACCTTATTCGTGATGCTGCAGGGAATTGCGCAAACCTTTCTCGTGAGATTGCCCATGTCCTATATTATGAGTATACAGGAGAATGCCAGCCTGACCTACATTGGTCTCGCCGCACCCTGCGCGACAATCCTTGGGATTTTGCTGAATGTGTTATTTTTTATCCATTTGAATAAGAAGATAGCAAAGGAGTGAATCGAAGGAATGTTTTTGTCCTCTTTTTGAATAATGGGATTGGATTTTTGAAAAAATAGTGTATGATAGGAAAGTATGAAACTGACGTTTCATATACGGATTTGTGCAGTATCGCAAGCACGGCTTGCGATATGCATGGAGAGGTAAGTTTGGAAGTTTCACTTCCAAATACATATTGATGCAGTATCATGGGCACAGCCCATGATATGCATAGAAAGGTAAGTATGATTTTAAGAGGATAGATTTGATGAAAATACAGTCGTATGCAAGAAGGGCAGGGGGCATAAGGCTGCGTTTCGGTATCTGGCTGACGGCCCTGGCGCTGCTTTTCTGCCAACTGCCGGTCTGTGCAGAAACCATTCAGGAACGTATTGAAGCGCAGCAGGCCATGACGGTGGAAAGCAATGAAATTCCCGGCTGGCCCACCGGCCCCACGGTGACGGCGGAATCCGCCATCCTGATAGAGGCACAGACCGGCACGATCCTGTACGCTAAAAATATTCACGCAAAGCAATATCCGGCCAGCACCACCAAGATCCTGACCGCACTGATTGCCATGGAGCAGTGTTCTCTGGATGAATGGGTTACCTTCTCTCAGGCAGCCATCTATGACACGCCTTCGGACAGCAACCATATTGCGATGGATGTGGGGCAGCAGCTGACCATGGAGGATTGCCTCAATGCGATGCTGATCCGTTCCGCCAACGAAGTGTCCTTTGCGGTGGCGGAGCATATCACCGGCACCACCTGGCAGGACTTCGCGGAAATCATGAACCAGCGGGCGGCGGAGCTGGGATGCGTGGATTCCCATTTTGTTAATCCCAACGGTTTGCCGGATGAGGATCACTACACCTCCGCATATGATCTGGCCATGATCGGCAGGGCCTTTTTTGCCAACGAAGTGCTGTGCAGGATCTCCTGTACTCCCAGGCTGCATATCCTGCCGAACGACAATATGCCCAATGAAAAGCTGGAAAATTCCAAAAACGAGCTGCTGCCCGGGAAAGCCTACGGCTATGAGTATCTGGTGGGGGCCAAGACCGGTTATACCAATGCGGCCCGCTACTGTCTGGTATCCTGTGCGGAAAAGGACGGCATGAAGCTGATCTGTGCGGTGCTGAAGGACGAGAGCCCCAACCATTACGAGGACACTATTGCCCTGTTCAACTATGGCTTCAGCAACTTTACCAAAGTCAATGTATCCCAGATAGAGACCAAATATGACATTGCCAATACTGGATTTTTCTACGGCGATAATGATATATTCGGCAATTCCAAGCCCCTTCTGGCACTGAATCAGGAGGCCTGTATCATACTGCCCCGGACGGTGGATTTTGCGGATACGGAATCTGCCATCAGCTACGATACGGCGGATGAGCGCCAGGCTGCCGTTATTTCCTACAGCTATCAGGGGGTGTTCCTGGGCAGTGTATCCGTTGATCTGGCGGTATCCGAGGAACCGGGCTACAGCTTTGAGAGCGGCCTGCTGGAGGAAAACAGCCGGGATCCGGCGGGGAACGAGAATCCTTCCTTTATTTTTATCAATGTAAAAAAGGTACTGATGTGGGCGGGGATTCTGGCAGCAGCGGTACTGGCAGCGCTGGGGATCCGGCGATTTCTGAGGGAATACCAGTTTCCGGCCCGGCGCACCAATACCCGCCATTTCTGGGCAAAGGATCGCCGTAAGTACCACCATACCGAGTATAGGGAAAGCCCGGAGCTGACCTTTAGCCAGCTGCACAGGAAAGAGGTGCAGGAGGCCCGTCACAGACAGCGGCGCAGGGAGGAAGGGCAGCCGGAGCTGACCTTTGGCCAGCTGCGCAAGGACCAGGTGAAGGAGGGGCGGCGCAGGAATCAGCGCCCGGATTATGAGGATGGCGGCGAGGTATCCTTTGACCAGCTGCGCAAACAGCATATCCGGGAGGCCCAGCGCAGACAACGGAAAAACAGACGATAGGGCGGAAACAGGGAGGATAAGAGAATATGCGTTTACGGAATATTGCCGGTTCCCGGGAGGTAATCGCCGACAGCAGCTATGTGGTGCATGAGGAGCAGAACTGCCCGGGAAGGTGGAGAGAGATCTTCGGCAATGATCATTCGATCCATATTGAAATCGGCATGGGCAAGGGAAGGTTTATCCATACCATGGCCGGGCTGCATCCCGGGATCAATTATATCGGCATTGAAAAATATTCCAGTGTGCTGCTGCGGGCGATTCAAAAGATGGAAGAGGAGGAGCTGCCCAATCTGAAATTTATCCGCATGGATGCGGAGGATATTACCCGGGTATTCGCTCCGGGTGAGGTGGATCGGATCTATCTGAATTTTTCCGATCCCTGGCCTAAGGACAGGCATGCCAGGCGCAGACTGCCGTCCCGGCAGTTTCTGGACAGATATGATGTGATCCTGAAAAAGGACGGCCAGCTGGAGTTTAAGACGGACAACCGGGAGCTCTTTGATTTTGCTGTGGAGGAGATGGCGGCAGCGGGCTGGAAGGCACGGGTGATCACCTACGACCTGCACAGCGATGGGATGTTGATGGAGGGCAATGTGATGACGGAGTATGAGGAGAAATTTTCCGCCATGGGTAACCCTATCTATAAATATATTATTTATCGGGAAAGCTAGGGGTAAGTTCCCGAAAG
>CAZFYD010000146.1:0-2190 GCA_964523315.1 uncultured Acetatifactor sp.
AAAGTACAAATTTAAAAAAGCAATATTAAATCGCCCGATTTGTCGGGCAGCTCATTATATTATATATGTATATGATACTGCAAAGTGCAATGCTTGTCAACAAAGCCGTTATGAAAGGTAACAATCTTCTCCCCGATTGATCTTTCCTCCAACCTGCTATATACTGAAAGAAATTAATCAAGTATGAAACTGGCGTTTCATATACGGATTTGTGCAGTATCGCAAGCACGGCTTGCGATATGCATGCTAAGGAAAGTTTTCTGCTGAGAGGTATGCCATGAACACCATACATTTTATCGGCTATAGCGCCGTGCATCCATCCACATTCCTGTTTGAAATGGTCACTGCCCCCGGGCAGTATACGCTGATCATCACTGCCACACCGGTGCAGTTTCTGCTGGACGGCCAGTGGCAGGAATATCCTGCCGGGACAGCCATGCTCTATGCTCCCGGACAATCCATCTGCTACCGTGCCTGCCGGGATACTTACCAGAATGACTGGATCCGCTTTACCTCGGACGATCCCCTTGTCACACAATTTCCCCTGCAGAGCATACCCTTTCCCGTATCCGATACGGAATACTGCCATCACCTGTTCAAGCTGCTGACCTGGGAGACCTCCTTTGCCACTGCCGACAGCGACCTTATCATCGCCAGTCTGCTGCAGGTACTGTTTTTGCGGCTCAGACAGGATACTACTCTCCGGCAGACTATCCCGCACGCCTCAGCGCTGCTGCATCTCCGCAAGAAAATATACAACAGTCCCCAACTGCCCTGGACGATTCAGGCCATGGCGCAGGAACTGCACTTAAGCACCGGCTATACGCAGATTCTGTATAAACAGATGTTTCATATCTCCTGCATGGATGATGTAATCAACAATCGGATCCGTCTGGCAAAGGAACAGTTGCTCTATACGGAAAAGCCCATTGCAGAGATTGCCGAAGCCTGCGGCTATCGAAACGTAGAGCATTTCTGCCGCCAGTTCCGGCGGCAGACAGACATTACCCCCGGCGTCTTCCGCCGCAGCCGCCCTGCTTTCTCTGTCTCCTCAACTGATTTACCGCAAAAGAAAACGGCATCGGAATCCTCTTCCGAAGCCGTCTCTGATTATCAATACACCGAGCCTGCCGCTTTTATCAGTCGGTCGCACTATAACGTGGCCGGCCCGGATATGCCAAAAGCTTCCTTTATCTCCGGAGCGGATATGCCGCCGCAGACAGCGGATCCGCAGTCCTGATACATCCCGGGTTATTTCCATCTGATCATAAAATTGTACAGCCCGCTGCGGATTGCCTCGCTGTCGTGATCCGCTCCCGGCACCTCATACCAGAGATGCTCCGTGCCGTTCTGCTCCAGAATCCGATGATAACCGGAGGGAAACTGTCCTACCACACTGTCCTTTGTCCCGCAGCAGAGCATCAGCAGCTTGGGCAGGTTCTCCTGATCTGCAAAGCGCAGCTCCTCCTCTGCAAGCTGCCCCGGATGGGGCATAGCCCAATCCTTTGCCGGAGTCAGTCCCGGTGCAGGTGCAATCGCACCGATATAGCCGAACAGATCCGGCCTGCTGATACCGATAAACAGGGTTTCCCTGCCTCCCATGGAAAAGCCCAGAATGCCTCTGTTCTCCCGGTCTGTCAGTACCGGATAATGGCTTTCGATATACGGAATCAGGTCATTAACCAGATCATAAATAAAATTGTCGTAGGGCGCCACCGCCTCGTCGGTAAATCCTGGCTGCTGTTCGGGATCGGAGGATGCATACATATCGGGAAATACGGTGATCACATCCTTCGCCAGCCCTTCTGCGCTGAGATTTCCCAGGATCTCCGGGATGGCATTATTTCCGTCATTCAGCAAAGTATATTCATCGCCGAAGATTCCGTGCTGAAAATACAGCACCGGATACTGCTTCTCCGGATCATATCCGGCAGGCAGCAGCACATTGGCTCCCCTCTCCAGTCCCGTTGTCTTCGAATCGTAGGTGATATGCTCTGTGCTGCCGTACTCCCGGCCTGCCACACGATCGGCCAGTTCTTCCGGACAAATCGTCACCAGCTCCTCTTCTTTGATCAGTCTCCAGCTGCTCAGCTGATAACCGTTTCCATAGAAGATAAAATACAGATCATGCACGCCCACAGCTTCACTCTCCAGCGCCGCTGTGTAGCGCTGAAAGGTCTCTGCAGCCGC
>CAZFYD010000146.1:2290-4917 GCA_964523315.1 uncultured Acetatifactor sp.
GTCTCCAGACCGCCCTGCACTGCCATCATGGCTGCGGGTATCTCCTGATAGGGATCCACATAATCAAGCTGCTCCCTGCCCTTCATGGTCATATTGATCTTACCGATGGTTCCGTCCTCTCCCATGGTAAAGCTGTCCACATGGGTGCAGCGGTAGCCCTTCTCCACTCCCATCGCCTTTTCCAGCGTCCGGGCATGATAGGTGATATACCAATTCCCCTGAAACGAAAAGACACAGTGATGATTGTTGCCGTACAAGCCGTTCAGCTTGCCCGGATTCTCCAGAATCACCTCTTTAAACGTAAAGGGTCCCATGGGGCTGTCGCTCTCCAAGCAGGCGATCTCCGCATTGTGGATGCCATAGACTGCCGTTCCCTCTGCATCCACCTGCCAGTTGGTGCAGTAGGTATAATAATATTTATCGTTGTATTTATGGATCCCGGAATCCTCAAATAGATAGGGCACGTCAATGGGCTGGGGATCTCCTTTCAGGCTGATCATATCCTCCCCCAGTTCCACAACTCTGGCCGTACCGGGAGCAGACACCTTTCCCCCCGGCACACCGCCGCCAAAGTACAGGTAAGCCCTGCCGTCCTCATCCACCAGCACCGCCGGGTCAAAAAGCCACAGCACATCCCCGCAGTTCGGGGTCTGTCTGGTCACCAGACCATGCCCCAGAGGATCGGTAAAGGGACCCGTAGGACTGTCCGCAGTCAGCACACCGATGCCACCGCCGCCGTCCGCAAAATACAGAAAAAACTTATCCTGTCCGTCAATCTCCTTCCAGGCTGCCGCCGGGGCCCAGGAATTGCTGGCCCATTTGGCAGCGCCCTGACTGCCCGCCGCTTTGATGGAGCCGTGATCTGTAAAATTTACCATATCTGCCGTGGAAAGCACATTGATCTGACTGATTTTACTGTAACTGTTTTCCTGAATCTCACCGTTTTCATACTCAAAAGCATCGGCGGTCATATAAAAGTAGACCCTGCCGTCATATTCCATCGCATAGGGATCTGCGCCGAAGCCCTGGGTCATCAAAGGATTGGCGTCCTCAAGCCCCTTATAGCTCTCCGTCAGTTCCAGATTCTGAAAATAACTTGCATACCCGGCATCCATATCATCCGCTCCTTCTCTCTCATCTGCCGACTCTGATTCTTCTGCCCCGGTGTTTTCTTCCGGCAGCTCCTCTCCGGCCGATGCGCTCCCGTCCTCTGCCGTCGTGTTCTCCCCGCTGCTCTCCGCTTCCCTTTCCACTGCCGCAGGTTCTCCGGCAGCCGGTATTTCCGGTTCGCCACAGCCGGTCAGCAGTACACCCAGCAGCACCGGCAGCAGATATTTCATCTGATCTCTCATATTGCTCCTCCCCGCATACCGCCTATCCAAGGCATTTTCCTGTTTTTTATCATAAGGCATTTCGACACTGCTGAAAATGATTTATCCTACGAAGTAATTGATCTATCCTCAGATTTCACAGAAAGCTCCTTGCAATTCAGCTTTAGTTAGTCATATCCACCCCAAAGTGGACTTATATACAAAATATATTCTTTTCAGTCCATTTTTTCTCTTAAATACCGGGATATCAACGTTTTTCGCAGGTAAAATGGACCTGTAGACAAAATTTACTTCCTGCAGTCCACTTTTAAGTGAAAAAAGTGGACTACATTGTGAATTATTTTTATATAAGTCCATCCCTGCACCGTATTAGCTAAAAGAGAACTCCTATAGTGGACTCAAACAATAAAAAATGTGATATCCGTCCACTTTAAATGCTTTGTCGTTTATCTTATTATAGAGGTGGAATCGAATATGGCACATGCATATCATCTTACTCTCTATTGCTTCACCGACATATTTGTGCCAGGATAATAGCGCATTAACTTAATTATAGAATTATTTTCCGCCCGGCTATGCCATCAATTCAAAACCCTTCAGCATAGCATTGCCCTCTCCCCGGAAGGTCAGATAGATTGCATAGTCCTCCTCCGGCAGGGAAATATCTGCCGTATAGTCCTCCCACACATTGGCATATTCCACGGGAATCCGGGCCAGCACCTTACCGCCGATTTCCGTTCTCACTTCGAATATGCCTCTGGCATAGCCTCTGACCCAGATACGAATCTGTTTCGCTTCACTGCCTCGGAAATATTTAAATCCGGCTGTAGCGGTATCCTGCATATTGCCCACATAGCCATCATTTTCATCTCCGTCCCTGCCGTCCTGCATCACTCTCGGCTGCTGCGCTCCGCCCACATAGGCACAGGGGATATCCGTAAACAGATTGCAGGCCGTATAAGCCGGATAATATCCCATACCCTTCAGCGGAGCGTCATTCAGTCCGCAGGAGGTCAGCTGAGCTTGCTCGATACTGCCGTCCTCATGCACAGTCAGCTTTTCTGCGCAGCCCTGACGGCTGTACCAGGTGCCGTTGGTCTGTCTGTGGTAAAAGATATAGGGCTGTCCCTGGATCTCCACAATGCTGCCGTGATTGTTGGCGCCATAAGCTGTGGGAAGCTCCGCCGGCTTGTAGCTGTCAATATGCAAATCACAGTTGCTGATCAGAACGCCGCCGTAGACAAAGCCGCCCGTGGGCTCCTTGCTGGTGGCGTAACACAGTTCATGCATCACCTG
>CAZFYD010000147.1:0-4895 GCA_964523315.1 uncultured Acetatifactor sp.
CCGTCAAAGACTTCATTGATGGGTGCCCCCGCAGGCACCATGGGAAATACCTTGTCGTCCTCCGGGATAATGCACTCGATCAGTACCGGAGCCTTGAGAGCCAGCGCCCTCTCCAGCGCAGGGGCAAACTCCTCCTTTGCGGTTACCC
This sequence comes from uncultured Acetatifactor sp., assembly GCA_964523315.1. Classification (GTDB taxonomy): domain Bacteria; phylum Bacillota; class Clostridia; order Lachnospirales; family Lachnospiraceae; genus Acetatifactor. The sequence goes on from CAZFYD010000147.1 coordinate 149, forward strand.
GGATAGCTGCACAGCCCAGGCCCTCCGCCACCTTGCAGAAGTCCACCTTGTCATTTAGGACAGTCTGGGAATACCGCTTGCCGTAGAACAAAGTCTGCCACTGGCGCACCATACCCAGCACATGGTTGTTGATGACCACCTGGATAATGGGGATATTGTAGCGGCTGGCCGTAGCCAGCTCATTCATATTCATACGGAAACACCCATCGCCCGCGATATTGATGCAGATCTTATCCGGCTGGCCCACCTGCGCGCCGATGCAGGCACCCAGGCCGTAGCCCATTGTGCCCAGACCGCCTGAAGACAGGAAGGTGCGGGGCCTTGTATAATGAAAATACTGCGCCGCCCACATCTGGTGCTGTCCCACATCCGTGGTGATGATAGCCTCGCCATTGGTGATCCGGTCGATCTCCTCGATGACATAGGGACAGGATAAACCCTTTTTCTCATATTTCAGAGGGTATGTATTTTTCAGCTCCTGGATCCGCTTCATCCACTCAGAATGGGTCTGGGGCTGCAGCTTTTCATTGATGGCTGTCAGCACATCCTTCAGGTCTCCCACCAGAGAAGCATCCACCCGGATATTCTTGTTGATCTCCGCCGCATCAATATCGATATGGATGATTCTGGCATCCTCCGCAAATTTTTTCGGATTGCCGGTCACCCGGTCTGAAAACCGTGCTCCCAGAGCGATCAGCAGGTCGCACTGGCTCACGCCCAGATTGGAGGTCTTGGTGCCATGCATGCCGATCATACCGGTATAACGGGGGCTTCTGCCGTCAAAAGCGCCCTTGCCCATCAGCGTGTCACATACCGGCGCATCCGCCAGCTCCGCAAAACGTGCCACCTCGGCAAAGGCACCGGAAATCACAGCGCCTCCGCCCAGATAGATATAGGGACGCTTTGACTGACAGATCATCTCCACTACCCGGTTTATCTCCTCCTGGGTAAAATGATTGATCCGTTCCATCTCCCGGGGTACCGCAGGTGTGTATTCACACATGGCGGCGGTAACGTCCTTAGTGATATCCACCAGTACAGGGCCGGGACGGCCGCTTCTGGCAATGTGAAAAGCCTTGCGCAGCGTATCTGCCAGAATCTCCACATTTTTTACAATATAGCCGTGCTTGGTAATCGGCATGGTCACGCCGGCAATATCCACCTCCTGGAAGGTATCCTTGCCCAACAGGGGCAGATTGACATTGGCGGTAATGGCCACCATGGGCACGGAATCCATATAGGCAGTGGCAATACCGGTTACCAGATTAGTGGCGCCGGGGCCGCTGGTTGCCATACAAACACCCACTTTCCCGGTGGCTCTGGCATAGCCGTCCGCCGCATGGGCCGCTCCCTGCTCATGACTGGTCAGCACATGGCGGATCTCGCCGCTGTGCTTATATAAAGCATCATAAATGTTCAGGATGGTACCGCCGGGATAGCCGAATACGGTATCCACACCCTGTTCTTTCAAACATTCTATTACGATTTCTGCACCTGTAAGCTGCATTGCATCCGTTCCTCCATTATCTGTATTATTTTCGCAGCGCTTCAGAGTCCATCCGCAAAATTGCATGGCTCCAAATCGTTGCCTATTTTCTCAGATTTCCAGAATTGCGCCTCTGTTGCCGCTGGTTACCATCTTTTCATATCTGGACAGATAGCCGGTGGTCACCTTGGGCTCTCTGGGCTGCCACTTTGCTCTTCTGGCGGCCAATTCCTCCTCGGACACCTTGATCTCCAGCTTCAATCCGGGAATATCGATGCTGATGATATCTCCCTCTTCCACCAGAGCAATGGGGCCGCCCACTGCCGCCTCGGGGGATACATGCCCGATGGATGCGCCTCTGGATGCGCCGGAGAACCGGCCGTCGGTAATCAGCGCCACCGAGGAACCCAGACCCATGCCCGCAATGGCGGAGGTGGGATTGAGCATCTCCCTCATGCCGGGGCCGCCCTTGGGACCCTCATAGCGGATCACGACCACATCTCCTGCCACGATCCTGCCGCCCTTGATGGCGGCGATGGCATCCTCCTCACAGTCAAAGACTCTGGCAGGCCCCTCATGCACCATCATCTCCTCTACCACGGCAGAACGCTTTACCACAGAGCCGTCGGGAGCCAGATTGCCCTTCAATACTGCCAGACCGCCTGTCTTACTGTAAGGATTTTCCACAGGACGGATCACCTCGGGATTGCGGTTCACTGCACCGGCAATATTTTCCCCGATGGTTCTTCCGGTTACGGTCATACAGTCGGTATGTAACAGGCCGATATCCGCCAGCTCCTTCATCACCGCATACACGCCGCCTGCTTCGTTCAGATCCTCCATATAGGTGGGACCTGCCGGCGCCAGGTGACACAGGTTCGGAGTCCTCTCGCTGATCGGGTTGGCAAAGCTGATATCGAAATCAAAGCCGATCTCATGGGCGATGGCGGGCAGATGCAGCATGGAGTTGGTGGAACAGCCCAGTGCCATATCCACGGTCAAAGCGTTCATGATCGCATCCTTCGTCATGATGTCTCTCGCCCGGATATTCTTTTTCAGCAGCTCCATCACGGCCATGCCGGCATGTTTCGCCAGCTTGATACGCTCGGAATAGACAGCGGGGATCGTGCCGTTGCCTGCCAGCCCCATTCCCAGTGCCTCTGTCAGGCAGTTCATAGAGTTAGCGGTGTACATGCCGGAGCAGGAACCGCAGGTCGGACATACCTTATTCTCAAATTCGCATACATCCTCTTCGGTCATGGTTCCCGCCGCATAGGAACCCACTGCCTCAAACATGGAGGAAAGGCTTCTCTTCTGCCCTTTTACGCGGCCTGCCAGCATGGGGCCGCCGGATACAAATACTGTGGGAAGATTCAGACGAGCCGCTGCCATCAGCAATCCCGGCACATTCTTGTCGCAGTTTGGTACCATGACCAGAGCGTCAAACTGATGGGCGATGGCCATACACTCCGTGGAATCCGCAATCAGGTCGCGGGTCACCAGGGAATATTTCATGCCCAAATGGCCCATGGCAATCCCATCGCATACGGCAATGGCGGGGAATACCACCGGCACGCCGCCGGCCTCCGCCACTCCCAGCTTTACGGCATCCACGATCTTATCAATATTCATATGGCCGGGTACAATCTCGTTATAGGAGCTGACAATACCCACCATGGGCTTTTTCATCTCCTCCTGGGTAAACCCCAGGGCATTGAACAGGCTTCTTGCCGGTGCCTGCTGCATACCGGCTCTTGCATTATCACTTGTCAACATTATCCATTCCTCCTATTTTAAGTTCCGCAGTTTAAGTTCCGCAGATTATATGCGCTCTGCAATCAGATCTCCCATTCGGGCCGTACCCACCTGGGTAATCTTCCCTACTGGGGTTTCCCCTTTCTGGGGCATGATATCAATGGTTCTGTATCCTTCGGCAAGCACCTGCTTCACCGCCGTTTCCACCGCATCGGCTTCCCTGTCCAGATCAAAGGAATACCGGAGCATCATGGCTGCGCTCAGAATCGTAGCGATGGGATTGGCAATGCCCTTGCCTGCAATATCCGGTGCAGAGCCGCCGCTGGGCTCATACAGACCGAATTTCGTATCGTTCAGGCTGGCGCTGGCCAGCATACCGATGGAACCGGTCACCATGCTGGCTTCATCGGACAGAATATCACCGAACATATTCTCAGTCAGAATCACATCAAACTGAGCCGGATCCTTCACCAGCTGCATGGCGCAGTTATCCACCAGCATATGCTCCAGCGTCACCTCGGGATAGTCCTTTGCCACTTCCTCCACCACGGCTCTCCACAGTCTGGAGGAATCCAGCACATTCGCCTTGTCCACACTGGTCACCTTCTTGCGGCGCTTCATTGCAATATCAAAGCCCTTAACGGCAATCCGGCGGATTTCGTTTTCGTCGTAGGTCAGCGCGTCAATGGCCTTGCGGACGCCGTTTTCCTCCACGGTCCTGCGTTCGCCGAAATATAAGCCGCCGGTCAGCTCTCTCATAATCATCATATCAAATCCGGCCCTGCTGATCTCTTCCTTTAAGGGACACGCCGCCGCCAGCTCATCATAGAGCACTGCCGGACGCAGGTTGGCAAAGAGATTCAGCTCCTTGCGGATCTTGAGCAGTCCGGCCTCCGGGCGCAGGTTGGGGGGGAGCTTATACCAGGGGGAGGTGGTAGTGTTGCCGCCGATGGAGCCCATCAGCACTGCATCCGCCGCCTTGGCGGTGGCAACCGCTTCCTCGGTCAGGGGCACTCCGTGCACATCAATGGACGCACCGCCCATCAGAATATCCGTAAAGTTCATGCTGTGGCCATACTTTTCCGCCACCCTGTTTAAGACCTTTTTTGCTTCCGCCACGATCTCCGGTCCGATTCCGTCACCGGGAATACAGGTAATCTTCAGTTCCATAGCTTTCTCTTCCTTTCCTTCGCCGTCCCCTCTTCTGCTGGTTCCGGCGGCCTTAACGCTCCTTTTTCCTGCTTACAGGGTGTATAAAGGGATTATTTGTAACAGTATAGCACAGACGCTGATATTCTTCAAATACATATTGTTTATATTTTTTATAACCCATGGTTATGATTGTAACAGTTCAGCCCTCTGCATTCATAAAAGCGTCTGCTGCGCATCCGGCGCCGCTGAAGCGGCTCACCTTTTATTTCTGTGAGCAACAAGCCATATAGACGTGTTTACACGGATATATGGCGACTGCCGTAAGAGTCAAATACGCACGTATTTGACCATTTG
>CAZFYD010000148.1:0-4825 GCA_964523315.1 uncultured Acetatifactor sp.
CCCCATCCGGGATATATTCCCAGGAGGGGAGATACGGATTTAATGCCTGCTTTTTCATCAAAAAATTCCCCGTCTTCACATCTTACTTTTCAGCAGACGCTCCGTCAGCGTCTCCATCAGGAAATGCAGGAAGGGAGAAGCCTTCTCTGCAATTCTGATCATCCTATTTCCGTTCCTTTATATCCTCTGCTGCAGACTTGCGTCTCCATCACCTGGTAAACATTTCTATTACCGAGTTGACCTCCTCTGCATTCCTTCTGTTTGTTCTGCCTACGCTCTTCAACTCCTCAGCAATATTGTTGGTACGTTCGGTTTTGTTCACCAGTTCTCCTACTCCAAGCTCATTCTCCTTGGATGCAGACTGAATAATCTCCATCTGATCTTTGATACTGACGACGGATGCCGCAAAACCGTCAGAACTCTCCTTGATTTTTCCAATCGCATCCCGAATCTCTGCAACAGAATTTCCATATGCGTTGGCAATCTCCGAAAACTCCCTGAGTCTCTGGGAAACATCCTCCTCCAGGAATCCTATGATATCACCCACGCAGTCCTGCACATAGGCAATATTACTGTTGATCTCCCCGCAGATCTCTGATATCTGTCCGGCAGCGGCGGAGGAGTCTGAAGCAAGGTTTCCGATCTCCTGTGCCACAACGGCAAAGCCCCTTCCCTGCTCTCCGGCTCTTGCCGCCTCAATAGATGCATTCAGGGACAGCAGATTGGTCTGATTTGCAATGGTCAATATCTGCTTTGCCATATCGTTGATACGGATAAGGGACTGCAGATTCATCATCGCCGTCTCCATATTACTGCGGTTCTGCTGAATCCTGACTCCCGTTCCTTCCAGAGCATTTCCTGCCATGCTCTTCATATTTTCAGCTGTCTGAATCAGCTGGCTGCTCTTCTCATCACCGGCTTCCACCTTCTCAACCATATAACTTACCAGTTCAGATATCTTACCGATCTCATCCACCACACTGACAATCGCCTCATTGGTGGTGATGATGCTGGATGTCAGTTCCTGCGTGGTAGCGGAATTATCTCCGACATACTCGATCAAGGTATCCGTTGACGTATTCATGATGGTGGTTGATGCATCCAGCGATTCCGTGCAGTTATGGAGTGTGGAAACAATATCCCTCAGAGAACCATAAAGTGAATCCATAGCTGATGCGATCTGCCCAGCCTCACTCTTAGCACCGACGTATTTCTCCAGCTCGGAGGGCGGATTCAAACTCAGATTCTTCAGGGTAATAATGGATTTCTTTACTATACCCAGGGGTTTACTGCACAGCTTCACAGAAAACCATGTCAGAACAACTATCAACAGATAGGCAAATACACAAATCAGCGCCAGCATATTCCGACTGCTGTATGCCTCTCTGTATATCTCCGCCTGGCTGTCGCTGAGTACCACAGCCCAGCCCCTCTCCGGCATCGCCTGATATACGGCAATGCTTTTCACATTCTCGGCGGATACATATTCCATATTTCCTTCGGATACTGCCCCGCTGGCTGTCTCCGCAATAACTGCCAGCAGCATTTCGTCCTCAATCGGTGTCGCCATGAGAGTTTCATCCTCGTCAAAAATATGTACGCCGGTAGCGGTATTGATCATATAATTTCTGGCGTTCTCCATACCCTCAACACCCAGTCCATCCAACAGCCCTTTCAAACTGTCCGCAAATTGTGCTCCGCCGACATATCCCAATATTGTCTTTCCGTCTGTGTCATACACCGGGCAATACAGTGACAGCGCCAGCTTCTGAGAGGCCGGGGATATGATGATGCCCGTATTATAAATACCTCCCGCAGCAGTCATGGCATCCTGCAGCTGCTTCAGCGGCTCACCCTCCCGGGTGGTAATCCCTACTACCGCAGGATTGGAATGTGTCAACACATGGGTATCCCATTCTGCTATGTAGATTCCTTCCCAGCCATCAAGCCCGGTATAAAAGCTTTCCGTATAAGCCTGTGCGGCTTTTACTGCTTCAGCATTTTGAGGTTCCCGCAGCAATTCCGCAACCACCGGCGCTTTGCTGAATGCGATCAGCAGTTTCTCTGCTTTATCCACATACTCTTCAATGATTGCCGTCTTGGACTCCAGCGAGGTCTGCATCTGGTTCACTGCATTGTCCCTCATGGTTTCCATCATACTACGGCTGGCTGTCAGAAACAGCAGTAAAATACATACTGCGGATACTACTGAAATCATGGCCGTAATTACCGTGCTCATCTTATGATTTTTCATTAATCAATTATCTCCCATTATCCTCTGGCTTTTCATACGTTTTCAATAGTTTTCATCATACAGCATTTCTTCACTGCTGAAAATGATTTATCCTGCGAAATAATTGATCAATCCTCAGATTTCACCTCCACGCTCCATTGTCGCATTGAGATCAAATATAGTGCAGATTTGGCTCACTATTGCTTCACTGACATATTTGTGCTAGAATAACAGCGCATTGACTTATCTCATTCCTGATACCGGAGCTGCATTTCAGCGCCGGATTTACCTATCAATATTACATTACGGAGAACGAAATGATGACACAGAAAAAAAACGCTTCCACCCTGATGACGGAAGGTTCAATCTGCAAAAAAATATTACGCTTTGCCTTTCCCCTGTTTCTGGGGAATCTGTTTCAGCAGCTGTACAATACCGCTGACTCCTTGATCGTAGGGAATTTTATCGGCAGTGATGCCTTGGCAGCCGTCAGCTCCTCCGGCAATCTGATCTTTCTGATGGTAGGCTTTTTTAACGGTATGTCCGTGGGCGCCGGGGTGGTTACTGCCCGCTATTATGGGGCCCGAGACCGGGAAGGCGTGGAGCGCTCCGTCCACACCACAGTGGCTTTCGGCCTGGCAGCAGGCATATTTCTGACGGTGTTCGGCGTTCTGATTACACCGGTAATTCTGCGGCTTATGGGCACTCCTGCCGACGTACTGCCTTCCTCCATCCTGTACTTTCGGATCTATTTCTGCGGTTCCCTGGGCTTTGTGCTGTACAATGTACTGGTGGGGATCCTGCAGTCCGTGGGAGACAGCAGGCATCCCCTGTATTACCTGATCCTCTCCTCCGTTACTAATATTGTGTTGGATCTTCTGTTTGTGGCGGTACTGCATCTGGGCGTGGGCAGCGCAGCGGCGGCTACTGCCATCTCCCAGTTCCTCAGCGCCGCCCTTTGCCTGCATAGGCTGACGCATACGCAGGAGGAGTACCGGGTGAAGCTTCGCCGCATCCGTTTTGACCGCTTTATGCTGGGTCAGATCATCCGCAACGGTCTGCCCACCGGCCTGCAGAACTCCATCATTGCCATTGCCAATGTGGTGGTACAGTCCAATATCAATGTATTCGGTAAAATGGCCATGGCAGGCTGCGGTTCCTACGCCAAGGTAGAGGGCTTCGGCTTTTTACCGATCAACTGCTTTTCCATGGCCCTGACCACCTTCATCAGCCAGAACCTGGGTGCGCAGAAATACGACCGTGTCAGGAAAGGGGCCCGCTTCGGCGTAATCAGCGGCGTCCTGCTGGCAGAGCTCATCGGCTTGATCATCTATGTAACGGCCCCGGTATGTATTGCTGCCTTTAACAGTGATCCGGCTGTGGTGCAGTATGGGGTAATCCAGGCCCGAACCGTAACCCTGTTTTACTTCCTACTGTCCTATAGCCACTGCATGGCCGCCATCTGCCGGGGTGCAGGACATTCCGGCGTCCCCATGCTGGTAATGCTGATCTGCTGGTGCATGATCCGGGTTACCTATATCACGGTTATTGTACGGTTTATTCCGGTAATTAACGTCATCTTCTGGGCATATCCCCTGACCTGGCTGCTGAGCAGCATCGCCTTTACGGCATACTATTTCAGTGGGAAGTGGATGCCGAAAAAATAAAAGAAAACTTAATCTGCGCCTCTCTCGTCCAGATACAGTTATTTCCTGCTGTTCCTGCGCCGTCTCTTCCGTTTCCCGATGCAGACTCAGCAGATTTAAGCTGCCATCCAGGAACGCATAGCACCGGATGTCCTCATTTTCCAAAACACGGATACTATATAATTTTCCCAGACGGTAACCACTGTCCACAAAGGAAAAAATCCGTCTGGGCTGCTGCCCCGCTATCAGATCCTCGCAGAAATGCGCCCCTCACTGTTACTTCCGTACCAGAGCATATCACCGGTTACCGGGCCGAAAAGAAAAAGTGATATGCAATTCATTCTGATCCGGCAATGCCGCTGACGCCCGGCCCCCCATAGCTTCCGCCAGAAGTCTGCTGATGGTCAATCCCAGACCGGTGCTGCCGATGGGGCGGGCGTTGTCCGCTGTATAAAAACGTTCAAAAAGATGGGGGATATCCTCCTGGGTCAATACATCCGTATCGTTACTGAAATCAATGCATATGCCGTATTCTCCGCCGCCTGTCATACTCTGCTTTCCGTCTCTGTCGCTTTCTTCCGCTCCCTCCTGCCCGTCGGCTTCGCAGCTCTCTGTTTCTGCTGATCCTTCTGCTCCGTTTTTCTCTGACCCTGCCTGCACCTTGGGCTGCCGGGAGTCATACACCCGGATCTGAAAGCGGCTTCGGGCATAGCGCAGTGCATTCTGAAGCATATTCTGCAGAATGCGTTCCATTGCCTCCCGGTCACCAAGGATCATTACCGCTGTATCCGGCAGCATCAATTCCACCTCCAGATGTTTCTCTGTCAATTCCGGGTAATAAGCCAACACGGTCTCCCGGATCAGACGGGTGATCTCCACCGGCTTAAGCGGCAGCTGCATCTCCCGGTGCTCCAGCGCCAGAAGATCAATCTGCTGTTCCGCCGCC
>CAZFYD010000149.1:0-4627 GCA_964523315.1 uncultured Acetatifactor sp.
GGTTTTGCGAATGCAGCGTGGAGGGGCTGTAAATAGTAACAAGAAGACGAGGAGGAAATAGTCATGGAATGGAGCAGACTGCTGAGTGCGGAACGGATCAGGCCGGTGGGAGCCAGACCCGGCAGCGGGGATCTGAGAACGGAATATGAGAAGGACTATCACCGGATTATCGGCAGTGCCTCTTTCCGGCGGCTGCAGGATAAGACCCAGGTGTTTCCGCTGGATAAGAGTGATTTTATTCGGACCCGGCTGACCCATTCCCTGGAGGTATCCTCCTTCGGCAAATCCCTGGGGCAGAATATTTCCCAGAAAATCCTGCAGGAGGTGAAGGATCCTGACTTTCTGCCGGAGTATCAGGGCTATATCTGTGATATCCTGCAATGTGCGGGCCTGCTGCACGATATCGGGAATCCGCCCTTTGGACATTTCGGCGAGACGGTGATCCGGGAGTGGTTCCGTGCCCATATGGGAAGCCTGCAATATCAGGGCAGTCCGCTGACAGGGCTGCTGACGGAACAGATGCAGGCGGATTTCTATCAGTTTGAGGGCAATACCCAGGCACTGCGCCTGGTGACGAAGCTCCACTATCTGGTGGATGAGCACGGCATGAATCTGACGCAGGCTCTGCTGGGAACGATCATCAAATACCCGGTGTCTTCACTGGAGATCAATAAAAAAAGCGGGGATGTCCGCACGAAAAAAATGGGGTATTACTATGCGGAGCGGGAGCTGTTTGCCCGGATTCAGCAGACGCTGGGCACGGAGGGCCGCAGGCATCCGCTGGCTTTTGCCCTGGAGGCGGCGGACGATATTGCCTATAAGACGGCGGATGTGGAGGACGCCTTTAAGAAGGGCTGCATTTCCTATCAGCAGCTGGTGGAGGAATTGAAGGCTCTGGGCCAAAAGACGGAGGCCGGGCAGGAGTACTTTAAGCTGGTGGATGCCCTGGAGAACAGATACCGTAAGGGAAAGGACCGGCAGGTATCGAACCCCGAGGCCTATGCCGTTCAGAACTGGATCGTCACGGTGCAGGGAAGACTTCTGGCCTGTGCCACGGAGCAGTTTGCCGCACATTATCAGGAGATCATGACCGGTACCTACGGCGGGGAGCTGCTGGCCGAGGGGGATGGGGGCAGAATGGCCCGGGCCCTGGGAGAGATTGCCTACCGGTATGCCTTTACCACCAAGCCGATCTATAAGCTGGAGATTGCCGCAGAGACGATCCTGGGATTTCTGTTGGAAAGGTTTGTGGATGCCGCCATCGCCTATGACAGCGATCAGCTGCTGACGGCAGTGCAGACCAAGCTCATGGCATTGATCTCGGATAATTATAAGGCCATCTACCGCTGCTACAGCCAGAATAAGAGTCCCCAGGAGAAGCTGTATCTGCGGCTGCTGCTGGTGACAGATTTCATCTGCGGCATGACGGACAGCTATGCCAAGCGGCTCTATCAGGAGCTGAGCGGCATTGTATAAAAGCATAGGCCGGTCAGGTCTTTTTCTTCCGCAAGACACATATATTAGCTACAAAAAATATCAGGAGTTGTGATGCTGGAGAAAATCAGAAATTTTCACTGGAAGAAGATAGACTGGAGGAAGGTGAATTATCTCCAGGCAGCGCTGACCGTTCTGTTCCTGCTGGCAATGTTTTTCCTGGGGAGAGCGGTGGGGGCGGCGACGCACCCTGCGGTGGAGACTCAGGCTGTGGCCAAGTCTCCGGAGAACTGGGGCCTGGGCTTCGGCGCAGAGGGAACGCAGCCTACGGGCAATGTATCGGCGGCGGAGCTGGCAAAGTACAATGCCTATTATGTGGGAAGCGATCAGGAGAAAGTGATCTATCTGACCTTTGACGCAGGATATGAGAACGGTAATACGGAGCCCATATTGGATGCACTGAAAAAACACAATGCCACCGCTACATTTTTTGTGGTAGGACATTATCTGGAGTCGGCGCCGGAGCTGATTAAGCGAATGGTGGAGGAGGGACATACGGTGGGTAACCATACCTATCATCATCCCGATATGTCCAGTATTTCGGATAAAGCCGCTTTTGCCAAAGAAATGGATGATGTGGCGGCACTGTATCAGGAGATTACCGGCCAGGAGATGACCCTTTACTACAGACCGCCTCAGGGAAAGTACAGCAGGGAGAATCTGCAGATGGCCCAGGAGATGGGTTATACCACCTTTTTCTGGAGTCTGGCCTATGTGGACTGGTATCAGGATCAGCAGCCCACCCATGAGGAGGCCTTTCAGAAGCTGACCTCCCGGATTCATCCCGGAGCCATTGTGCTGTTACATAGCACTTCCCAGACCAATGGGGAGATTATGGATGAACTGCTGACAAAATGGGAAGAGATGGGATATAGCTTCCGGCCGCTCTCGGAGCTGGTGGAACAGACGTCCTCCTCGCAGAAGTAAAAATCAGAAGTAAAAATAAGGGTCAGACTCCTGTGCGGGGACTGACCCTTTTGCTGTCCGGTTGTTTCGTCTTATGCCGGTCAGAGACTTAAGTCCTAACGGGTAATGGCTTTCTTTTTTCTATTCAGAAGATAGGCACTGCCAAAGCAGATGCCGGATGCCATCAGCAGCAGATAGGGCAGGAAGCTTTCACCGGTCTTGGGCACATCATCATATTCACTGTCGGAAACGGCAGGAGTGGTATCGGTGGCGGGCTGAGCGGCAGGAGCAGTCTGCGCAGGGGTGGTATCTGCAGGGGGAGTGGTGCTGTACTTGCTGGCATCGGTCTTCAGGATCCCTTTTTCCTGATAAAAGGAACCGGCCTGGAAATTGTAAAGCTCGTTGTACACCTTCTCCGCATCGCTGGTTTTTACATAGGCAACGGTGCCGACTACGGCGATGGTCTGTTCACCGCTGCGCTCCTTGGTGATAAACAGATTGGTCACGTTGTTGTTGAAGTTGGCAACGGCGTTGTCATATACATGGGCATTGACTACATCACCATTGACAGCGGCTACACTGTCCCGCAGCACATAGACATTTTCCGTGCTCTTGGCCGTAATCACGGCATTGCCGGAATGGTTGAAGGTGATGCTCTTTAAGTTCACCGGCAGCTCCAGGTTCAGCGCATAATTACCCTCCTCGATCACGATCTGATCGCCGTCCTTGATGGACTCTTTCAGGTAATACAGCTCTCTGTGCCCGGCGTTGTTATCATCCCAGGCGCCTACATGGAAACGCCATTCCCCTTTATCTTCCACATATTTCAGGGAGTAGGTGACAGGCTCATCAGCGGATGCCTGAAGAGTATCCACGCCGGGAAGCAGAAGCAGCATCGCAGCCACAGCCAGCAGAGAAACAATGGTCTTGAAGCTTTTCATGTTTGTAACCTCCTTATGGTTATGATTTTATATTCGCATTGCCGTTCCACCGGCTGCCGTAGCAGGATGGCCCGGGCCGGAACAGCAATAGGAAAGCAAGGGAATCAGCGGAAAGGGGCATAGGCGGTTTCGCATCCGGTCTCCCGGGCTACTACCACAAACCTGCCGTTTTCCACATGATAGGTGCAGGTGGACAGAGTCAGGAAACGGTCTCCGAATTGAGCCGTCACGCCGGTATCATACAGGGAGAGCGCCTTGATATTGTCGTAGAAGTCGTCAAATTCCTCCTGGGTGTCCGCCTGAAAGAACTGATAAAACTTGAAGACCTGATCCGTCTTTTTGTATACCTGGGAACGGAAGACGGCGATCACCTCATAGGTATGCAGGGCGTCCTCGGTATAAAGCAGCATCTCCTTATGCTCCTGATAGTAGGACTCCTCCTGATACTTGTCCAGATCTCCGAACATGGCTCCGGACTTCATATTGTGGCCGTGGATGATCAGGTTGGTGGTCAGGGGATCCAGACAGCTGTCGGTATCCAGAATCAGGGAACCGCTCTGACTGTCCCTGCCCTCAAAATCCCGGTAGAGATAATAGTTCTCATCCCGGGGAGTCCACATCACGGGATAGTCGATTGCAGTGTCCGGTACCACCAGCCAGGCCGCCATATCTTCGTTGGCCAGAAAGCTGTCCTGATAAGGATTCTCCAAAGGCTCCGGCGTGGGCCGGGGCGTGGAGGTCGGCTCGGGAGTGGGGGCTTCTGTAGGCGCCGGGGAGGGCTCTGTGTCGGTCTCGTCAGACTCCGGTGACGCAGCGGACTGTTGGGTCTGCTGGTAGCTCTCAGCGGAAGCCCGGAGCGCATCCAGAGTTTTCTCGGACTGCCTGTCCGCCAGAAAATGATGCAGCAATAAGCCGCCTCCGGCCAGCAGACAGCATACGCCAAGCAGTATGAAAATGGTGGATAATTGTTTTTTACTGTTTTTCATAGCTATATTATACGACAGGAGGGGACGGTAATGCAACAGGTTAAGAAAAATCTAAGAAATTTCAAGTCGTTCCACTCCAATAGGGGGCGTGGTCTTTGTCTCACCACGTCCCTGTTCCTTTGTTAAATTTTGCCGTGAACTCATTATATACATTTGCGTTCTTACTGCGTAACGATTCTATCACGCTCAAGCCATCACAATAATATTCAGAGCCGGACTGGCTGCGGAATGACATCACCTGGTGTGGCATGGTTGTGCCGCATTCGCATTTTAAAGGGTCATATCCGAAAGCAGAGAGGA
>CAZFYD010000150.1:0-4519 GCA_964523315.1 uncultured Acetatifactor sp.
CGAGCAAGCTCGACGAATCTGTGTATCTGTCCAAATCGGCTGTGAATAGTAACAAAAATATGAAAAACACACAAAAAAAGAAGGGAGTGCTGCACTGCCCATGCAATACTCCTTTCCTGCCTATCGAATCAGATAAATAAAATATGCCGCATATCCCGCCAGCATCACCAGGCCTCCTGCACGGCCCAGCTTCTTCTTCGGCAGTACGCATATCAGCAGCAAAACCATCGTTGCCGCCGCCACAATGCTGTCCACCATGAAACTTACGCTGTAAGTAACCGGGGTAATCAGCGCCGTGGTGCCCACCACAAACAGGATATTGAACACATTGCTGCCCACGATATTACCAACCGCAATATCCGCCTTGCCCTTTATGGCCGCCGTCACACTGGTCACCAGCTCAGGAAGGGAGGTTCCAAAGGCCACAATAGTCAAACCGATCAGCCTGTCGCTCATGCCGAAGAGCTTTGCCAGCTCTGTTGCGGCATCCACAGTGATATCCGCTCCCCAGACGATCAGAGCGCCGCCGATCAGCGCCATCAGAATCATCCGCAGCGGCGTATCTTTCTCGGAAAGCTCCGGCACATCCTCAATGACATCCTGTCCCTTTTTGGCCATCCGCAGCAGATACAGCAGATATACGATAAACAGCGCCCACAGGATCACACCGTCCAGACGGCTGATCCGATTGTCCGTAAGTCCCAGGACCGCCAGGACCACGGTAATGATGATCGTAAACGGGATCTCATAGCGGATCGTGGACTTCTGTACCGCAACGGCCCGAATCACGGCCGTGATCCCCAGGATCACCAGCACATTCATAATATTGCTGCCCACCACATTGCCGATGGTGATGCCTGCACTGCCCTTGATGGCCGAAGTGATGCTCACCGCCGCTTCCGGTGCACTGGTTCCCATGGCTACGATAGTCAAACCGATCACCAGCTGGGGAATCCCAAACTTATCTGCGATCTTGGAAGCGCCCTCCACAAACCAGTCCGCCCCCTTGATCAGCATGGCAAATCCGACTACCAGCAGCAAAGCCTGCAACGCTACCTGCATATATCCTCCATTCCGGGAGTTTTCGTAAAAGAGTAACGATTCAGTGGCTCTGAATCGTTTCAAAAAGAAAGACTTCCAGCACACGTTAATGTGCTAAAAGTCTTGTTCTCTTACAGTTCCTGTAAAAGCGTGCAACCACGGCCTGTTTGCTGTGCCGGGGTATGTTGATTACACGTTTGCAACTACTCCCTTTTAACTTGAAGTAAGGCTAACACATTTTCACAGCGCTGTCAAGCCTTTTTCCGGGAAAATTTATTCCGTTTTCTGCGGCTCTCCGCTATCTGCCGGCGGATTCTGTACAATTCCCTTTGCTTTCCATTTACCGGAAAAATATCTGGCCAGACATACCAGCGCCGTGGTAATCCAGGTCAGTCCCGTGGTGATCCAGATGCTCCAGTACCCCAGGACCGGGATATGCAGAAACAGCTGGGAATAACCGATACGGCAGACCACCTCAGTGATCCCATTAATCATGGAAAATGTGGTATCCCCGCAGCCGTTCAGCAATGCCCGGGGCACATAGATCATGCCCAGACCGAAATAACACAGACTGGTAATCCGCAGCGCCCGATAGCCGAGCTCGATAACCTCCTGTTCCTTCACAAAAATCCTGACAATATAAGGGCCAAACAGATAAAATACCGGCATCAGCAACAGACAAATCACCAGCGTCATCAGGGTCGCCTGACAGAAGCCCTTCTTTACCCGCTCCGGCTTTGATGCGCCGATATTCTGCCCCGCATAGGTGGTTAGCGCCGTCCCCAGAGAACTAAACGGCTGCTGAATAATCTGCTCCACCCGGCTGGTAATCGTAAAGGCAGCCATAACCGTATCCCCAAAGCTGTTGACCACGCCCTGCAGCACCATGCAGGATATGGCAATCATAGAGCTCTGCAGAGCCATGGGAACACCCAGCTTAAAAGACCTCAGAATAATCGCCTTATGAGGCTTAAGCTCTGCCCGTGTGAGCCGGAAGTATGAAACCTTATGATAGGCATACAGCAAACAGGTAACGGCTGACACCGCCTGGGAGATAATGGTAGCCAGCGCCACGCCGAACACGCCCATCCCCAAAGCCAGCACGAGGGTCAGATCCAATACTACATTGACGATGCTGGAAAGAATCAGGAAATACAGCGGTGTCCGGGAGTCTCCCAATGCCCGCAGGATGGCCGCCACGCCGTTATACAGCGCTATGGCAATGATTCCGGCGCAGGTGGTCCGCAGGTAGATCACCGCATCACCCAGAATATGATCCGGGGTATGCAGCAGACGCAGCAATGCAGGGCAAAGCAGAATCCCCAGGATACTGACTGCCAACGCCGCCGTCACCAGAACATAGATGGAATTGGCGATGGTGTTGCGCACCTGCCGCTCATCCCTGGCCCCATAGTACTGGGACACGATAATGCCGATACCGACAGCCAGACCGGAACTCAGTGAGAAAAACAGGAAATTCATGGAACCGCATGTACCCACTGCTGCCAGAGCATTTTTCCCCACAAAATTGCCCACCACCACAGAGTCCACCATATTATAGAGCTGCTGAAACAGATTGCCGATCAGCAGCGGCAGGGCAAAAGTCAGAATATGTCCGGCCGGGCTGCCAGTGGTCATATCTGTCATCGTCGTTTTCTTCATTCTGACACTATCACCTTTCTCTTTTGGCATTCGTATTGCATTATGATAATTAAATCTTCTTTTTTCCCTGATACACAAAAAGCATTGGAATCCCCAATGCTTTTTCGTGCGGATAACAGGACTTGAACCTGCACGTCGAAGACACCAGAACCTAAATCTGGCGTGTCTGCCAATTCCACCATATCCGCTTATCCCTCAACCGGCATCTTAACATCGCTCCGGCAGATAAGATTATAGCCATCGCTCATTGATTTGTCAAGCCGCTTATTCCTCTTTTGCAGTTTGCTCTTTTGCAGTTTCCCCGATATACCGAATCACCTTCCGGTTGATGCGGATCAGGAAAAGGGTACTCATCCCCAGGCTCATCAGCTCCGCAATCGGGAAAGACCACCAGATCAGATGCACATTCCCGCTGAGCGACAGCAGATAAGCCACCGGCAGCAACACGCAGAGCTGTCTGGCCACAGAAACAATCATGCTGTAAACACCGTTCCCCAGGGCCTGAAATACACTTCCCACTACGATGCAGTAGCCTGCGAAACAGAAGCTCAGGCTGATGATCCTCAGGGCCGGCTCTCCGATCTCCAGCAGCTCGTCCGTAGCGTTGAAAAAGCCGATCAACTGTGCCGGGAAAATCTGCATGAGCAACAGCCCCACCAGCATGATTCCCACGGCAAACCTGACGCTGCTCTTTATCGTCTGAAGCACTCTCTCCCGTCTGCCCGCTCCATAATTATATGCAATAATGGGCACCATGCCGTTATTCAGACCGAACACCGGCATGAAGATAAAGCTCTGGAGCTTGAAATAGATGCCAAATACCGTCTGGGCAGCACCGAAGGATGCCAGAATCAGATTCATGCCGTAGGTCATAACCGAGCTGATGGCCTGTACCACAATGGAAGGCGCACCCACTCTGTAGATCTGCCCGATCAGATGCAGATTCGGTTTAAAGCCCCTGAACGACAGGTGGATCTCCTTATTGCATTTCAGGTTAAAGATAATCGCCAGGATCGCCGCCACGATCTGCCCCGTCACGGTGGCGGCCGCAGCACCGGCCACTCCCATTTTCGGCAGTCCAAAGCACCCGAAGATCAGGATCGGATCCAGAATCAGGTTCACCACCGCTCCCACTCCTTGAGTGATCATAGTATAGATAGTCTTGCCCGTGGACTGCAGAATACGCTCAAAGGTGGTCTGGATAAAGATCCCCAGCCCTGCGCCACAGCAAATGGTCAGATAAGTGACGCCATACTGCTGTACCTCCGCAATATCCGTCTGGCTCATAAAGAAGGGTTTGCTGGCAAAGAATCCCACCAGAGCAAATACAACAGCACTGACCGTCTCGATAAAAATGCCGTTGGTGGCGATGACATTGGCCTTCGCATATTCCTTCTGTCCCAGGGTCTTAGAGAGAAATGCATTGATACCCACGGCAGTACCTACGGCTACCGCAATCATCAGGGTCTGGATCGGGAAAGCCAGAGAGACTGCCCGCAGCGCATACTCATTGATCTGAGACACGAAAATACTGTCCACAATATTGTACAGTGCCTGCACCAGCATGGAAATCATCATGGGCAGGGACATGGATATAAGCAGTCTGTCTATGGGCATCACACCCATCTTATTCTCTTTTCTCTCCGTCATTGCCTGTGCCATTCTTCTGTTCTCCTCCTGTTTCTTAAGCATAAAAAAAGCGAAAGTAAATTATCCGCCTCCGCTCCTCTTTTAAATTCTGTTGTGAAATAAATGAGACATGGGGGATTCGAACCCCCGACAACCTGATTAAAAGTCAGGTGCTCTACCGACTGAG
>CAZFYD010000151.1:0-4494 GCA_964523315.1 uncultured Acetatifactor sp.
GAGCAAGCTCGACGAATCTGTGTATCTGTCCAAATCGGCTGTAAATAGTAACCTGCTTTATAAAAATTTTAGAAAAGTGATGTTGACAAATTAAATGTTCGGACGTAAACTGTTCCTGTCAAAACAGTTCACGCATGAACATTTTAAAAAATGCAGTAGAAAGGAGTCCTATGAGTGAAGAAAAGGGCCGGTTCCATGTGGGACATCGGATACGGTCGCTGGACAATATTCTGAAACGGAGTATGCAGCTGGCGTTAAGCAGTCAGGGGATCGATGCGGTGACGGCCATGAATGGCTTTATTATTGTGTACCTGCATCATCATTCCGGCCGGGTAGTCTACCAGAAAGATATTGAGAAGGAGTTCCGGATCTGTCGATCTGCCGTAACCAATATTCTGACCCGTATGGAGGAAAACGGATTTATCCGTCGGGAAACGGATGACTGTGATGCCAGACTGAAAAGCCTGACTCTGACGGCAAAGGGGGAGGAGCAGTATCAGGTGATCTGCAATACCATCGACTGGCTGAACCGCAGGCAGTTGGAAGGCATCCCTGCCGGGGAATTGGAACAGTTCTTTGCGACTCTGGACAGAATAGAGGGGAATGCGGGAAGACTGGCTGGGCGTATCCTGGGAGCGGATGATTCCTGGATCCGGGAAATCAGAGAGAAACAGTAATTAATGCTAGAAAAAGGAAGGGAGTATAAGTAATGCTGAAAATACTTGGAGCTCAGATCAAAGAGTTCAAGAAAGCATCCATTGTTACCCCGCTGTTTATGATCGGCGAGGTTATCATGGAGATGATTATTCCGCTGCTGATGGCTTCCATCATTGATGATGGTGTGAA
The DNA here is from genome assembly GCA_964523315.1 of uncultured Acetatifactor sp. Taxonomy (GTDB): domain Bacteria; phylum Bacillota; class Clostridia; order Lachnospirales; family Lachnospiraceae; genus Acetatifactor. The sequence goes on from CAZFYD010000151.1 coordinate 847, forward strand.
TGCCGGAAATATGCAGCATATTTACAAGATCGGCGGTTTGATGCTGATAGCGGCGCTGCTGGGTCTGGTCTTCGGCGTCGGCGGAGGCGTCTTTGGAGCAAAGGCGTCCAGCGGCTTTGCACGGAATCTGCGGAGAGCTATGTATGAGAAGATACAGACCTTCAGCTTTTCCAATATTGATAAGTTTAATACCTCCGGTCTGGTGACGAGACTGACCACGGATGTGACGAATGTGCAGAACGCCTATCAGATGATCCTGCGCATGTGCATGAGAGCGCCCATCAGCCTGATCATTGCCATGATTATGTCCTTTCTGATCAGTCCCAGGCTGGCCAGCATCTATCTGACCGCTGTGATACTGCTGGGCTGTGTGCTGGGAGTGATTGTGATCAGTGCCACCAGGCATTTTAGTCAGGCGTTCCCCAAGTATGACGACTTAAACGAGAGCGTACAGGAGAATGTATCCGCCATCCGTGTGGTCAAGGCCTATGTGCGTGAAGACTACGAAAATGAAAAATTCAAGAAAGCCAGCGGCAATATTTACAGGATTTTCTGCAAGGCAGAGGGTATTGTCGCCTGGAACGGCCCGGTGATGAACCTGACCGTATACAGCTGTATTATCCTGATCAGCTGGATGGGGGCCCATATGATCGTGCAGGAGAGCCTGACAACGGGCAATCTGATGAGTCTGCTGACGTACTGTATGACCATCCTGATGAATCTGATGATGCTTTCCATGATCTTTGTCATGATGACCATGTCCGCCGCCAGTGCCAGACGTATCTGCGAGGTGCTTACGGAGGAGCCGGAACTGACCAATCCTGAGGAGCCTGTTACGGAAGTGGCGGACGGCAGCATCCGGTTCGACCATGTCTCTTTCAGCTATAAAAAGGATGCGGATACGCCGGTGCTGAAAGACATTAACCTGGAGATCAGTTCCGGTGAGACTATCGGTATTATCGGCGGCACCGGCAGCGCCAAGTCCAGTCTGGTGAACCTGATCAGCCGTCTGTACGATGTGACGGAGGGACGGCTTCTGGTGGGCGGCCTGGATGTGCGCAGCTATGACATGGAGGTACTGCGCAATCAGGTGGCGGTAGTGCTGCAGAACAATGTGCTGTTCTCCGGGACCATACTGGAAAATCTGCGCTGGGGCGATCTGGAGGCTGACGAGGAGGAGTGCCGGCGTGCCTGCCGGCTGGCCTGCGCAGATGAATTCATTCAGAAGCTGCCTCAGGGCTACAATACATATATTGAGCAGGGCGGTACCAATGTTTCCGGCGGGCAGAAGCAGCGCCTGTGTATTGCCAGAGCCTTATTGAAAAAGCCTAAGATCCTGATTCTGGACGATTCCACCAGTGCCGTGGATACTGCGACGGACGCACGGATCCGCAAAGCCTTTGCTCAGGAGATTCCGAATACTACCAAGCTGATCATCGCTCAGCGTATTTCCAGTGTGGAGCATGCTGACCGGATTATTGTTATGAATGAAGGCGAGATCAACGGCTTCGGCACGCATGAAGAGCTGTTGGCATCCAATGAGATCTATCGTGATGTATATGAGTCCCAGACAAACGGCAACGGTGATTTTGATGAGAAAGGAGGGATGTAATCATGGCAGAAGAAAGAGCTCCCAAGGTAAATCAGGGCCCCGGCCCCAGAGGGGCAAGAGGTCCCAGACCCAAGCTGGAGAACCCCGGCAGACTGATCAAGCGTGTACTTGGCTATACCTTTAAGGATTATGCGGTTCACTGGATCGTGGTGGTAATCTGTATTGTAACCACGGTATTGGCATCCCTGCAGGGAACCCTGTTTATGCGGAAGCTGATCGACGATTACATTGCGCCCATGCTTTTGCAGCAGGATCCCGACTTCTCCCCCCTGGCCGGCGCCATCGCCAGAGTGGCTTGCTTTTACGCGCTGGGCGTGCTGGCATCCTTCGTGCAGTCCCGGCTGATGATCTATGTGACCCAGGGGACAATGAAAAACCTTCGGGATGATCTGTTTGAAAAGATGGAGAAGCTGCCCATCCGCTATTTTGATACCCATGCCCATGGGGATATCATGTCCATTTATACCAATGATATTGATACGATGCGGCAGATGATCAGTCAGAGTATTCCGCAGCTGTTAAACAGTGTGATCAGCGTGGTATCCACTCTGATCTCCATGCTTGTGCTGGATATTCCGCTGACCCTGGTTACGCTGCTCATGGTGGCGGTGATGCTGGCAGCAGCCAAGAAAGTCGGTTCTCTGTCCAGCCGCTTTTTTCTGTCCCAGCAGCGTGATATCGGGAAACTGAATGGCTGCATCGAGGAGACAATGACGGGACAGAAGGTCGTCAAGGTATTCTGTCACGAGGAGGAAAGCCTAAAGCAGTTCAATGAGCTGAACGATCAGCTTTACGACAGCGCCTACAAGGCGAATAAGTTCGGCAATATTATGGGTCCCATAAACTCCCAGCTGGGTAATCTGAGCTATGTGGTATGCGCAGTAGTGGGCGGCGCCCTGGCGCTTACGGGGGTTTCCGGCCTGTCCCTTGGTGATCTGGCAGCCTTCCTGAGCCTGAATAAGTCCTTCAGCATGCCGATCAATCAGATCAGTATGCAGTTTAACAGCATCATCATGGCCCTCGCCGGTGCAGACAGAATTTTCCGACTGATGGATGAGGTGCCGGAGGTGGATGAAGGCTATGTGGAGCTGGTCAATGCCAGAATCAATGAACGTCAGGAGATCGAAGAGTCCGAGAAGCGTACCGGTCTCTGGGCCTGGAAGCATTATCATAAGGACAGTGATACGGTAACCTACACGGAGCTGAAAGGGGACGTGGTATTTGAGCATGTGGATTTCGGCTACACGGACGAAAAAATCATTCTGCATGACATTGAGCTCTATGCCCAGCCGGGCCAGAAGATCGCCTTTGTCGGTTCCACCGGTGCTGGTAAGACTACCATCACCAACCTGATCAACCGTTTCTATGATATCCAGGACGGTAAGATCCGTTATGACGGCATCAATGTGGGCAAGATCAAAAAGAGTGATCTGCGCCGTTCCCTGGGAATCGTGCTGCAGGATACCCATCTGTTTACCGGCACGGTCATGGAAAATATCCGTTACGGCAAGCTGGACGCCACCGATGAGGAAGTGATTCAGGCCGCAAAGCTGGCCAATGCGGACGGCTTTATCCGGCGTCTGCCGGATGGTTACAATACCATGCTGCACGGTGACGGCGCCAACCTGAGCCAGGGCCAGCGGCAGCTGCTGGCCATTGCCAGAGCGGCGGTGGCCGATCCTCCGGTGCTGATTCTGGATGAGGCAACCAGTTCCATCGATACCCGCACGGAGCGGATCGTGCAGGACGGCATGGATAAGCTGATGAAGGGCAGAACCACCTTTGTGATCGCCCACAGACTTTCTACGGTACGCAATTCCGACTGCATTATGGTTCTGGAGCAGGGCCGCATCATTGAGCGGGGCACCCACGATCAGCTGATTGAGGAAAAGGGAAAATATTATCAGTTATATACCGGTCTGCAGGCATAAGGCAGACCTGCCGGTCCCCGGGCTTGCCCGGGGACTTTTGGCTTTTTTTTGTAACAGTTCAGCCATGACCTGTTACGCTTTTTTAGGGAAAACCAGCTTTTTTTG
>CAZFYD010000152.1:0-4420 GCA_964523315.1 uncultured Acetatifactor sp.
AGTGGATATTGTTTTCGTAATTGGAAATAGTACCAATTGATACATTAAGGTATACAGCTAATTCCTTTTGGTACACACCCCGTTCTATACGCAGCCGATAAAGTTTTTTCCCGAAATCCATATGAATACTTCTCCATTTATTATGTTGTTTATGCTATTAAGTCTATTATAGCGGATTTGGGAAAAAAGAAAATAAATTTATAAAAATATTTGCAAAAAATTTCGATGCAGCATGGAGGGGCTGTAAATAGTAACAGAGTTGTTTACTTTGTTCCTGAAAAACATTGACAAAGAGATAAGTCAATGCTATGATAGAAAAAAATAAGATAGAGGTTGCGTATTTTAAGAGTACTTCTTCGGATGTGACAGGCACAGAGGAGGGGGAAGGAAAGGAACATACGCCGAAAGGGGTAGCGTGCTGTGAGCTGGATCCTTGGGCATGCAGTGAATAACTGTATGACTGTCATCTGTTTATTGGATGGGGCGCTATCGTTTATTATCAGGAACTCAGAAAAGAATTCATGATATAATCGTCGGCGCATATGTGTCGGCTTTTTTCATTTCCGCAGGCAATGATTCAGGCAGACGTGTTCACACGGCTATCTGGCGACTGCTGCGGGGTGTTTGAATTGTGCGGACAGTATGACATGACGGGCGCCGCAGGGCGGCAGAATGGAGGGAAAAATGGCAATATTTACAGGAGCAGGAGTAGCGATCGTTACTCCGATGCACGAAGACGGAAGCATAGACTATGAGAGGTTTGCCGATCTGGTGGAGTTCCAGATCAAGGGCGGCACGGATGCGATCATTGTCTGCGGTACCACTGGCGAAGCGTCTACCATGAGCCATGAGGAACATCTGGATGTGGTTCGGTACTGTGTGGAAACGGTAAAGGGCCGAATCCCGGTGATCGCCGGAACGGGCTCCAACTGTACCGAGACCGCCGTATATCTGTCCCGTGAAGCGGAAAAATATGGTGTGGACGGTCTGCTGCTGGTATCTCCCTATTACAACAAGGCCACTCAGAACGGCCTGTATACTCATTTCAAGACTGTGGCGGATTCCGTAAAGGCGCCCATCCTGCTGTACAATGTGCCCAGCCGTACCGGCTGCAATATCCTGCCCCAGACGGTGGTGCGTCTGTGCAGGGATTGCGAGAACATTGTGGGGGTAAAAGAGGCCAGTGGCAATATCAGCCAGATTGCTCAGCTGGCGGCTCTGGCCAAGGGCAGCGTGGATATCTATTCCGGCAATGATGACCAGATTGTGCCGATCCTGTCGCTGGGCGGCAAGGGCGTGATCTCCGTGCTCTCTAATGTGGCTCCCGCCCAGACCCATGAGATCTGCGCTAAATTTTTCGCAGGGGATGTGGCGGAGAGCTGTCGGATGCAGCTTGAGGCCATGGAACTGTACGGCGCTCTGTTCTGTGAGGTAAACCCCATTCCGGTGAAGAAGGCACTGAATCTGATGGGCATGAATGCCGGTGCATTGCGGCTGCCCCTGACTGAGATGGAGGAGGCTAATGCGGCCAGACTGGAAAAGGCTATGAGGGAGTACGGGATCTTATAAGGGAGAGGAAAAGAAAATGATCCGTTTGATTATGCATGGATGTAACGGAAAGATGGGGCAGGTAATCAGCAATATTGTGGCGGCCGATCCGGAGACGGAGGTGGTAGCGGGCATTGATCTGCGTGACGATGGCCATAATTCCTATCCGGTATTTACAGAGATCGAAAGGTGCAATGTGGAGGCGGATGCCCTGATCGATTTTTCGACGGCTCCGGCGGTGGATCGGCTGCTGGAATACTGCGTGGCAAGACAGCTTCCCTGCGTATTATGTACCACGGGATTGAGCAAGGAACAGCTGGAGAAGGTGGAGGAGGCATCCCGGAAAGTGGCCATCCTGAAATCCGCTAATATGTCCCTGGGGATCAATCTGCTGCTGAAGCTGCTGAAGGAGGCTGCCGGGGTGCTGGCTCCCACAGGCTATGATATCGAGATCGTGGAGAAGCATCACAATCAGAAGGTGGATGCTCCCAGCGGCACGGCTCTGGCTCTGGCGGATTCCATCAATGCCCAGTGCGGCAATACCTATGAATATATTTATGACAGAAGCCAGAGAAGGCAGAAGAGGGATCGGAAAGAGATCGGCATCAGCGCTGTCCGGGGCGGGACCATTGTAGGCGATCATGATGTGATCTTTGCCGGGGAGGATGAGGTGATCACTTTCTCCCACACGGCCTATTCCAAGGCGGTATTTGCCAGGGGCGCGGTTCAGGCCGGCAAGTTTCTGGCAGGCAAGCCAGCAGGTATGTACGATATGAGCCATGTAATCGACGCAGTGCTGTAGCACAATAGAAAAGACCACAGGCAGAATATACCTGTGGCCTTTTGCGTAGCGGGAACGATTATCGTGCGGCGGATCCGGCTGCACCTGCAGTTCCTGCGGAGCCCGTGGTGCTGCCTGTTCCGGCAGTACCATTAGCGGTGCCGTTTGCAGTTTCTTCCGCAGTACCGTTCGCATTGCTGCCGTTAGTGGTATTGTCATTTGTCTGATTACCGGTCATATCGTCAATGATATCGGATACGCCATCGGTGACATCGTTCACCACACCGCCCACGGCATTGCCGGCATCGTCCACTGCATCTCCGACGGCATTGCCGGCATTATTTACAGTAGAGCCTTCTGTATTATTGCCGGTTGAGTTGTCCGCATTATTGTCGTTTACAGTATTGCCGTTGTCGGCTGTGGTATTATTGCCGGTATTATTGTTTGCTGTAGTACCTGTATTGTTTTCGCCTGTAGCCTGGCTTCCGGCCATATCGCCGGAATTGTCGGTATTGTTTTTGTCACTGGTACATGCCATGGCTGCGCACATGTAAGCCATCAGCAGTCCGATTACCATGAGTTTTTTGCATTTATTGCGCACTTTCATCATAATTCCTCCTGAATGATTGTTTTTGGCTCTGCACATATTATGTGTATCTGAAAATTATTTATTCAGAAATCTGAAAAACGCAGAAGAGAAGGAGAAGACAGGAGATGGAATTTCGGCCCTGTATTGATATTCATAACGGAAAAGTAAAACAGATCGTCGGAGGCAGTCTGAAGGATCAGGGGGACAGCGCCCGGGAAAATTTTGTGGCAGAACAGGCTGCGGCTTTTTATGCAGAGCTTTACAGAAAGGCAGGTATCCGGGGCGGGCATATTATCCTGTTAAACGGTGCGGACAGCGCCTATTATGAGGCTACCAGACAGCAGGCCCTGGCGGCGCTGCGGGCGTATCCCGGCGGACTGCAGGTGGGCGGCGGCATCCATGCGGGGAATGCACGCTGCTATCTGGAAGCCGGCGCTTCCCAGGTCATTGTGACATCCTATGTCTTTCATGACGGAGAAGTGGATTATGAACGCCTGAAGGAGCTGACGGCAGCAGTGGGCCGGGAGAGGCTGGTTCTGGACTTAAGCTGCCGAAAGACAGAGGGACAGTACCGGATCGTGACGGATCGGTGGCAGAGGGTCACCCGGGAGGTGCTGACTGCGGAGCTTCTGAACCGGCTGGCAGACAGCTGCTGCGAATTCCTGATCCACGCTGTGGATGTGGAGGGAAAGGCCGAGGGCATCGAGCAGGAGCTGGCAGCCCTGCTGGGAGAGTGGGGAAGGCTTCCCGTCACCTATGCCGGAGGAGTACATAGCTATGAGGATCTGTATCTTCTGAAAAAACTGGGAAGAAACCGTCTGCATGTGACGGTGGGCAGCGCATTGGATCTGTTTGGCGGCAGCCTGCAGTGGGAGAAGGTCCTGGAGATTTGCAAAGAAAAGAGCTGACAGATTCTGTCAGCTCTCTCTCTAATCCCATAAAACGATATTGCTATTCATTAAACAATTCATCATTATATTAAGAACAGGTACATCGTGTTACTGATTATGTTGTTATAAGCGCTTCTTATAACTTTGTTACGTTTACAGCCTGAGGTCCCTTCTCGCCGTTTACAACCTCGAACTCAACTGCCTGACCCTCTTCAAGAGACTTGAAGCCTTCCATGTTCAGTCCGGAGTAGTGTACGAATACGTCATTGCCAGACTCATCAGAGATGAAACCGTAACCCTTTTGGTTGTTAAACCACTTTACTGTACCTTTGTTCATTGTAGATACCTCCAAAAAAATATGTGTTGCACTATTACAACATCCATAGAATAACACAGGAAATTAAAATTGTAAAGAGATTTTAGAAGTTTTTTACATAAAAAGTAGTTACTATTTACAGCCGATTTGGACAGATACACAGATTCGTCGAGCTTGCTCGTAAGAAGCTGTATATCTGTTCAAAATCTGACTGCGAAGCAGGAACCTCCAACCAATGAACCGGGACTTTGACAGTTAAATAAAGAGATACTGACCGCAAACCGCATGGTTGCGGC
>CAZFYD010000153.1:0-4346 GCA_964523315.1 uncultured Acetatifactor sp.
TGGTGATCCATCCGGCCTCCACCACCCATTCCCAACTCAGCGAAGAGGAGCTGGCGGACCAGGGCATCAAGCCCAATACCATCCGTCTGTCCATCGGTACGGAGCACATTGAGGATATTATAGAGGATCTGGAGGAAGCCTTTAAGGCCGTGCAGTAGAGGATTGACAGAAAGACACTCTCGTTTTATACTACAAGAAGTTTTATGCGCCGGAAGCTGCACATAAAGCCTTTTTGAAAGAAAATAGGTATGGGAGGGAGTATCATGAAAAAAGGAAAGAGCACGTATCAGTTTCCTTTCAGCGTGGAGCCGGAACTGGTGAAGCAGACCATTATGAACTGGCTGGGGGCCAATGGGTTTACGCTGAAGGAGAAGGACGGCAACTATTATTATGAGGAGTATGATCCGATCAGCGGCAGGAGGCTGTTTGAATATTACATACAGCCCGGAATGGTAACGATCAAGGCTTATATCGGCAAATACAAGAAGCCCTATCTGCTGGATGACAGCTTTGCAGGCTCGATTCCGAAGTCTGCCTACAAGGAGCTTCTGGCCCCCCTGTTGCAGACCCTGTCCGGCTATAATATGTCTGCCGGTGATAGCAGTCAGCCGGGAGCGGATCCCGCATCAGCCGCAGTTTATCAGGTACAGCCGAATGCCGGCGCCGTTTCCGTAGCCGGGGGTGAGCAGCCGGGAGCAGGTAATTATGAGGATTTTGCAAATGCCAAGAGCAAATCCCAGGAAAAGCTTGCCGTCTGGGGCTTTGTGCTGTCGATTGTGGGGGTTCTGCTTTCTTTTGCCGGGTATACGTTCGGCCTGGTGCTGTATATGCTGGAATTTTACTTTGCGGCAAGCGGTATGCGGACGAAGAAGAAAGGGTTTGCCATTGCCACCTTTGTATTGGCGGGAATCTCCATTGTGATCCTGCTGGCATCCATCTTCCTGCAGGCGCTGGCGTAGTCTGCTTCCCGGATCAGGGGGCTGATCCTTGCGGCACAGCATTTCTTAAAGAATGATTCTTTTAGACTTATATGAAAAAAGCAGGCTGTCTGGTCCACATTTAAGGGAAAAAAGTGGACCGGGCAGCTAATTTTTTGCATATAGGGCATGTTTAGTGCGATGTATGGCGAAAAAACGGGATTTTCGGACACAATTTTGGACCCAATCGGGTAAAATTTCTCTGGCGGTTCACTTGAAGCTCAAACTCAGGCCCTTATTTTTTCCCGCAGCAGTATCAGCGCCAGTACATTGGGAAATACCATTACGGCATTCAGCAGGTCGGTACATTCCCATACCAGCTGCATGGGAATCACGGCGCCCACATAGATCATCACGATATAGACCAGCTTATAATGGGGGATGGCGGCGGGTCCCCACAGGTATTCCGCCGCTTTTTCTCCCATATAGGACCAGCCGATCAGGGTGGTCAGGGCGAAGGCGGCCAGGGACAGGGAGAGGAAAACCTCGCCGTCCAGGGGCAGCCCCCAGGCGGATAGCAGGGGCAGGGAGCGGAATGCGGCAGCGGCCAGCCCCGTCTCGTTGATGCCGACCAGGGATTCCGGGTGCAGCAGCATATTGGCGACAACCACCAGCCCTGTCAGCAGGCACATCACCACCGTATCCCAGAAAACAGCGGTCATGGACACGTAAGCCTGGTAGGCGGGGGAGACCGTGTCGGAGGAGGCGGCGCCGATTGCGGAGGTACCGATCCCTGCCTCATTGGTGTACAGACCTCGGGCAATGCCGTAGCGCGCAGCCAGCAGCAGACTGCCTCCGGCTGCGCCGCCCAGAGCCGCCCGGGGAGAAAAAGCGCTGGTAAGGATGCAGAGACAGGTCTGTCCCAGGGCGCTGCGGAACCGCCAGAGCAGCGCCAGACATCCGGCTATGTAGAGCAGGCCCAGCACGGGCACCAGCCGCATGCACACCCGGCTGATGCTCCGGATCCCGCCGATCAGCACCAGGCCGGTGAGCACGGCGGCGGCAATGCCTACCAGATGGGGGGAGAGTCCCCAGGTCAGAGAGGTGGTCTGGGTCAGGGAATTGGCCTGAGTCGTGCAGCCCACGCCGAAAGCGGCGGCCACGGTGCAGAGAGCATAGAAGCCGGCCAGAGGTTTGCAGTGAAGACCGTCCCGGATCACATACATGGGGCCGCCGATATGGTGGCCCTCCGCATCCTGACGCCGGTAGAAGACGCCCAGATAGCATTCCGCATAGGCGGCAGCCATGCCCAGGATGCCGGTCAGCCAGCACCACAGCACGGCGCCGGGGCCGCCCAGAGCCACGGCAGTGGATACCCCGATAATATTGCCGGTGCCCAGAGTGGCAGCCAGGGTGGTGGCCAGCGCCCCGAAGGGGGAGACCCTTGGGTGGGCCGGATCCCTTTGGGAGGTATCGGCAGAATCGCCGGAACTCTCCGGCTGCAGGGACATGCGGATGGCCCTGCCGATATGACGCTGGGGAACATGCAGATGAACGGTAAAATACAGGTGGACGCCTAAAAGCAGAAGCAGCAGCGGTCCGTTCCAGAGAAACTGATTGATGGCGGATAATACATTCACAGAGGATCCTTCCGGGCGGCGGTGCGCAGGCCCGTTTGTTGCACTTTCACTATCAGTATATGGACATAAAAGGCGCCGTATGCCCCCAGGCGGCGCCGCAGCTGCCGGAAAACCATATCTTTGGGCGACCGGGGCATCCTGTCCGCAGGGGCTGCTGCCGGAGGTTCAGGAGACCGCCGGAGGATCCTTTGGCCTGCTGCGGTGCCATACCCGGCTGGGCTGGGCACGAAACGTGGGATAGCGCAGCAGCAGGGTTTTTAAAGCCTGCCAATTGAAGGGAAACAGGGGCCAGAGATAGCTGTAGCCCCCATAGGTGGGGGTGGTGGCGACAGACAGCGCTACCAGCGCCAGGCCGATGAGAAAGCCCCACAGTCCGAAAAATCCCGTGAGCAGGAGCAAAAACAGCCGGTAAAGCCGCAGCCCGTCGGCAAACTCGGTGCTGGTCAGGGACAGCGTGGCCAGCAGTGTTACCGCCGCATAGAAGAGCACCTCCACGGAGGCCCAGTTCAGCTCCACGGCGATATCTCCGATGATCAGACCCCCCACAATGGACAGGGAGCCGGAAAAACGGCTGGTGCTGTGGGCGGCGGAATATTTGAACAGATCCAGGATCAGTTCCACTGCCAGTACATAGAAAAAGATCTTAACCGGCCCTGCGTCTGCGCTGTCCAGCAGATGATACCGGGCGGAGAGTTCCGGATAATAGGCCGTCAGCAGCAGGAACAGGGGCATCAGGATCAGGCTGATCAGGATGCAGCCGAACCGGGCCAGCCGGAAATAGCTGCCCACCAGGGGACTGGAGTAATAATCATCCGGGCTCTGGGTAAACTGAAAAATAGTGCTGGGCAGGATCAGCACCGTGGGGGAGTTGTCCACCAGGATCAGCACATGTCCCTCCATCAGATAGCTGCAGGCCACGTCCGGCCGCTCTGTCAGCTGCATGCTGGGCAGGGGATTGTACCAGCGCTTTCTCACCAGCAGTTCTGCCAGACTTTTAGCGCCCATGGTCAGGCTGGAGACCTGCAGCTGCGCCAGACTTTGGGTGAGCCGTTTTACCAGAGCCTCATCGGCCAGATTGTCCACATAAGCCAGGGCCACATCGGTCTTGCTGTCCGTGCCCACGGAGCAGAGCCGGAAGGTCAGCCGGGGAGAGCGGATCCGGCGGCGGATCAGATTGGCGTTGAACAGCATGGTCTCCACGAAACCGTCCCGGGCGCCCCTCAGCACCGGTTCGGCATCGGGTTCGGCGATTCCCCGGGTCGGGTAACTGCGCACATCTAGCACCAGCGCCTGGTCAAAGCCGTCCACCAGCAGCACCACCGGACCGCTGATCAGCTGGCGCAGCAGCTTATCCCAATCGCTTTCCAGCTGTACCTGGGCATAACCGATCCGGGAGGCCATATACTGCTGCAGCCGGGTCACCACATCATCCTGCATATACAGCGGATTCTGCAGATCCGAAAAGATGCGCTGCAGCACATCGGTCTTGCACATGCCATTGATACCCAGCAGAAAGGCCCTTGTCTCTCCCAGCAGCAGCTCACGGGTGATGATATCAAAGCTGGAACCGATGGGCAGCAGGGTGCGGGCGACGGCAATATTCCGGTCAAGGGAAGCGGTGAGTTTCATAGCGGCAATATTCTCCTCTTTTATGTTTCTGGATAGTCACAGTTCGGCCATAACCTGTAACTATGGATATGCATTAGTATGACTGTTTCGAGAAAAACTATACCGCCGTTACTATTTACAGCCGATTTGGACAGATACACAGATTCGTCGAGCTTGCTCG
>CAZFYD010000154.1:0-4276 GCA_964523315.1 uncultured Acetatifactor sp.
GTTGCTGCTGGGAGTGACGGCGTTTCTTCTGCTTGGCAGGAAGAAGAAAGCATAAGAGCCTCTTTGCGCCAGGAGGTCAGCAGGCCGGAGCAGAAACTGTCCGGAAATGCAGATATGCATTGTATTTCCGGGCAGTTTTGTATATAATAGTAATTGTATTGCATCCGAATTCCCGTGTTAGTCCTGGTGCGGAAAAATATGGCGGAGCGACAACAAGGAGGAAAAATGAATACAAACAGGAAAATGTTTGGCATGGTGCTGACTGCCCTTTTTATGGCAATCATCATTATCATGGCGTTTACACCGTTGGGTTACATACCTCTGGTAGTAATCAACGCAACGATCATTCACATTCCCGTAATTCTGGGAGCTCTGTTCTGCGGGCCGAAAAAAGGCGCATTTCTTGGTTTCGTGTTTGGCTGTACCAGCTTTGTCAAAAATACTTTTATGCCTACATCACTGTCAGCCTTTGTATTTTCACCGATACTGGCGATGGATATGGTGGGCGTATCCGGCGTGTTCAAGAGCATCTTTATCTGTTTTGTGCCCAGAATTCTGGTGGGCGTGGTTCCCTACTATGTGTATATCTTATTGAGAAAGACACTGAACTCGGGGAAAAAGCAGCTCTGGGGAACCCTGCTGAGTGCGTTGATCTGTCTCTTTCTCTCTTTCGGCATCTATGCGTTTCTGGGAAAGGTGGCGGGCGGCGGTATGAGTACCGTGCTGAAGGTGCTGCTGAGCGTCGGCATTTCTCTGGCGGTATTTGTCATTATAGAACTGGCCTTTTTGAAGAAAAATGCTCAGGTGATTCCCTTTGTCTGTGCGGGGATTTCGGGTGCGCTGGTCAATACGCTGCTGGTGATGGGCGGCATCTATGTATTCTATAAGGATGCTTATGCCATGGCGCTTTCCATTGACGCCAGCGCTGTGCTGGGCGTGATCGGCGGCGTCATCAGCTTTAACGGCGTGATCGAGGCCATTGTGGGCGCAGTGATCGTCTATGGCGTGGGGCTGGTTCTGATGAAGCTCAGTCCCATCGGCGGAAAGACGAAAGAATAAAGGAAATGAGAGGAACGGATAATGATACTGGCGATTGACATGGGAAATACCAATATTGTGATTGGCTGCATAGATGATGAAAAGACCTACTTTGTAGAGCGGCTGTCAACGGACAAATCCAAGACTGCTCTGGAGTATGCCATGGGCTTTAAGACGGTGCTGGAGCTGTATGCCATTGATACCAATGAAATTGACGGCGCCATCATTTCGTCAGTGGTTCCGCCCCTTGTGAATGTGCTCTGTGAGGCGGTAGCCAAGATCACGGGCAAGCAGCCCAAGGTGGTAGGACCGGGGCTGAAAACAGGACTGAATATCAAGATGGATAATCCTAAGTCCGTGGGAAGCGATATGATTGTGGATGCAGTGGCGGCCATCAAGGAGTACGGGGCCCCGCTGATTATCATTGATATGGGAACAGCCACCACCCTTTCCGTGGTGGATCAGGGCAGGAATTATGTGGGCGGCGCAATCATGCCCGGCGTGAGACTTTCCATGGAGGCGCTGGCTTCCAATGCCGCCCAGCTCTACCGTGTCAGCCTGGAGAAGCCCAAGAAGGCAGTGGGAAAGAACACCATTGATTGTATGAAGAGCGGGCTCCTGCTGGGTACGGCGTGTTCCATAGACGGCATGATTGATCGGATGGAGGAGGAGCTGGGCTGCCGAACCACGGTGGTTGCCACAGGAGGACTCTCCAAGGTGGTGATTCCCCTCTGTCGGCATGAGATCATTGTGGAGGATGATCTGCTGCTGAAGGGACTGAAAATTATTTATGACAGGAATCGTGAGGGATAGGAGGTGCCTTACAATGCTTCAGGGAAAAAATGTGGTTCTTGCGGTGACGGGGAGCATTGCGGCGTATAAGATTGCCGGGCTGGCCAGCATGTTAAAGAAGCTGGATGCCAATGTCACGGTGCTGATGACGGAAAATGCCACAAATTTTATTCATCCGATCACCTTTGAGACCCTGACGGGAAATAAATGCCTCATCGACACCTTTGACCGGAATTTCCAGTACAGTGTGGAGCATGTGGCGCTGGCGAAGCTGGCAGATGTGGTGATGATTGCTCCGGCTTCGGCCAATGTGATCGGCAAGATCGCCAACGGGATCGCCGACGATATGCTGACCACTACGGTAATGGCCTGTACCTGCAAAAAGATCATAGCGCCGGCCATGAATACCCAGATGTTTTTAAACCCCATTGTGCAGGATAATCTGCAGAAGCTGCAGCGCTTTGGGTATGAGGTGGTCACTCCCGCCACGGGCAGGCTGGCCTGCGGCGATGTGGGGGTGGGAAAGATGCCCTCTGAGGAGGTACTGCTGCAGTATATCCTGAGAGAGTGCGCTCTGGAAAAGGATATGGCGGGAAAAAAGGTGCTGGTCACGGCGGGCCCCACCATGGAAAAGATCGATCCGGTGCGTTTTATCAGCAATCATTCCACCGGCAAAATGGGCTATGCGCTGGCCAGGAACTGTATGCTGCGGGGGGCGGACGTGACTCTGGTCACAGGCAGGACCGGCCTGGAGCCGCCGATGTTCGTGGACGTGGTTCCCGTTGTCTCGGCCCAGGAGATGTATGATGCGGTGCTGGAACGCTATGAGGTGCAGGCTATTGTGATCAAGGCGGCGGCAGTGGCGGATTACCGGCCCAAGGCTCCCGCCGACCATAAGGTGAAAAAGCAGGAGGGGGAGCTTTCCATCGCTCTGGAGAGGACAACAGATATTCTGAAGACCCTTGGGGAAAAGAAAACAAAGCAGTTCCTGTGCGGCTTTTCCATGGAGACGGAGAACATGCTGGAAAACTCCCGGGAGAAGCTTTGTAAGAAGAATCTGGATATGGTGGTAGCCAACAATCTCAGGACCCCGGGAGCCGGTTTCGGCACGGACACCAATGTGGTAACGATCATCACCTCGGATGGTACCCGAGAACTGGAGCTGATGTCTAAGGATGACGCAGCCGGAGTGATCGTGGACAGCATTTTGGAAAAGATGGCATCAGGGAAAAATAAGAATTAGTTGCTTTTGAAACAGGAGTATTTCCGGAGAGAATATTCCTGTTTTTTTGTTTGTGGCGAGTTTTAATAAAAATTTATCGAAAATCAATAAAAAAGTATTGACTTTCAATCTGATAGGTGGTAATTTATGGTTACAGAGTACCGGAGAGGGAAAGGATAAGAGAGATGAAAAAGGATACGGTGATCAGAATTACAAAATATCTGGTGGATTTCATGTTTGCGGCGGGCATTCTGGTGACGCTGTCCCTGCCCCTGAGCGTCAGGTGGATGGGGAAGTACCTGGACTGGGTGGAAGAGAACTACGGGGAGATCGTGACGATTTATTTTGTGCTGGGGATTCTGGCGCTGGCCATTGTCTGGGAGCTGAGGAAGATGTTTCAGACCGTACTGGCAAAGAAATGCTTTGTGCGGGAGAATGTAGCCAGTTTAAAGCATATGAGCTATTACAGCGGTCTGATCGTACTGATGTCCGTGGTGCGCAGCATTGTCTATACCACGGTGGCCATGCTGGTGATCATTCTGGTGTTTGTGATTGCCGGGCTGTTCTGCCAGGTGCTGGCGCAGATCTTTGACGAGGCGATCAGCTATAAGGAAGAGAACGATCTGACCGTCTAGCGGTGATCGGAAAGCATTGCAGAGCCGGGGACGCCCGGACTGCTTGAGATAGAGCCGTGCGAAGGCATGGCAGCAGGCAAAGGTGTGAGAAAATTATGGCAATTATAATTAATCTGGATGTGATGATGGCAAAGCGCAAAAAGGGATTGACGGAGCTGGCAGGAGAGGTAGATATCACCCTGGCCAATCTGTCCATCCTGAAAAATAATAAGGCCAAGGCCGTTCGTTTGACTACGCTGGATGCCATCTGCAAGGCGCTGAATTGTCAGCCGGGAGATATTCTGGAATATGTGGAGGATGAAGAAAGCCCGGAAGAAAAGTAGGATCGTATGAAAAATCAGCGGAACTGAAAATAGTAAAGGAGTAATGATCATGGAGAATAAACAGAACAATACCTGGCAGGAGCCGGCAAACGGCAGTATGCCGCAGCAAAATCCCATGCCGAACACATCGGCGGTTCCCGGACCCGCCCCGGGGCCTGTACCGGTATATTCCCAGCCGGTAGGGCCCATGCCGGCTGCTCAGCCGACGAAAAAGCCGGACACGGAACAGACAAAGCTGATGAAGGAGAATTTTCAGATTTTCGGGT
>CAZFYD010000155.1:0-2852 GCA_964523315.1 uncultured Acetatifactor sp.
CATGCCCCGTCAAAGGAACTGTCTCCTTTTTATCCTCCCCAACTTCAGGTAGCCCTTCGCATTCCCGTACTCCGCAGCTTAAATCATAATCTATTTCTTCTAAACTGAATCGGGGTCATCCCATATGCTTTTTTAAATAAACGGTTAAAATGCTCCACTGTCTCATAGCCCACCTCCGCTGCAATGGACTCCACCGTACGGTTGGTCTCCTTCAGCAGGACTCTTGCCCGCTTCATCCGGGCCGCCTTGACTGTCTCCTGAAAAGTATTTCCCGTCTGCTCTTTAATATATTTGGACACATAGGGCTTGGAGAGATGGAAAATCCGGGACATCTCCTCCAGCGTCACATTCTGGCTGTGATCCTGGATGTACTTCATCATTTCCATGATCCGCTCCTGACGGCCCTCTTTCACATCAGCTGCCTGGGCCAGCTTATTTACCGCCACGACCAGCGCTGCAATGGAGCTCTTGATGATATCGCCGTCAATGCCCACGCCCCACCGGAAGCTGTCGTTCTGCAGTACTCCCACATAGGCCGCAGCCTTGGAGGAAGACCCCCTGGATACGGCATGCTCCTCATACACGGAAAGCTCGTAGGTAATGCCGAAATACAGCTTCAGCGCATTGCTGACCGCATCCAGACGGCCGTTGCCTGTGGCCTCAATCACCCGCTTCGCATTACCCTGCTGAACGGTCACCATGGCAATGATCCCTTCCGGTATCTGTTTAAAATGACACTCGGGAATATCAAATACCTCCCTGGGCTTAATATAGGTATCCTCGAAGATCCGATACACATCCGCCGGTGTCAGTTCCTTATGACGCTGGTCAGAGATTCCCTTCATCAGATAGCCCACCTCTTCTTTCATCTGGGCCGGCAGCGCCATACCGAAATTCTGTTTCAGGATAAAGGCGATACCGCCCTTGCCGGACTGGCTGTTGATGCGGATGACATCGGACTCATATTCCCGTCCCAGATCCTGGGGATCAATGGGCAGATAGGGAACATCCCAGCGCTCGCCGCTCTTGCCCGCCTTTCTCCAGGCCATGCCCTTGGAGATGGCATCCTGATGGGAGCCGGAAAAAGCCGTAAACACCAGGTCTCCCGCATATGGTGACCGCTCATACACATGCATGCCGGTCAGCAGCTCATATTTTTCCCGAATCGAATTAATATGGGAAAAATCCAGTCCCGGATCCACACCGTGGCAGAGCATATTCATAGCAAGAGTCACTACGTCTACGTTGCCTGTGCGCTCGCCGTTGCCGAACAGCGTGCCCTCCACCCGGTCGGCTCCGGCCAGCACGCCAAACTCCGCATCGCTGATGCCGCAGCCCCTGTCGTTGTGGGGATGGACACTGAGCACCACGGCATCCCGATATTTCAGATGCTTGTGAATATATTCGATCTGACAGGCAAACACATGGGGCATGGCAATCTGTACGGTGGTAGGAATATTGATGATGGCCTTGCTCTCCGGCGTCGGCTGCCATACATCCAGTACCGCATTGCACACCTCCACCGCATAGTCCACTTCAGTGCCCGGGAAGCTTTCCGGGCTGTACTCAAATCGGAAGTCCCCCTCCATTTCATCGGCGATCTCCAGCAGCAGCTTTGCGCCGTCCACGGCCAGCTGCTTTACCTCCTGACGGCTTTTGCCGAAGACCTGCTCCCGCTGGGCCACGGAAGTGGAATTATACAGATGAACGATGGCATGGGGCGCTCCCTCCAGCGCCGCAAAGGTCTTGCGGATAATATGCTCCCGGGCCTGGGTCAGCACCTGAATCGTTACATCCTCGGGGATCATGTGCCGCTCGATCAGCGTCCGCAGGAACTGATACTCTGTATCAGAAGCCGCCGGGAACCCCACCTCGATCTCCTTAAAGCCGATATCAACAAGCATCCGGAAAAAGTCCAGCTTCTGCTCCAGGCTCATGGGCTCAATCAGCGCCTGGTTGCCGTCCCGCAGATCCACGCTGCACCATACCGGGGGCTTTTCTATAATATCCTTTTTCACCCAGTCATAGGTAACCTCGGGGGGCATAAAATAAGATCTGCCGTATTTTTCTGCTGCATTTACGTTCATAATAATAGTCCTCCTGTTCTTCATTCTGCGGATGTCTGCAAGAAAAAAATCTCTATGAAACATCCACACGGATATTTCATAGAGACGCCTTTTCAACGCGGTACCACTCTACTTCATGGCTTTTGCCATGCCCTCATCAGCACTGTCATGCCTGCCCCCTTTCTACGGCGGGAGATCCGTCTGAGCCTACTTTATTGCATTTCGGTCAGCTGCTCAAAGGCCAGTTCGCTGTCTGCTTCTGACTGCCTCGCACCCTCCGGCAGTTCTCTGCTGTCCCGCATTCAGTTACTACTCCTTGTCATTGCATTTCTTTTATTCAGTTATTCCAACATCAAGTATTATATCATAAGAGCTGCCCGTTCGGCAAGGTAGGAATTTAATCAATTACATTGATGTATTTTATCCTTTTTCTTCCTCGTCCGGGATATAAGCCAGAGAGGAATCACAGTATGCACAGAACTTCCGATTCTGATTGGCGCCGTCACAGAAAGGGCAAACCGAATAATACCTGGTGTTGGCCTCCCGCTGCTGCTCCTGTCTCCGGATCTGCGCCTGCTGTGCCTGATCCTGCTGATACAGGTCGGACTTCTGGGAAATCAGATCCGACACTTCCCCTGACACGGTTCCTACCACATTGCCCACCACTTTAGTCGCTGCTCCTGCCAGCAATCCACCCAAAAAACCGGAGCCCATCCTTCTCGGTGGCTGCGGTCTTCCTTCCATGAGCGGTCTTGATCCTCCTGCAGAGGGCCTCGTTCCCATAGG
>CAZFYD010000155.1:2952-4191 GCA_964523315.1 uncultured Acetatifactor sp.
CCTGCTGACCCTCTATCGTCCTCTCGTTTTCCTCCAGCTTCGCCCGACTTTCCTCCAGCTTCACCTGCTGGCTCTCTATCGTCCTCTCGCTTTCCTCCAGCTTCGCCAGACTTTCCTTCATCTCCGTCCTATTCCTGTCAATGATCTTTTGCTGTTCATCAATCATATACTGTACCGTGTCCCTATCCATCATCCGCAGCTCTTCCGAAAAAAATCCCATCATTCTCACCATATCCTTACTCATACCGTACAGCGTCTCATACATATCCTTAAACTCCGGGAAGTTCTGCAGCAGCTCCGCCACACGTCCCGGATCATCCTCACTTAAGAAGGTCAGCCAGGCCTCCTGAAGTGTTCTGATAGCTTTATTCTGCATACTTTTCTTAAATATGTCAAGAGGTATCAGAATACATCTCTGCAGCAAATCCATCTGCAGCCCTGTGTCAAATACATGCTTTGCCCGATGCAGATAAGTATCCGGCATTTCTTTCAGTTCCTGCGGACTGTTTTCATATAACACGATTAGATATACTTTTTTAATCTTCCTATAAGAAAAAGGCTCGTTCCTCCTTGCTCTGATCCTCCGGTACTGCCTCAGCATCATATCTGACAGATAGCAGGAACAGCGTGGTCCGGTAAACATATATCCAATCTTCTGTACCTCGATATTGGCAATGGATCCGTCCTGCAGTTCCACAATTATATCTGTCACCAGAAGCGTGTTCTCGTCATCCAGCCGCACGCTGTCATTGGGCAGTACATTCACAATTTTCACCGGCTCGCCGATAACCGTCTTCAGAAAGGATTCCATACGGGTCGGATCATATTCAGGATTCATTACTTCCTTAAAATAGGAATCATAAAGGATTTTAAAGCCCCTTTTTCCCGTACAGATGTCCAGGTACCTCTGCTGCTCAGCTTCCTTCCAGGTTGCAAACAGTCCCCTCAGGTCATCCCTCCTCTCAATCCTCTCCCGCAGCTCCTGCTCCGTGGGCAAATCTGTAAATAAGTCCCTCAATATTTTCTCTGTCATAAGCATCTACCTCCCTTTTTTATTTTCAGAGACAGCAAAAACACTCCCTGCCGTGACAACAGAAAATTTGCAGATTCAATACTTTTAAATTCTAATTAAATGAAAATCAGACGAATGTCTCCGGATCCCTGAATTTTGGATTACTTATGCCGTTGAAAATATCATATATGCAATCATCCGAGATGTCAATACTCTATTTGCAAATT
>CAZFYD010000156.1:0-1059 GCA_964523315.1 uncultured Acetatifactor sp.
TACAATGGATAAGAGGATACCGATCCTGTTGAGATAGTAAATCTTATCTGCAAGACGTTCCTTTCCTGTTTTTTTCTCGTTCATTTGTTACCTCCCAAACCATATGATTCATACAATCAGGGCGATCCTGCGGATCCCCTCTTTTTACCTATTATGTCTATTATACCGAATACGGCCCGCAAAGAATACCGCAATTACTTGACGGAAAATATAGTAATTTTTAATACTTCTTTCCTGATTTAAAAAAGAGACCCCTCACGGAGTCCCTTTTTTAAACATTCTGTACGGTTTATTTCTTTTTCTTCTTTGCTGCGATCACACCGGCGCAGACAGCAGCTGCTGCCACTACAACCACAACAATCACTGCAATCACAACTCCGTTGGAGGAACCGCCGTCTGCAGCTGCAGAAGTATCCACTGTAAGCGTATCGGAGGATGTATCTTCGGAAGACACAGCAGGTTCGGAAACCTCCTCCGTGCTTTCTGCGGTTTCAGGCTCTTCTGCCACGGCGTCATTTGCAAAGCCGCTGACATCAAAGCTGATCTCGATGCTTTGGGTCGGAGCAGCGTAATAAGGCAGTGCGCTGATCTCATTGTTCCAGATATTTGCCAGCAGCACCTTCTGCACTTCCTTGGAATCGGAATCCAGGAATGCTTCATCCATAGTAACGATCTCCTTGCCATCCATCTTCAGAACCACATTGGAAATCACAACCTCATCGTTTACAGGCAGATCGGTGGATACAAACAGCAGGTTGAACAGGCCGTCAGCACCGAGAATTGCCTCATCCTGAAATGTACCGGAGAAATCATATCCCTCCACAGCTACTGTATAGGTGCCGTTGCCGGTAATCTCCGCATCCTTGAAGGAACCGCCCTGAGCGACCCATTCGCTGTCTACAAAGCCCAACTGATCAAAGCAACCGGACTCCAGGCCGTAGGTTGCATCATCATATGCGTTACGGAAGATCCAGGTCGGTGTCTGTACACCGATATAAGCATGGTAGGTTCCGTTGGGGTCAAACTCAAACTGAGGAGTCTCCACAGGCTGGCTCACCA
>CAZFYD010000156.1:1159-4172 GCA_964523315.1 uncultured Acetatifactor sp.
GCGGCATCACCGCCGTAGGCAAGGAACATGAGGTACTCTTCTTCTTCCGCTGCCGCCGTAAGAGACAATGTTGCAAACATCATCACGCCGGCAAGAAGAAAAGCAAAAAGCCTTTTCATCTTCTTTTTCATGAATAAACCCTCCTATGATTTTTGTGCTCTCCGTTCTCGCAAGCGCAGAGCACTGGTATAAACCTACACTATAAATTTTACCTGCTTTGCTCCGAAAAAGAAACAGACGCTTTTTGACATGAAATACCTGCATTATTTTACATACCGGTTCTCAGTCCTCCCCTGATTTTATGGGTATCCGCAGGATTACCCGGGTTCCCCCGCCCCGCTTACTCTCAATGTAAATCCCGTATTCCCGGCCATAGCAGAGTTTGATCCTGCGGTTGATATTTCCCAGGCCGATACTGCTTCCGGCATTCAGAGTGTTTCGGTTCACATTTTCCTGCAGCCGTTCCAGATCTTCCCGGTCCATACCGACACCGTTATCCGATACCGTTACCTGCAGCAGCTCTTCCGTCCGGGTAAGCTCCACCCGGATCTGACCGTTCTCCGTCATCTCTTCCAACCCGTGAACTATGGCGTTTTCAATTACCGGCTGCAGCAGAAAGGGCAGAATCAGCACTTTTTCCGTCATAATATCCCCGGCCACCTCCAGGGTAAAATTCACCCGGTCCCCAAACCGGAACTTCTGAATCCGCAGATAGGTCTCGATATAATCAATCTCCTTTTTCAGTGTGATAAAGCTGGTTCCCGTATTCTCCAGCACATATCGCATGGCCTTTCCCAGAAGCTTGATACTGTTTGCCACATCCCGGTTTCCTGCCGTCAGCGCCTGCATGCGCAGACTCTCCAGCGTATTGTACAGAAAATGAGGGTTAATCTGGCTGGCGAGCATCTTCATCTCCATCTTCTGCTGCTCATTCTGCAGCTGCTGCTCCTGCAGCTGGCTGCAATATACTCTGGCATCCTTCTCCTTGATGTTTTTCACCATGGTCTGCAGATCTGCGAACACCTCCGACAATTCATCCTCTCCCTGGAATTCCGGCAGAATGTCATACTCCTCATTGCTGACCTTCTTCATCTCCCGCCGCAGCACCCTTACCCGGTCGGAAAAATAGCCCACAAAAAACAGGATCAGCAACAGGGGCAGCAACAGCGCTGCCAGAATGATCAGGCAGCAGATCACGAGAATCCGCAGGATCTCCCCATAGGCCGTATCGCTGGTGATCATAATATAGGTGTTGCTGGTGGAACGGTACATGCTCAGCGCAGCGATATCGCAGAACACCATCCTGCCGTCCTCTCCCCGATACCGACCGCTTTTCCGGAAATAATTATCCTCAAAATCAATCTCCATCTCCGATGCCCTCCCGTAATCCCGGACTGCCGAGCTGAAACAGGTAATGTTGTCATCTGTCAGGATCCTTATTCCGAACTTTTTGCTGTTGATGCGTCCCTGCAGGTAACTATCGTTGATGCTCACCACCATAACCGCCTGATTGCCGATGCCTGCAACTCTTCTCACCAGACACAGGTACCATCGGGACTTTCCATTGGTATCCTTCTTTTCCATTGTGGTCCAGAAGCTGACAGAGCTCTCCATCGCCCGCTGCAGCCACTCCTGAGCCGCCAGCTCCTTTGTGATGCTCTCAAAGTGCAGATACTGGGACGCATAGAGATTGTCCGTGTAGATAGTAATATCTGCAATCTCCACATTGGAGAGGATCAACTCATTCACCGGCATACAATATAATGCGGCGTAATCCGTCCCCTCCTCAGGCGGCTCCTCTGCCGTCAGCAGACCGGTAACCTCCTCGTCAAACAGGATATCCGTGGTCATCTTATACACCCGGGTCGTCACTTCGGAAAAGATTGTCCGCACCCGGGTATTTTCCGCCTGCAGAGATTCCCGATAGTAATTGGTCAGCAGCTGTGACACATAGACCAGCAGATAAATGCCCACTGCCAAAATGGGGATAAACACCGCCCCCAGATACACATACCAGAGCTGGGTGCGTATTTTCTTTTTACTCAAAAAACCGGATAAAATCCATCGTCTGTCAGCCATGGCAGAATCCTTTCTGTCTTTTTCCAATACGAAAAAAAGACTTCCCCGCAAGCGGAAAAGTCTTATGTCTCCTATGGAGTATCCATCAGTCAGTTTCTACAACCTGCTTCTTATTGTAAGAACCGCAAACCTTGCAGACTCTGTGAGGCACCATCAGTGCGCCGCACCTGCTGCACATTACCAGAGTGGGAGCGCTCATCTTCCAATTCGCTCTTCTCTTATCTCTTCTACCTCTGGAAGATTTATTCTTAGGACAAATAGACATCGTTACACCTCCTTGTCAAAGTCCGCCTCTGTACGGACAAATACTGTTTTCATTTTCCATTGAAGATATCCTGTATACCTGCTAACCGTGGATCGGGAACAAAGCTGTCGCATCCGCAGTCACTCACATTCCGATTCTGTCCGCATACCGGGCATATTCCCTTGCAGTCGTTTCTGCACAGAATCTTTGCAGGCCAGTTACCAATGATCTCATTATACACAAAAGTCTCTGCATTCAGCTGACAGCCCTCCATAAAGCTCAGGTCATCCGCCTCTTCATCCTCCGCACCCATCTCCGGCGAGATCACGATCCGCTCGGCATGCAGTTCCAGCGCCACCGGCACCTCTGTCAGACATCTGTCGCAGGCGGCCTGTAAGGTAAGCATCATATCGCTTTTTATCAGGATCTTGCCTTTCTCCAGATTGGTGAATGTAAAAGCTACAGGAGACTTTTCTGTTATGGGAAAGCGCTCCGTACCGTTGTCAAAGCTTGTCATCTCAAGCTCCGCCTCCACATTCATCTGTTTCCCCTCGGACGTAAATACATCGGATAATTGAATGAACATAGCTGCTCCTATGCATAATGATCGTGCATTTTCTTTTCACACACTGTCATATTATACATAAGCATCCTGGGTTTGTCAACTAGTTTTTATCCCTTATCTGCCCT
>CAZFYD010000157.1:0-4088 GCA_964523315.1 uncultured Acetatifactor sp.
AAATAACACATTGACTTAACATCAAAAACAGGCACAATGATCTTGCAAAATAAGACGGATAAAAGATGACAAGCGGCAGCATACATGCTAAAATAAAGAAGCGTGCAAAGCCCGGAGAGACGGAGCAAAGCCCCGGCCGGTGAGATCTAAAGGAGGCATGGCGATGAACAGGAATAACAGAAAGAAAAGAATCCTCTATACTCTATGCTTTTTGATACTGAATGCACTGGATTTCGTGCGCAATACCCAGAACGGTGATGCCTGGAGCGTTGCGGTGAATGTCACAGGGCTGGTCATGCTGGTGATCCTTGCTTCCGCCCGGCCGTTGAAGGAAATGCTGACACCCGGTAAAGGCATCTGGACGTTTGTCTGTATCGGCGTATCCGTATATGCCCTGGTCAGCATACGATCCACCGGCATGGACATCTTCCTGGGCATGTATGTGTGGACCTTTGTGCTGGCAGTGGCCAATATCTGGTGGATTGCCATCTTCCTTGCGGAAATGGGGAAAAGGATATGGCTGGAGAAATCCCTGCGGATCCGGCCGGGAAAGCTGGGCATCCTGTGGCTGGCGCTGACAGCGCTGATGACTTTCTCCAGGAGCGGGAGAGTGTGGCCCATATGGTTTCTGGCGATGTTCGGGATGTTTTATCTGACTGAATATGAGGAACAGGATATGCAGGCGCTGGCGGACGGATTGGTGGACGGCACGATTCTGGCTTTCTTCGCCCTGCAGATTTTTGCTTACGGGTTTCGGCCCTATGATGTGGTGCGGTATGTGGGGGCCTATGCCAACAGCAATATGGCGGCGCTGCATTACCTGATCGTATATGCGGCGGTCCTGATGAAGCTTCATATGCTGCAGAAAAAGGGAGCCTCCAAATGGTGGAAGTTGTTCTATCTGGTTGGCGCCTGCGGGCTGCCGGGCTTTATGTTCCTGACCATGGGCAGGACTTCCTGGGGGATTGCCGTGATCCTTACTATTGTCTACGGAATCCTGGTGATGCGGCGGAGCTGGCAGCAGAAGTGGCGGCAGATCATTCTCCGGGGGGCTGCTCTGGTGCTGGGAGCCGTGCTGCTTTTTCCGGCGGTATTTGCCTCCGTGCGCTGGCTGCCGACGATCCTGCATTATCCGATCTGGTTTTTGGACGAGTACAGTGAGGGTAAGGTGCATTCCTTTGACCCGGCGGATTCCTGGAAGTATGTGGAGATGGACGAATTTCTGGAGACTGTGCTGGGCAGGATATGGGGCACCTTTCAGAGCAGCGTCAGGGATCCCCTTGTGCTGGTGGCAGAGGCGGCGGAACCTCAGGAGCTGGAACAGGAGCAGGAACAGGAACAGGAGCAGCAGGAGTTGGAACTGACCGGCTCCGGGGAGATGGATGCCTCTCTGAATATCCGGCTCAGCATCTATAAGGCTTATTTTCAGGATCTGAATCTGCTGGGGCACACCCAGAGCGAGGGGATGTATCAGTTCAGTGAGGTGGATTATCATGCCTGGCATGCCCAGAATCTGTGGCTGGAGGTGGCGTACCGCTACGGTATCCCGGCCGGGATCCTGTTTGTCATCATGACGGTATGGCTGCTGGTCGGCCATTTCCGCAGGCTGAAGCAGTCCCCCGAGCTGCCCAGGGCAGTGATCCCCCTGCTGGTGTGCCTGGTGTTTTTCGGATACGGGACGCTGGAGCTGGTATGGAATGCGGGACAATACATTCTGGTGCTGTTTTTTATTGTGCAGCATCCCGGGTTTTACCGCAGCAGCCCTGCCGCAGGATAAATTGCATTTTCAAAGCATCTATGCTATAATATTAAAAATTATGTATATCCTATTACAGAAAAGGAAGCGGAAAGGAAAATAATATGCTGAACAATAAATCCATACTGATCACAGGCGGTACAGGGAGCTTCGGCAAAGCGTTCACAAGGTACGTGCTGGAAAACTATGATCCGAAAAAAATTATCATCTATTCCCGGGATGAATTCAAACAGTTCATTATGCAGAATGAATTCAAGGAGTATGTGCCCAGGCTGCGCTTCTTTATCGGGGACGTGCGGGACAGGGAGCGTCTGACCAGGGCGTTTGAGGGCGTGGACTATGTGATCCATGCCGCAGCGTTAAAACAAGTGCCCGCCTGCGAGTACAATCCTGCGGAGGCGATCAAGACCAATATTCACGGCGCACAGAACGTGATCGATGCGGCCCTGGATACCGGAGTGAAGAAAGTCGTGGCGCTGTCCACGGACAAGGCGGTGAACCCCGTAAATCTCTACGGCGGCACCAAGCTGGTGTCGGACAAGCTGTTTATTGCGGCCAATGCCTATGCCGGCAGCAAGGATGTATGCTTCTCCATTGTGCGTTATGGCAATGTGGCAGGCAGCCGGGGCTCTGTGATTCCCTTTTTCCATAATATCATCAAAAACGGCGGTACCGAGCTGCCGATTACGGACTACCGTATGACCCGTTTCTGGATCAGTTTGCGGCAGGGCGTAGAGCTGGTAATCAAGGCTTTGGAGGAGGCCAGGGGCGGCGAGACCTTTATCTCCAGGATCCCTTCCTTCAAGATCACGGATCTGGCGCAGGCCATGCTGCCCGGCTGTCAGATGCCCGAGGTAGGCATCCGCGAGGGCGAGAAGCTGCATGAGATCATGATCACTGTGGAGGATTCCCTGCACACCTACGAATATGACAAGCATTTTATCGTATATCCGCAGATGGTATGGAGCGACCGGCAGAGAGTGCAGCCCACCGGCAAAAAGGTGGAGGAGGGCTTTTCCTACAGCTCCGGCAACAATACGGAGTGGCTGAGTGTGGAAGAGATCCGGGAGCTGCTGAAAACGGTGGAGCTGGAAAAATAGAAGAACAAAGACGGGGAGCTGTTTCACAGTAGCTGGTGTGGCAGCTCTTTTTGCCATCAGTGCGCTTAAATCGTACGGAATCAGGAAAGAAATTTGGAAAATTTGGATAAGAGAAAACAGGCACTAACAAAATACGTATATATGCTATATCCGCTGATCCTGCTGCTCTATCCCCTGCGGCATATCCGGATGGGGGCAGAGTGGTGGGATACGGGCTATAATTATGCCAATTTCACCTATATGGACCGGGTGGATCCCATGTGGCTGTTCAGTACCTATCTGGGAAATGCGCTGGGACACCTGTTTACCCTGCTGCCCGGCGGCTCCGCCATGCTGGGACTGAATCTCTATACCGGGCTGACCGTAAGCCTGCTGGCGCTGGGAGGGTATTATTTCTTCACCCGCAGAGTGGGCCTGCCCAAAACCCTGACCTTCTGGGGTGAGATACTGGCAATCAGCTTCTGCTGGTGTCCCACCGCCCTGCTGTATAACTATCTGACCTATGTGCTGCTGGGAGCGGGAACGGTGCTGCTGTATGAGGCCCTGTCCGGGAAGCATCAGAAGTCCTGCCGATTCTTCATTCTGGCAGGCGTATGTCTGGGGATCAACGTCTATGTGCGGTTTTCCAATCTGGCGGAGATGGCTCTGATCCTGGCGGTATGGGCCATGGCCCTGATCCGTCGGCAGAAGCCGGGACAGACCGCGAAGCAGACCCTGCAGTGTCTGGCCGGGTATTTGCTGGGACTGGGCGCGGGCTTTGGCGTAATCGCTTTGCAGTACGGCCCCCGGGCCTATGTGCAGGGAATTATGCGGCTGCTGTCCATGCCCTCTGAAGCCTCGGACTATACCATTTATTCCATGGTGGTGCAGCAGCTGCGCAATTATCTCCAGAACGGCATCTGGCTGAGCTATCTGGCCCTGATCGCAGCGTTGGGGCTCCTGATTTATGCCCCGCTGCCCCGGGGAGGAAAACGGATCAAATATATCGCTTATGCGGCCTGCGTGCTCTGGGGCTTCTCTGCTCTGCTGCACGGCGCCTTTACCTGGAAATCCGGCATCAAGCTGGCCGCCTTTTTTCTGGCGCTGGGACTTTCCGTATATGATTTCCGCAAATGGAAACGGATGAAAAATATCGGTTATGTGGCCTGTATATTCTGCGGCTTTTATTACCTGATGATGCAGAATATGTTCAACCTGAAATACAGCACCAAGCTCAGCGCCTTTCAGTGGGG
>CAZFYD010000158.1:0-4012 GCA_964523315.1 uncultured Acetatifactor sp.
GATTACCTCCTTCGTTGTCTGGTCATAGTATATCACAAAGCAGAAAATAATACCATCTTTTTATATCTACACCCATTTTCTAAAAAACAGTTGACAATCCTGTTTTTGGAGGTTAAAATAATCACAGATTGTGAATAATCAATAATGCGATGAAGAGAAGGAGTACCGTTAATCCCCTTTAAACAGAGAGCTGCCGGCCGGTGAGAGGCGCATAAAGCTTAACGGGAATACATCTCAGAGCAGCAAACCCAAATGCGGCGGGTATCCGTTTTACCCTTTGCAGAGTAGGCTTTGACGGCGGGCCCCGATATCGGCCGTGAGTATTGATGGATACTTGCAGAGCCATAGGATGCGAGTCTTATGGGAAAAAAGGTGGTAACACGAGCGCTGGCCTCGTCCTTTTCAGGGACGGGGCCTTTTTTTATACGCAGGGCGGACGCCCCCTGTAAAGCCAGACAAGCAGAACAGAGGAGAGAAAAGAGATGACAGTATTTGACGAGTTGAAGGCAAGAGGGCTGCTGGCCCAGCTGACGGATGAGGAGGAGATCAAGGAGCTGATCAACAACGGAAAGGCTACGTTTTACATTGGGTTCGACCCCACTGCGGACAGCCTGCATGTGGGCCATTTCATGGCGCTGTGCCTGATGAAGCGTCTGCAGATGGCGGGAAACCGTCCCATCGCCCTGATCGGTGGCGGTACGGGGATGATCGGCGATCCCTCCGGCAGAAGCGATCTGCGCACCATGATGACCACGGAGCAGATCGACCATAACTGTGAATGCTTTAAGAAGCAGATGAGCCGTTTCATTGAGTTCGGCGAGGGCAAGGCCATGATGGTGAACAATGCGGACTGGCTGAGAGATTTAAACTATATTGAATTTATCCGGGATATCGGCGTACATTTTTCTGTCAACCGGATGCTGACGGCAGAGTGCTATAAGCAACGTATGGAGAAGGGGCTGAGCTTTCTGGAGTTCAACTACATGATTATGCAGAGCTACGATTTCCTTTGCCTGTATGAAAAATACGGCTGCAATATGCAGTTCGGCGGTGATGACCAGTGGAGTAATATGCTGGGCGGTACGGAACTGATCCGGCGCAAGCTGGGCAAGGACGCCTATGCCATGACCATCACGTTGCTCTTAAATTCCGAGGGAAAGAAGATGGGAAAGACCCAGAAGGGAGCCGTATGGCTGGATCCCGAGAAGACCTCTCCCTTCGAATTTTACCAATACTGGAGAAACGTGGCGGATGCGGATGTGATAAAGTGCCTGCGGATGCTGACTTTCCTGCCTCTGGAGGAGATCGAGGCCATGGACAGCTGGGAGGGCAGCAAGCTCAACGAGGCCAAGGAGATTCTGGCATACGAGCTGACGAACCTGGTACACGGCGAGGAAGAGGCCAGAAAGGCACAGGAAAGCGCCAGAGCGCTGTTCAGCGCCGGCAACGCCGAGAATATGCCCACTTACCAGCTGCAGGATGAGGATTTCCGGGAGGGAACCATCGATATTCTGGGCGTGGTGGCTGCCGCCGGACTGACCGGTTCCCGCTCCGAGGCAAGACGTGCCGTGGAACAGGGCGGCATCACCGTGGACGGTGAGAAGATTACAGACGTCAAGACCCTGTACACCAAGGCGGATTTTGCCGGTGAAGGCAAGGTGGTCAAGAGAGGCAAGAAGAGCTTTAAGAGGGTTACTGCAGGTGAATAAGGGATTTAAAAGGACGATCAACGCCTGTTTTATCGGGTATATCATTCAGGCCATAGTCAATAATTTTGTCCCGCTGCTGTTTCTGACCCTTCAGAGCAACTACGATATTCCGCTGTCCAAAATCACGCTGCTGATTACGGTTAATTTCGGCATTCAGCTGACAGTGGATCTGGTCTCGGTAACTTTTGTGGATCGGATTGGTTATCGGGCGTCCATGGTCATTGCCCATGTGATGTCGGCGCTGGGGTTGGCCAGTCTGGCTTTCCTGCCCCAGCTGCTGCCAGACGCCTATGCCGGGCTGCTGATCTCCGTGGTCTGCTACGCCGTGGGCGGCGGGCTGCTGGAGGTGCTGGTGAGTCCGGTGATGGAGTCCTGTCCCACGGATAACAAGGAAAAGGCCATGAGCATGCTGCATTCTTTCTACTGCTGGGGACAGGTGGGCGTGGTACTTTTATCCACCTTGTTTTTTCGGGTGTTCGGGATTGACAACTGGCGTATTCTGGCGCTGATCTGGGCGGCAGTGCCCGTAGCCAACGGCATTCTGTTTATGCGGGTGCCCATTGCCCCGCTGATTGAAGATGGGGAGAAAGGAATGACGGTACGGGAGCTGTTCGGGCAGCGGAAGTTCTGGCTGCTGATGCTGATGATGGTTTGTGCCGGGGCCAGCGAACTTTCGGTGAGTCAGTGGGCTTCTACCTTTGCGGAGACCGGACTGGGTGTCAGCAAGACCATGGGAGACCTGATGGGGCCCATGTTTTTTGCCCTGCTGATGGGCGGCGCCAGAGCCTTTTACGGCAAGTACGGGGATAAGCTGGAGCTGAATCGGTTCATGACAGGCAGCGCCCTGCTCTGTATGGCCGCCTATCTGTGCATTGCCCTGGTGCCGGTGTCCTGGGTCGGGCTCTTAGGCTGTGGAATCTGCGGCCTTTCCGTTGGGATCATGTGGCCGGGAACCTTCAGCACGGCCACCGCTTCCCTGAAAAGAGGCGGCACGGCCATGTTTGCCCTTCTGGCGTTGGGCGGCGATATCGGCTGCTCGGCCGGGCCCACGCTGGTGGGCTTCGTATCGGAGGCTTTCGGTGAGGATCTGCACAAGGGGATCCTGGCAGGTGTCCTGTTCCCGGTGCTGATGCTAGCCGGTTTGATGCTGCTGTGCCGTTTCCGGCAGACAGATCAGAAAGTGCGGTGATCTATTCATGGATGGGGAACCTTCCGCATATACATATATCAGTATAAGCGGGAGGTTTTTTTATGGAAAATTATGCATTGAATACTTATGACCTCTATCACGATATACAGCAACGGACCGGAGGAGAGATCTATATCGGTGTGCTGGGACCGGTCCGCACAGGGAAATCCACGTTTATCAAGCGGTTTATGGACGTGATGGTGCTGCCCTATATGGAGGATGAGCATGCCAAGGCCAGAGCCATGGACGAACTGCCCCAGAGTGCGGGCGGACGAACCATCACTACTACGGAGCCGAAATTTATTCCCAAGGAGGCTGCCCATGTGGCGCTCAGTGATGATGTGGAGGTAGATGTACGGCTGATTGACTGCGTGGGCTATATGGTGGACGGTGCAGCGGGACACATGGAAGAGGACATGGAGCGGATGGTGAAGACGCCCTGGTTCGACAATGAGATTCCGTTTACCAAGGCGGCGGAGATTGGCACGGATAAGGTCATGAACGATCATTCCACGATCGGTCTGGTGGTCACCACGGATGGCAGTTTCGGGGAGCTTTCCCGGGAGAGCTTTCTGCCGGCGGAGGAAAAGACGATCACGGCGCTGAAAAAATTACATAAACCCTTCCTTGTGTTGTTAAACAGCCAGAAGCCCTACTCGGAGGAGACAAAGCGACTGGCAGGGCAGATGCAGGAGCAGTACGGCGTCTCCGTACTGCCGGTGAATTGTGAGCAGCTGAAAAAGGAGGATATCCACAGGATCCTGGAGAATGTGCTCTATGAGTTTCCCCTCTCCGTCATCGAGTTCTACATGCCTAAATGGGTGGAGATGCTGCCCGCCGACAACCGGATGAAGCAGGAACTGATCGAGCGTGTCAGGGAGATCATGAAAGGGTATACCACGCTGCGGGACTGCATGGAGCATCCGATCACCATCGACAGCCAGTATGTGAAGCGCACCAAAGTGGATCAGATCTCTCTCTGCGACGGCTCCGTCAGAGTGCAGCTGGAGGCTGACGATGCCTACTATTATGAGATGCTGACGGACATGGTGGGCGAGGAGATCGGGGATGAGTACCAGCTGCTCGCCAAGCTGCAGGAATTTGCCCGGATGAA
>CAZFYD010000159.1:0-1850 GCA_964523315.1 uncultured Acetatifactor sp.
CGTAAAAAAGTGCTTGACATGTTTTGGCACTTGGAGTAATATAATAAAAAATGAATAGCGGAACACAAACCGTTGAAGTGGAGATAAAAACAGTAAATGCGCTCACAGAGAGACCGGATGCTGAGAAAGGTTGGAAATGCAGGCTGTTAAATGGACCACTGAGGGCATGAGGAAAGGTCATCAGATGCAGATAAGAGACCGAGTATTTCATGACGTACGCATACGTCAGTTGCAGGGGATATGTTGGTATCCTGAAAGTGCATGCCGTAATGGCATGAAACAAGGTGGCACCGCGGGAGTAATGAATATTAACCCGTCCTTGACAGAGAAGCAAACTGTTATGGACGGGTTTTTTGTGTGTATCAACCGAAAGAAGGAGGCGTTTTATGAAGATCAGACCCACTTTGGATGAGGTAAGACAGATCATGAAGGAAGGAAGCTACGGGGTGATCCCGGTGAGCACGGAGATTTTTTCCGACAGCACCACCCCCATCGAGGTGCTGCGGAAGCTGAAGGTAGTCAGTAAACATGCGTATCTGCTGGAGAGTGCGGAGGCGGATAAAAAGTGGGGGAGGTATTCCTTTTTGGGGTATGATCCGGTCATGTCTGTCAGCTGCTGCAACCACAAGGTGACGATCCGCACACCCATGATGACGCAGGAGATCCAGGATAATCCCCGCCGGTATATCCGGGAGATTCTCCGGGAGAATCAAAGCCCCCGGCTGGAGGGACTGCCCAGCTTTACCGGAGGGCTTGTGGGATATTTCTCCTATGATTATATCAAGTACAGCGAACCTACGCTGAAGCTGGATGCGGAGGATGAGGACGGCTTTCAGGATGTGGACCTGATGCTCTTTGACAAGGTCATTGCCTTTGACAATTACCGCCAGAAGATCGTGCTGATCGCCAATATGAAGACAGATGATCCCGAGACCGGCTATCACAGGGCGGTGATGGAGCTGGAAAATATGAAGGCACTGGTGGAGCGGGAGGAAAAGCAGCCCATTCCGCCCCTGAAGCTGCTGAGCGACTTTACGCCCCTGTTTGACGAGGCTCAGTACTGTGCCATGGTGGAAAAGGGAAAGCACTATATCAAAGAAGGGGATATCTTTCAGGTGGTACTGTCCAACCGGCTGGAGGCGGAAATGGAAGGCAGCCTGCTTAATGCGTACCGGGTTCTGCGTACCATGAATCCCTCCCCCTATATGTTCTATTTTTCCGGGCAGGACGGGGAGATCGCCGGGGCCAGTCCCGAGACGCTGGTGAAGCTGGAGAACGGAAAGCTGTATACCTTCCCTCTGGCGGGCACCAGACCCCGGGGCCGGAATGAGGCCGAGGATCTGGCGCTGGAGCGGGAGCTGCTGGCAGATGAGAAGGAGCGGGCGGAGCACAATATGCTGGTGGATCTGGGCCGCAACGATATCGGAAAGATCAGCGCCATAGGCAGTGTGCAGGTGGAAAAATATATGTCCATCGAGCGGTACTCCCATGTGATGCATATCGGTTCCACAGTCAGCGGTCGGATTGCCCAGGAGAGAGATGCGCTGGATGCGGTGGATGCAATCCTGCCGGCGGGAACCTTATCCGGCGCTCCCAAGCTGCGGGCCTGCGAGATCATCAATGAGCTGGAAAATAACAAGAGAGGAATTTACGGAGGGGCAATCGGTTATCTGTCCTTCACCGGGAATCTGGATACCTGTATTGCGATCCGGCTGGCATTCAGCAAGAACGGCAAGGTGTTTATCCGCTCCGGCGCCGGGATCGTGGCGGACAGTGTTCCTCAGAAGGAATACCGGGAGTGTATCCAGAAGGCTGCGGCGGTGCGCAGTGCAATTCAGACCGCCCAGGAG
>CAZFYD010000159.1:1950-4008 GCA_964523315.1 uncultured Acetatifactor sp.
GGAGTGTATCCAGAAGGCTGCGGCGGTGCGCAGTGCAATTCAGACCGCCCAGGAGCTCGTGTAAGAGGTTGGGATAAAAAAGGGAAATAGGAGGCGGCAAACAGATGATTTTATTAATCGATAATTACGACAGTTTTTCCTATAATGTGTATCAGTTGGTGGGTTCCATCAATCCCGATATGAAAGTGATCCGCAATGACGAGCTGACCGTGGAGGAGATAGAGGCGCTGGCGCCCAGCCACATTATCTTATCTCCGGGGCCGGGAAGACCGGCGGATGCCGGGATCTGTGAAGAGATAGTCCGGCATTTTCAGGGACGGATTCCGATTCTGGGCATCTGTCTGGGGCACCAGGCGATCTGCGAGGTGTACGGCGCCGTTATTACCTATGCCCGGGAGCTGATGCACGGCAAGCAGTCCTTAGTATCGCTGGATAACAGCAGCAAACTGTTTGCGGGAATGAAAAAGCAGATCACCGTGGCCAGATATCATTCTCTGGCGGCGGATCGGGATACGCTGCCGGATTGCCTGCAGGTTACAGCCACCACGCAGGACGGGGAGGTTATGGCGGTGCAGCACAGGGAGTACCCGGTATACGGCGTACAGTTCCACCCGGAATCGGTACTGACCCCGGAGGGGAAAGCCATCCTGGAGAATTTTCTCTCAGAAAAGGAAATAAAGCCTGAAAAAGGCTCTGAAAATAATCAAAGAAAAGAGGAGAAAAACATGATTCGTGAAGCAATTATCAAGTTGTCCAAGAAGGAAGACATCGGCTATGAGATGGCTAAGGAGGTTATGAACGAAATTATGAGCGGAGAGGCCTCCGATGTCCAGAAGAGCGCCTATCTGACGGCGCTGTCCATGAAGGGAGAGACCATTGAGGAGATCACCGGCTCCGCAGAGGAGATGCGCCGCCATGCCACCAGACTGCTCCATGAGCAGGATGTGCTGGAGATCGTGGGAACCGGCGGCGATGGTTCCAATTCCTTTAATATCTCCACCACAGCCTCCCTGATTATTTCCGCTGCCGGTGTGCCGGTGGCGAAGCACGGAAACAGAG
This sequence comes from uncultured Acetatifactor sp., assembly GCA_964523315.1. Lineage (GTDB taxonomy): Bacteria > Bacillota > Clostridia > Lachnospirales > Lachnospiraceae > Acetatifactor. The sequence goes on from CAZFYD010000159.1 coordinate 3,010, forward strand.
CTGCCAGCTCCCGGTCCGGCGCAGCGGACTGTCTGGAAGCGCTGGGCGTGAACATCAATCTGGAGCCGGAGCAGAGTCTGCAGCTGTTAAATGAGATCAATATCTGCTTCCTCTTTGCCCAGAAATATCACAGCGCCATGAAGTATGTGGGGCCGATCCGCAAAGAGCTGGGGATCCGCACGGTGTTCAATATTTTAGGACCTCTGACCAACCCTGCGGGAGCCAATATGGAGGTGTTGGGCGTCTATGAGGAGGCGCTGGTGGAGGTGCTGGCGAAGGTGCTGCTGAACCTGGGTGTTACCAGCGGCATGACGGTATACGGACAGGATAAGCTGGATGAAATCTCCGTCTGCGCTCCCACAACGGTCTGTGAGATCCGGAACGGGCAGCTGAAAAAATATGTGATCACCCCGGAACAATATGGACTGAAGACCTATGACAAGGGGCAGCTGCTGGGCGGCAGCCCTGCTGAAAATGCAGCGATCACCAGAGCGGTGTTGAGCGGTCAGGAGCGCGGCGCCAAGCGGGATGCAGTGGTGATGAATGCGGCAGCCGGACTGTATGTGGCAGGAAAGGCGGACGACCTGCAGGCCGGGGTAAAGCTGGCCCAGGAGATCATTGACAGCGGCCGGGCCATGGAGCAGCTGAAAAAGTTTGTACAGCGCTCTCAGGCACTTGCAATATAGGGAACTACAGGATTGGTGCAATCGTGCAAGCCCTGCTTGTGCTATGCGGGGTAGCGGATTTGTGCAGTATCGCAAGCATGGCTTGCGATATGCATGCTAAGGAAAGTCTGGAGGTTTCACTTCCAAATACTTATTGTTGCAGTATCATGGGCACGGCCCATGATACTGTATGGAGAGGTAAAAATGATTTTACAGGAAATTGCAGAAAAAACAAGAGAACGAATAAACAGAGAAAAGGAACGGCTCCCTCTTGCAGAGCTGCGGGCCCGGGCGGGGGAATGCCCTGCAGCCATGGACTTTCCCTTTGAAAAAG
>CAZFYD010000160.1:0-3996 GCA_964523315.1 uncultured Acetatifactor sp.
GTAACTTATTAACTATATAGCTCTTGTGGCTATATCATTATTATACTAGGAGGTATTTTTATGGAGGAAGTCTATGAATTTTTAAAAGCGTGCGGCACCTATTATCTTGCCACCAGTGAGGAAGGGCAGCCTCGTGTGCGGCCGTTTGGAACCGTTGATTTGTTTGAGGAAAAGCTCTATATTCAGACTGGTAAGGTAAAGAAGGTTTCCGAACAGATGAAAGCAAATCCCAGGATTGAAATCTGCGGAATGAATGACGGAAAATGGATCCGTATAGCTGCCAAAGCAGTACTGGATGAGCGCATAGAAGCGCAAAAACATATGCTGGACGAATATCCGTCTCTTCAAACCATGTATAAACCCGGCGACGGCAATACGGAAGTATTTTATCTGGAAGAGGCAACCGCACAGATCTATTCCTTTACGGAAGAACCGAAAGTAATCAGATTCTGAAGCTGAAAGCAAGGAGTCCGTTAGGGATAGGCATATAAGGAGGAGTTAAGATGCAGTTAGGAATTCGTTTACACGACACAAAAGCGCTCCCTTTTGAGGAGAGAATTGCGGATGTACATAATCTGGGCTTTACCTGCGGGCATTTGGCGCTGGGCAAGGTGATTCAGGAGTTTCCCACTACGGATGAGGCGCTGACGCCGGGACTTGCCATGTATATTAAGAATGTGTTTGCCCGCAATCAGGTAGATATTGCCGTGCTGGGCTGCTACCTGAATCTGGCCAATCCCAACCCCCAGCAGCTGCAGAAGATTATGAACCGCTATGAGGCCCATATCCGTTTTGCCTCCTGGCTGGGCTGCGGCGTGGTGGGCACGGAGACCGGGGCTCCCAACGAAGCCTATGCCTATGTACCGGAGTGTCACGGGGAGGAGGCCCTGCAGACCTTTATCACCAATCTGCGTCCCATCGTCAGGTATGCAGAGCAGATGGGCGTAGTGGTAGCGATCGAGCCGGTGTGGAAGCATATTGTGTGCAACCCGAGGCGGGCGAGACGGGTGCTGGACGAGATCGCCTCTCCCAACCTGCAGATCATCTTAGATCCGGTGAATTTGCTGGATATCTGCAATTATCAGGAGCAGGAGGCTATCGTGGCGGAAGCCATTGAGGTGCTGGGGCCGGATGTGGCCATGGTGCACCTAAAGGATTATATGCCGGTGGACGGCAAGCTGGAGGCCATGGGCTGCGGCCTGGGCATGATGCGGTATGAGACAGTGCTGAAATTTATCAAGGAGCGGAAACCCTACATCCATGTGACACTGGAGAACACCAGGCCGGAGAACAACCGGCAGGTAAAGGAATATATCCTGAAGCTCTATCAGAGTGTATAGGGGTTGACAGCTTTGCGCAGGTATTTTCATTCCTGGTGGACTTATAGCGATTTTTTGCGTGATTAGGTCCAGAATAAGTACCTTATTTTGGGCTTTCCCGGGATAAGGAGGGGCAGGTATGCCCGATATAGAAAAATTCTCTGTTTCGGTCCACTTTTTCTGTAAAAAAATGGACCGGACAGAGAATTTTTTTGCTATAAGTCCAAATACCCCATCCGATCGGCTGATTTTGCCTGAAAAAGAAGCATTAAATGGACTGATTATTTCAAAAATTACCAGGCAGTCCATTTTTCGATAAATATGAGAAATCAATTAAGGCAGCAAGGGCCTGCATCAGGGCTCCCAGCCGGCTAAAACCTGTTCCCGGCCATAGCCCGCTGCTTCCTCATCCGTCAGCCGGCAGGAAAAGTCAGCCCGCCTGTCAGCCATGCTGCCCGGGCCGTAGCAGGCGTATTCCCCATAGTAAAAATGCCCATGGGTCTTGTTCCAGTCTTGCCAGCCTGCGGGATGGATATGGGCGTCCATAAAGCATTCCAGATAGACCGTGCGGGCATACTCCCGCCAGGGACGTCCCAGATAGACAGAGGCTGCGGGGCAGTCGCTGCGCAGCTGACAGTTGTGGAACACATACCCGTAATGCTGCTCCTGGGGCGTGGAAGCGGCGGTAAGATAGCCGTAGATTCTCGCACCCTCCGGGCTCTCCGGCGGCAGCTGCTCCGGTTTCGCAGAAAAAATCTCACAATCTTCAAAATAGCATATGGCCCCGCCGAAAATAAAGTCCACATCCCCCTGAATATAGCAGTGCTCATAAAGCTGCCTGCCCATAGTGCGGGGCAGATGCTCTCCCGGGCCGGTAAAGCCGCCGGGCTGGGCCTCTTTTAAGGGCAGCGGCGCCGTAAACAGCGTATCCTGGCTGCCGATCAGGCGGCAGTGATCCAGATGGAGCCGGTCACCGTCCGCATATAAGGCAATAGCCTGCCCCACCAGCCGTCCGCAGCCGGCGTCATTCTGAACCGTCAGCTGCTTCAGTGTCACATCATGGGTGTGGATGCGGAGCGTAGCGGTACGGAAGGTGCCCCGGCTGCTGCCGTCCGCCAACACCTGCCGGGCGTAATCTCCCCAGACCAGCACGGTATCCGGGGCGCAGCTGCCCTGCAGCGTCACATAGGGACGCTCCAGCACCAGCTTTTCCCGATAGACGCCGGGGGCAACATGGATTACCACAGGGGCAAGATCCTCCCGGGGGGCAGGATAGACTGCCGGAGTGGGGACATAGTCCCCGCCGGCATAGGCGATAGCCTCTCCGATTGTGGCAAAGCAGGGATCAGGCTGATTCTGCCCCACATAGATATGGATGGTCTTGTTCATAAGTATTCCTTTCCGGGCATTTGCCGGCATGGCCTGCTGCATTACTACAGCAGACTTTCAATATACAGTGTGGGATTTTCTGCCAGATCCACATATTCATTACCGCACCGCACAACAGGGCGGGACAGCTTCAGTTTATTGACGAAAATGATTTCTCCCTCCCGGCCGTCGCTTAAGCGGCAGCGGTTCTGAAGGTAGGAATTAACGATATTTTCCAGAAAGCAGAGCATATATTTGACATCATATTTTTGTAGCCCCTCAGCCTCAAATGTCTCGATGACCTTAAAGGGACAGATGGGCCCCCGATATACCCGGGCGGCTGTCATTGCATCGTAGACATCGACGATGGCCACGATCTTGGCATAGGCATCAATCTGGCTGCCCTTTAAGCCCAGCGGGTAGCCGGAGCCGTCACAGCGCTCATGATGCATCAGAGCGGCATTGCAGATGCGTTCATCCACATTTTGATCCCTGAGCATCTGGTACCCCTCCAACGGATGTTTCTGGATCTGCCGGTATTCTTCCTCAGTCAGCTTGTCGGGCTTGGAGATAATATTGTGAGGAACCAGCATTTTGCCCACATCATGGAGCAGGCCGCAGGCCGTAACCAGCTCCGTTTCCGCATCTGAAAGCTTCAGCCAATGGGCAAATACATTGCAGATCAGCCCCACGTTCAGACAATGGGCAAAGGTGGAATCATCATATTCCCGCATATTGTGAAGCAGATCCAGGATGCTGATATTTCCGGTGGTATTGGTAAGCATGCAAAGAGAGCGGTCCAAAAGCTCCCTGACATCCAGCTGGGTATTTTTCTCCACCACATTGTTAATCATATCTTTAAAGATATCCACTTCGATTTCGTATTCTTTTTTAAAAGCATGATACTCAGGACTGTTTTTCACTCGTTCGAAATAGGAAGGGGAGTCGAGGAAATACTCAGGTTCCGGCAGTGAAAGGATTTCGTCCTTTACATGTACAGTCAGAATGCCATAGAGATTCAGCTTGATGATCAACGAATCTGAGAGTACGGTATCCTTGGGCAGCACCAGCTGATGATTGGAAGTCATCACATCGTCCGCCACAACCATGCCGGGAACTAATTGTAAAATAGAAAGTCTCTTCATGCGGCCGTTTTCCCTCCTGAGCAGTAAGCGCTGAGTATCTTTAAAAACCAAGGCTTATCAATGTATTATATCGAAAAAGTCATAAGATGTCAAATTTTAACATAAAATTGGGTGTAGATATAAAAAGGTGGTATTATTTTCTGCTTTGTGATATACTATGACCA
>CAZFYD010000161.1:0-3991 GCA_964523315.1 uncultured Acetatifactor sp.
CCTGCTACGCAGTCAGATTTGGAACAGATATACAGCTTCTTACGAGCAAGCTCGACGAATCTGTGTATCTGTCCAAATCGGCTGTAAATAGTAACGCGGAACTAAAATAGAAGAAGGAGAGATCCTATGACAGAACTGATTAAAATAGGAATCCTGGGGATCCTGGGTGTTATGGTGGCGGTGCAGTTCAAGGCCACCAAACCCGAATACGGGATCTATATGGGGCTGGTGATCAGCATCCTGATATTTGGCTATGCGGTGAAACAGTTTGCCGGCGTGCTGGAACAGTTTACCATGATCCGCAGGTTTCTGGGCAGCGGAGAGAGCTATCTGACTATTCTGCTGAAAATCACGGGGGTGACCTATGTCTGTGAATTCAGCGCAGGGATTTGCAAGGATGCAGGATACGGAGCCATTGCAGAGCAGATCGAAATCCTGGGCAAGCTGACGGTGATGATGGCGGGGCTGCCTATCCTGCTGGCGGTGATGGAGCAGATCCAGACCTTTATGCGATAGGAGGGACCATGGAGGGAGTGACAATCGATGTGATCTGGGAGGAATATGGACTGGGACAGCTGCAGCAGGAGCTGGAGGGACTGCTCCCGGGAAACGGATTTTCCCTGCAGCAGATACTGTCCCAGGTCCTGCAGGGGGATATATTGGGAGCCATCAGAGATATTTTAAATGCGGTGCTGGGGGATGTGGGAGGCCATTTGGCGAGCATGCGCAGTATTCTTCTGTGGCTGATAATGCTGGGCATTATTTCGGCTCTGATGAGCCATTTCATGGAAATATTTGATAAGCACCAGATTGCGGATATCAGCTTTTATTTTATGTATCTGCTGCTGACGGCGGTGCTGCTGGCCTGTTTTGGACAGGCTGCGGAGGTGGCCGCCGAGGCTATGGAAAATATTCTGCTCTTTATCCGTCTGCTGGTGCCTACCTATCTGATGGCGGTGGGGGTGGCCAGCGGCACCACCACCGCAGGAGCCAGCTATCAGCTGGTGCTGGTGCTGATCTATGGGGTTGAGCGCGTGCTGATGGGAGGGCTGCTGCCCTTTATCTACAGCTACGTGCTGCTGGCGGTGGTGAGCGGGATCTGGATGGAGGAAAAGCTCTCCTTGTTGATGGAACTGCTGGAAAAGGGGATCAAGGCGGCACTCAAGGGGGTCATCGGCGTGGTGACGGGCGTCAGCATTATTCAGTCCGTCATTACGCCGGTCATAGATTCGGTGAAATCCTCCACGCTGCAGAAAGTGATGTCGGCCATCCCCGGCATCGGCGGGGCCGCAGACGGTGTGGCATCTCTTGTGGTGGGCTCGGCGGTGGTGATTAAGAACAGCATCGGCGTGGTGCTGCTGATCCTGCTGGTGGGCATGTGCTTGACGCCGCTGATGCAGATTTTGTTTATCGCCTGCTGCCTGAAACTGGCGGCAGCGATCATGGGCATAATCAGTGATAAGCGGATCACCACCTGCACCAACAAGGTGGGGGAGGGGAGCATGCTGCTGCTGAAAACCACGGGAACGGCTCTGATGCTGTTCCTGATCTGTATTTCGATGGTGGCTGCGGCCACCAATCGTGGACTGTGAATAGTAACGAAGCCGCAGATAGGGAGGAGCCGATGTTAGACGGATTGTTAAGCAGTATACGGCAGATCGGGGTGTTTATGATCTGCGCCCAGGCGCTGATACATTTCAAGCCCAAGGGTTCCTATGAAAAGTATTTGAAGCTGCTGGTCAGCGCCATGATCCTGGTACAGCTTTTAAGCCCCATAGCTGCTCTGTTTACCGGCAAGGAGGGGCAGGGGCTGGAGGAGCGGATCGCTGCCTACAGCGCTTCCTTTGAGCAGGGACTGGGGGAGGCAGCATTGGAGGAATACCGGATCGAACAGCTTCGCAAACAGCTGTTGGCGGCCCAGCTGGATATTGGGGTGTCAGAAACCGGTGGGGCGGCCCAGCAGGCGGAGCAGACAGCTAAGGACGAGGAACCGGAAATGCCGGAGGAGATCCGCATCCTGGTTGATCCAGTGAATATCACGGCGCCCTGAGTCGGAGAGAGGGAGGATGGACATGGAGGAGAAAATAAAAGGCGGGATAGCGAAATGGCTGCGCAAGGATAACCTTCTGATCCTGCTGCTGTTGGGGATTTTACTGGTGGTGATTGCGCTGCCCACGGAAAAAGACAGTCAGAAGGAGGAGGGGACTGCCGGAGGGGATTCGACCGGCATAGGGGACAGCGTATCCGGCGCTGCAGGGAGCACCTCTGCTGCCACCACGGAGGAATACACTGCCTATCTGGAAAAACGGCTGGAGGAGACGCTCTCCCGGATCAGCGGTGTGGGCGGGGTGCAGGTCATGATCACGCTGGAGTCCACGGAGGAGCTGGTGGTGGAAAAGGATCAGCAGACTCAGAGCAGCAATACCACCGAGGAGGACAGCCAGGGGGGGAGCCGCTATGTCTATCAGTCGGACCGTTCCGAAAACACGGTGTACCACAGCTCCGGCAGCAATGAACCCTATGTGGTCAAGACGCTGATGCCGGAGGTATCTGGCGTGGTGGTGGTGGCCCAGGGGGCGGGAACGGGGCAGATCAGCAGGGAAATAACGGATGTGGTGCAGGCTCTTTTCGGCGTGGAAGCGCATAAGGTAAAAGTGGTGAAAATGGATAGCAGTGCGAATATATCCGAATAAGCTCTCATACAATGAACTAGTAAAAGAAGAGAGCAGAGAAAAGGGAGAAAAGTGTGAAAAACCTAATCAAGAAAAATCAGCTAATGATTACCGCGCTTGCGATCATGCTGGCTATCGCAGGATATCTGCAGTTTGCGGGAACCAATCTGGATGAGGAATATCTGGCCGATGATGCGAAAACGGCGGAGGTGGCAAATACAGAAGGCGTGATTACCGACAATGCTGTGGCAGGGCAGTACAGTATCAGCGATATTGACGGGATGCTGGATCTGTCCGAGGAGGATCTGGCGGTCTCTTCCGTTACGGAAATCGAGAGCCTGGACAGCGATGCGGATGTGATCGTGGATGACTATCTGGATACGGGCATGGCGGTAGGCGAGGCCCAGCCGGATGAGGATGAGATCCCCGGCGAAGCTGTATTTTCCTCCTCAAACGGGGTAGCCATGCTGTCGGAAGCCAAGCTGTTAAAGGAACAGGTGCGGGCAAAGAATAAGGAGACCCTGCTGGAGATCATCAACAGCGACGGACTTTCTGACGAACAGAAGCAGGATGCGGTAAATACCATGGTGCAGATGACTGCTATTGCCGAGAAAGAGGCAGCTGCGGAGATCCTGCTGGAGGCTAAGGGCTTTTCGGATGTGGTGGTCAGCATTAATGACGGCGCTGTGGATGTAGTAGTGAATGCGCTGGAGCTGACAGATGCACAGAGGGCCCAGATCGAGGATATTGTGAAGCGCAAAACGGAGATCAGTGCAGAAAATATTATTATCAGTACGGTTGTGCAGGAATAATTTAGTGTACAATACATAAAAATGTGGTACAATATGTAAAATGCTTTGCATTTAACATTACCAATCGGAGAGTGCGCTGAAGCGCACGAAATTATGGTACAATATGTAAAATGCGTTACCAAACATTTTTACGAAAAGTGAGGAAAAGATATTGAGCAACAAACGAGTGTTTCTGATCGTACGGGATAGCTTTGGGATCGGGGAGATGGCGGATGCGCTGCAATATGGGGATGAGAATGTGAATACCCTGCGCAGCGCGGCAGCCAGCTCCTGTTTCCATGTGCCGAATCTGGAGCGGCCGGGACTGTTTCAGATAGACGGGGTGGCCGATGAGCCGGTGATCCGCATGCAGATGACGGTGCCCAAGGAGCATGTCATCGGCAGATATGGCCGGATGACGGAGTTTTCCGGGGGCCCTATTGGACGGAATTAGGAAGGACTCCTGACAACTATAGTTACTATTTACAGCCCCTCCACGCTGCATTCGCAAAACCCGCTGCTGCGCAG
>CAZFYD010000162.1:0-3929 GCA_964523315.1 uncultured Acetatifactor sp.
GTAAGTTTGGAGGTTTCGCTTTCGAATACGTATTGGTGCCGTAACGCAGGCACGGCTGTGCTATGCGAGGGCGTAAAAATAGGTTGTACAATAACAGAAAACATGCTACGATGCTCATAATAGAATGTTTGATAGGGAGGACGGGGAAATGTTAAGAGAATGCACAGCAGAGGAAAACCGCATTTTGAAGAACAGTCAGGATCTGGGACTCTGTCCGCCGGATCTGCATGGCTTTGCCGACAGAAAGGGGGCAATGCCCATCGTGCTGGGGCTTTTCTGCGGTATCCTGCTGGGGGCACTTCCGGTGCTGCTGCTTCTGATAGAACCGGCTTGGCTGGGCATATGCTGGCTGATCTGTATCCCGCTTTTTATGATTGCCTTTGAGCGGGGCTGGCAATATCTGGGCTGCCGCAGGAGCAGCCGGGCGCCGCTGCCGGGAGAGCATTTTTCCGTCAACGGCGGAGTGGTGCTGGAGATTACGGAATGGGGCAAGGGAGAGGCGGAGCTGCTCATTGCGGAGGATGATCTGCGGGATGAGGAGGGCCGACCGGTTCGCATTGCATATCCTCTGCTCATGAATGGGCCGGTCGTCACAGGACAGAGAATTTTGCTGGCGTACTGTGAGAACGGGGCCTATATCCCCCTGCGCCTTACTGCGGAGACCGGGGCCATGATCTCCCCGGAGCCTCCGGCCTATTTTCAGGAAATAAACTGGGAGGATGCGCCGAAGCTTCCCCATCCCGCCGTGCTGCAGCTGGACCGCAGCAGCCGTCAGATCAATGAGAAGGAGGCGAAGGATCTGGCCAGGGCATACAGCAGCCGGAGCGGGACGAAAGCCAGGAACTGGGTGGGAGTTATCCTGTTGGGTGTGCTGTACCTGCTGCTGCTGGGACTTCTGTTCATTTTCCTGGTGGGGGGCGATGTGATCGAGGAGCTATCCATTGGGATAACAGTGGGCGTGCTCTTGCTACTGGCATGGATTCTGCTGACCTTTTTTTCCGCACGGGGACTTCTGCGGAGCGTAGACAAAAATATGGAGAAGCTGCGATACAGGAAGAAGGTTATGTTTTCCATGACATACACGGAGGGCTATATGGATGCAGCGTCCACGTCCTATTTGAATGTCTATGAGTATATGGATGGGGAACTGCAGCAGGTGAATTATATGATCCAGGGGAATGTTTTCCTGCCCAGAGATATTCCCTACGGCAGGGTGATCCATAAGTATTCTAAAGATCCCGAGGGGACAAAGATGACGTATTTTACGCTGTAAATGCAGAGGATTGAGTGAGGATTTACCGGTTCTGCTGCAGCCGGGAAAGCAATGGAAAATAAAGACAACGGAGATAAAGCGATGCAGAAGGAAGAGGAAGAAAAGGGACTGACATTATTGAAAAAGGGACAAAAAGGGCTGATTCATGCCTTGTTCAGCCGTTTGGGGGTGTTTCTGCTCCTCCTGCTGCTGCAGCTGCTTCTGCTGTTTGGCGTGTTTTTCCGGTTTTCAAATTTCATGCTGCACTTTTGGGGCGCCACCATATTCTTTACTGCGCTGATGGCGCTTGCCCTGCTGAACGGCCGTCAGGATCCCACGGCCAAGATCACCTGGCTGATTATCATCATGGTGATGCCGGTATTCGGGGCTCTGTTGTATGTGTATACCCAGAGCAACATCGGACATCGGGCGCTGAAGAACAGGACCGCTCAGCTGATTGCCCAGACGAAAGAGAGCATCCCGCAGTCCAAAGAGGTTATGGAGTCTCTGCAGGAGGAGGATGCCGGTATTGCCAATCTGGCTCGTTATATCCAGCGCAGCGGCTGCTATCCGGTGTACGGCCGGAGCGCAGTCACCTATTTCCCTCTGGGAGAGGCGAAATGGGAGGAGATGCTGCGGCAGCTGGAGCAGGCGGAGCATTTTATTTTCATGGAGTATTTTATTGTCAGTGAAGGACTGATGTGGGGAAAGGTGCTGGAGATTCTGGCCCGCAAGGCTAAGGAGGGAGTGGAGATCCGTTTTCTGTATGACGGCAGCTGCGAATTTGCCCTGCTGCCTCATGACTATCCCAAGCGTCTTAAGGCTCTGGGCATCAAATGCAAGATGTTTTCCCCGGTTACCCCGTTTATTTCCACTCATTACAACTACCGGGATCATCGGAAGATCCTGGTGATCGACGGGCACACGGCTTTCACCGGAGGGGTCAATCTGGCGGATGAGTATATCAATCGGAAAAAGAGATTCGGCCACTGGAAGGATACGGCGGTTATGGTAAAGGGGGAGGCGGTGAAAAGCTTTACCCTGATGTTCCTGCAGATGTGGAATATTGATGAAAAGCAAGGAGAGTTTGAGCCCTATCTCTCCTATGATCCCCGGGCGGAGCAGACAGGCGGTTATGTGATCCCCTATGGGGACTGCCCGCTTGATCAGGATAAGGTGGGCGAGCGGGTGTACATGGATATCCTGAACCGGGCGAAGCGGTATGTGCATATTATGACTCCCTATCTGATTCTGGACGGAGAGATGGAGACGGCACTGAAATTTGCGGCGGAGCGGGGGGTGGAGGTATCCGTCATCATGCCGGGCATTCCCGACAAGACCCTCCCCTATGCGCTGGCTAAGACCCACTACAAGTCCCTGCTGGATTCGGGCGTGCAGATCTATGAATATACCCCGGGCTTTGTCCATGCCAAGGTCTTGGTCAGCGATGACCGGGAGGCAGTGGTGGGGACCATAAATCTGGACTACCGCAGCCTGTACCATCATTTTGAATGCGCCGCCTATATGTATGATACGGAGTGCATATCGGAGATCGAGGCGGATTTTCAGGCCACAAAGGAAATCTGCCAACGGGTGACGCCCGAGACGGTCCGCAGGGAGAAAAAGTCGGTGAAGGTTATCGGATTTCTGATGAAAGCCATTGCGCCGCTGCTGTAGGGAGGAAGCAGTATTTGATATGGCTGCAGGCAAAGTTAACACACAAATAACACAATTATAAATTAACACAAAAATGAAGAGCGATTTCATAAAGATGTAACCGGGATATATATGAGAAGGAGTATAGCCGTTATGAAAAAAACAGGTACTGTTTTGGGGATGCTGACTCTTATCCTGTGTCTGTGTGCCTGCGGCAGGCAGGAAAGTACCGCAGGACAGGGGGAGAGCAGTATACAGGAGAATATCCCGCCGCAGGAGGAGACAATCATCCAGGAGAGCGGCAGCGATGAACTGACGCAGACCTCAGCGGCAGAAAGGGAGACTGATCCGGCGGAGCAGACAGCGGAGGAGAACTCGGAGGAATATCAGGTCTTTGACTGGCGCAATGCAGCGTGGAAGATCGGAAAATCAGCGGGCAATGAGCATAATCTCTATGCGACAGAATATCTTAAGGGTCTGGAAAGTACAACGGAGCGGGAGTATAGGCATCATTATACCCAGTATAAAGTGTGGGGACATAGGATCTACGCACTGGACAGATATTGCACGACCAGTGATTATGATTCCGAATATTTTTATTATATGAACTATTATGACGCCCTTACGGGGGAGTTCTGGCATCAATCCATGGAATTGCCATGCCCGGAAGAGTACGAGGGCTATGATTGTTACATAGAGGACTTCGATATACAGGATGAGCAGGAATGGGTGTTTTTTCTTCGGGTGAAAACAAGGGAGGAATCCCCCAGCACGTTGGCCTACGAGGCAATACACTGTACTCCTGAGGGACAAATCCTTTCCCGGCTGGATATGTATCCCTTTATACGGGAAAGCGTTGGAGAATTGGAAGCACATTCATGTTCAAATTGTGTCTATGTGGACATTCAAGGCTATTACTATTTAAATTTGGTGAGATGGAGTCTGGAGGGCGAGGAGTACTATGGTCATTATGAGGATAAGATCTATATCTTGGATCAGGCCGGAGAACTGGTGGAGGTGA
>CAZFYD010000163.1:0-3787 GCA_964523315.1 uncultured Acetatifactor sp.
AGTTTGGTAAACAGCGTTTACCAAACTCGATTATAACATTCCTTCTTTCCCATTGCAACCGGAAATTTTGTCAGACGATCAGCCCCATTACCTGTCATTTCAAGGTCATAGGGAACCTCCATGGCCGCCGCAGGTTATGCTTGCGGTACTGCGCAAGTCAACAACCCCGCAGCAAGCTGACGGGGCATCAAACTTGTAGCGCAGCAAGCTGCGGGGTATTGACCCTCGCGGCATTCGGCAAATGCTGCTTCGCAGCGCTTGCCTCATTGCTCGCGGGAATAAAATGCTCCGCCTTAAATTCTTCTGCATCGAATGTGCGCTTGGTATCCTATTGCTTATAACGCACATGCGCCACTGAAAAATAGCTGCACGGGAATGCGCTGTTTTCAACAGATTGCATGCAAAACGGCACACATCCTATCCTGTGTGCCGTTCTCAAACCTTATTTTATTTCAAAGCCTGTGAATCTTCCCTATGGAGGGATCTATTGCTTCTGTGCCTTTGCAGACAGAACCAGCGCCTCCGCCAGCTGCTTCAGCTGTGCATGGCTCGCCTCATTCAGAGTGGATCTGACAGTTACGATCGGTTCCATCAGTTCGCACCCCTTAAAGCCATCCACATATTCCTTCATAAGCTTGGCAGCCATAGGCGCCCAGGAACCGTTTTCTATGATTCCCACTGTTCTCTTCTGATAACTCTTCAGCTTCAGGTGATACAAGAAATCTTCCATACAGGGGAACAACCCGCCGTCATAGGTCGCTGCTGCCAGCACCAGTCTGTCATAGCGGAAGGCATCCGCAACAGCCTCTGCCATATCATCTCTGGATAAATCAAATACCGATACCTTCTGCTCCCTTTCCTCCAGCAGAGCTGCAAGCTTTCTGGCTGCGGCCGCTGTATTACCGTGCATCGAAGCATAGGCAATGCATACTCCCTCCTGCTCCGGCTGATAGCCGGACCAGGTAGCATATTTTTCCAGATAGTGCTCCAGATTCTCTCTCAGAACCGGACCATGCAGCGGAGCTATCATCTGAATATCCAGTGCGGCAGCTTTCTTTAGCAGCGTCTGTACCGGCATCCCATATTTTCCAACGATATTGATAAAATAGCGGCGTGCCTCATCATCCCAATCCTCCCGGGTATCCAGCGTGCCGAATTTTCCAAAGGCATCTGCAGTAAAGAGAATCTTCTCGGTGCTTTCATAGGTCACCATAACCTCCGGCCAATGCACCATGGGCGCCATAAAAAAGGTCAGGGCATGACTGCCCAGCGTCAGGGTTTCCCCTTCCTTCACCTCCACTTTTCGCCCGCTGAAATCAATGGCAAAGAACTGCGGAAGCATACCGAAGGTCTTTGCATTGCTTACCACCTGCATCTCCGGGTATTTCTCGCATACCCTCTGGATATTGGAAGCATGATCCGGCTCCAAATGGGACACCACCAGATAATCCGGCTGACGGCCCGCAAGCTCCCGTTCCAGATTGGCAAACCAGCCCTCCGTGGCCCTGGCATCCACCGTATCCATAATGGCAATTTTCTCATCCACAATCAGATAAGAGTTGTAAGATACCCCGTTGGGTACCCGATACTGGCTCTCAAATAAGTCAATCGTATGATCGTCGCAGCCGATATAACGCACAGCATCCAAAATTGTTATCTCACTCATATGTATCCTCCTATTTTGCGTTCCGCAGTCATTCCTCCTGCACAAACATTAAGAACGGTAGTCCGCATTGATCTTTACATAATCATAGCTCAGGTCGCAGCCCCAGGCTGTAGCTGCGGCTTCACCCATATGCATATCTGCCACCACCGTGACCTCGGGCGCAGAAAGCACCTTTGTCGCTTCCGCCTCGCTGTAGGCAAGAGGCGTCCCCTGTCTGTACACCTCCACCTTTCCCTCCTGACTCCGGAAGCACAGATCCACCTTGTCGGGATCAAAGCTGACACCGCTGTAGCCCAGGGCGCACAGGAACCGGCCGAAGTTGCAGTCATGTCCATAGATGGCAGCCTTGCTTAAGGAAGAGCAGATCACGGACTTCGCCAAAGTGCGGGCATGCTCCTTGGTATCCGCCCCCACCACCTTCGCCTCGAACAGGCAGGTAGCTCCCTCTCCGTCGCCGGCCATTTTCCGGGCCAGATAGATCGTGATAGTATTCAGTGCCTGACAAAAGATGTCATAATTCTCTCCCTCATCCCGGATCTCCTCGTTGCCCGCCTGACCGTTAGCCAGCACCAGCAATGTATCATTGGTGGAGGTATCCCCGTCCACCGAAATCATATTAAAAGAGTCCACCACAGTGGCGCTGACTGCCCGCTGCAGCATTTCCTTGGAAATCTTCACATCCGTAGTCAGAAAGGCCAGCATGGTACACATGTTGGGATGGATCATACCGGAGCCCTTACACATACCGCCGATGGTCACTGTCTTGCCTGTGATCTCTACCTGCAGGGCAATTTCCTTGGAGATCGTATCCGTGGTCATGATTGCCTGGGCCGCCGCCAGTCCGGCCTCCCGACTATGGGCCTTTGCTGCTGCCAGCTTGTCGATGCCGGCACAAAGCCTCTCCACCGGCATAGCCATACCGATCACCCCCGTGGATGCCACCAGCACGGATTCCGCAGGGATGCCCAGCGTCTTCCCGGCATGCTCCGCCTCAGCCCGGCAGCAATCCATACCGGCCTGTCCCGTGCAGGCATTGGCAATACCGGAGTTCACCACCACCGCCTGAGCAAAGGGAGACTCTGCCACCACCTTCTGATCCCACTGTACGGGGGCCGCCTTCACCACATTGCTGGTAAAGGTGCCTGCCACCTGACAGGGAACGGTGCTGTACACCAGCGCCATATCCTTTCTGTTCTGATATTTTACCGCCGCTTCCACACCTGCAGCCTCAAAGCCTTTCGCTGCGGTTACACCGCCTTCGATCTGTTTCATATTTTTCTCCTTCCTATCATGCCGCCAACGGCGGCATAAACAATCAGCGAAAAGAACAGGTCTTCCTTGCAGACCCCAGAGCTCCTCTGCCGGACAGCCCTTTCTGTGAGCAGCCGGAGATTCTTTTCACACTTTCCTTAGCATGCATATCGCAAGCCGTGCTTGCGATACTGCACAAATCCGTATATGAAACGTCAGTTTCATACTTGTATGCTATTGATTAAATGCTGTGATATTTGCTTCATTTAAGGTAAAATCATAGTAGTTCAGATCCAGCCGCCGGGTCCAGCCTATGGTATTCCAGAACGCATTGCCCACATCATTCTGGGTAAAGGCGATCAGGCTCACCTTGTTAATCTCCTCCGCCTTCAGCGCATTCATGCAGTGTACCACCATGGCCTTGCCGATGCCCAGACGCCGGTAATCCTCCCTCACACAGACATGGTACAGACACCCTCTCCTGCCGTCATGCCCGCAAAGGATACCGCCCACGATGGCCCCGTCCTGAGCCACAGCCACAACGCTGGTATCCGGATTTCTCTTTAAAAACCGCTCCACGCCAATCCGGGAATCATCAATACTGCGGATGCCGAAGCCGCGTATGGTCATCCACAGGTCGTGAAGTCCCTGATAGTCCTCTATGATCATTGTTCGTATGGTAAATGCTTTCTCCTGCATTTTCTGTTTCCTCTCTATGATGCTGCTTATCCCGCATTTTTCTGCCAGAACATTTTAAGTGGACCGATACGATAAAACTACGCTGTTTTGTCCACTTTTTGCTCTCTTTCAGTACTCAGATCCTTCTGCTTTGGACTGATGTTCAAAACTCTCTCTCTTCGGTCCACTTTG
>CAZFYD010000164.1:0-3787 GCA_964523315.1 uncultured Acetatifactor sp.
GCCTTCTTAAAATTCCGCAGAAAGGAAGAATAGTCCGAAAAGCCTGCATTCTGCCACACCTCCGTCAGGTTTTTACCCAGGACAATCTCTTCTCTGGCCCGGATCAGACGCTTATTCAGCACAAAATTGTGAGCCGTCACTCCTGTCTGCTCCTTGAATTTCCGCAGGAAATGGTATTTGCTCATGTGGACATGAACCGCCAGATCCTCCACTGTGATGGTCTGCCGGATATGCTGCTCAATATAGTCGGCCACCTGCTCCACCATGGGATGGAACACCATATCCTCCCGGGAAAAGCCGTATTCCCGCCTGCTGCACAGGGTATTCAGGTAGACAAAAAGCAGTGTCAGATACCCCCGGTCCAGCACCTGCCTTGCCGCCGGATCCGGTACGTCCGGCAGCTCTGCCATGGCCAGCTTCAGCAGGTACCCCCGCAGCATCTCTTCATAATAAATCGGAAAATGATAGGCGCAGGAATGCCCGCCTCTAAAGCAGGCGCTCAGATCCATTTCTTCCCCGGACAGACTCCGGAGCATCTCCCGGGTCACCCAGACAATGATCCGCCGGGAAGAATCATGTTTTTTTTCAATAAAATGATACTTATGCATCACATTGCAGTCAATCAGCAGGAAATCCCCTTTTTTCATATGATAGGTCTGGTTCTCCAGCATAGAGGAATACTCCCCCTCCAGCACATAAATGATCTCATAGAAGCTATGATAATGAAAAGCTGCGGCCCCCAGCGGCGCTCCCTGCTTTTCATAAACCTCATAGCCCTCCTGAATCATATACTGACGTTCATCGGCGGCCTCCAGCCGGTGCAGTTTGGCCTCTCTCATCCTTATACCCCACCAATGAGAGTCTGGAAGTAAAGCTTCCAAACTTTCCTCTCCATGCATATCGCAAGCCGTGCTTGCGATACTGCGCAAATCCGTATATGAAACGTCAGTTTCATACTTGTCTCTCCCTATGTAACCTGTTTTATCATAGAGCAATTTTTACACTTTTTCAAGCAATATATGGTCTGTTCTTACAGATTTTTATCCGCTAAAATAAGATTAATCAGTAAAACTGTGGTTACACTAAAAGATATTATAACAGGAGGGATACAATTATGCAGATGACATTACGCTGGTACGGCAGCAAGTACGACACCGTAACGTTAAAACAGATCCGACAGATTCCCGGCGTGACCGGAGTGATCTCCACGCTGTACGGCACCGCCCCCGGCGAGGCCTGGGAGCTGGAGGATATTCTGGCGCTGAAAAAGGAGATCGAGGATGCCGGGCTCGAGCTGGCAGGTATCGAGAGCGTGAATATCCACGACGCCATCAAGGTAGGCACCCCTGACAGGGAGCAGTATATCGAGAACTATATTACCACCCTGGAGCGCCTGGGACAGGCCGGAATCCATATGGTATGCTACAATTTCATGCCCGTCTTTGACTGGACCCGCACGGAGCTGGCCCGCATGCGCCCCGACGGCTCCACAGTCCTGGCCTACACCCAGGAGGCAGTAGACGCCCTGGATCCGGAAAAGATGTTTGAATCCATCGCCGGAGACACCAATGGCACCGTGATGCCCGGATGGGAGCCGGAGCGTATGGCCCGCATCAAGGATCTTTTTGCCATGTACAAAGATGTGGATGACGAAAAGCTCTTTGCCAATCTGAAATATTTCCTGGAACGCATTATGCCCGTCTGCGATCAGTATGATATCAATATGGCGATTCACCCCGACGATCCCGCCTGGAGCGTATTCGGCCTGCCCCGGATCATTATCAACAAGGCCAATATCCTGCGGATGATGAATATGGTGGATAACCCGCACAACGGCGTGACCTTCTGTTCCGGCTCCTACGGCACCAATCTGGAGAACGATCTTGCGGATATGATCCGTTCCCTGAAAGGCCGCATCCATTTTGCCCATGTGCGGAACCTGAAATTCAACTCTCCCACGGATTTCGAGGAATCTGCACATCTGTCCAGCGACGGTACCTTCGATATGTATGAAATCATGCTGGCTCTGTACGATATCGGCTTCGACGGCCCGATCCGCCCCGACCACGGACGCATGATCTGGGATGAGGTGGCCATGCCCGGTTACGGCCTCTATGACAGAGCTTTGGGGGCCACCTACTTAAACGGTCTATGGGAAGCCATCGAGAAACAGCATAAGAAAAGAGGATGAGAACATGGAACTGACAAGAAAAAGTATACGGGAGCAGCGGGAGGCTTTCTTACAAGCCGGTTACCGCCTGCCGGAATTTGATTATGAAAAAGTGAAGGCTGCCACAGAGGCGGCCCCGGTCTGGATCCACTTCGGCGCCGGCAATATTTTCCGGGCTTTCCCCTGCAATGTGCTGCAGAACCTGCTGAATGAAGGCATGGCAGATACCGGCCTCATTGCTGTGGAGGGCTTCGACTACGAGATCATCGAGAAAATGTACTGGCCCCACGACAATCTGTCCATTTTAGCTACGCTGAAAGCGGATCACACCGTGGAGAAGACGATTGTGGGGAGCATCACCGAGTCCCTAGTATTGGACAGCGCCAACCGGGAGCAGTACGACAGGCTGAAACAGATCTTTGCCGCCCCCTCCCTGCAGATGGCCAGCTTTACCATCACGGAAAAGGGGTATGCGCTAACGGACGCCCGGGGAAATGTGCTTCCTGCCATTGCAGCGGACTATGCCAAGGGTCCCCAGGCGCCCGACAGCTATCTGGGCAAAGTAGTGTCCCTGCTGTATCACCGCTATGTCAGCGGTAAGCTGCCCCTTGCCATGGTCAGCATGGACAACTGCTCCCACAACGGGGATAAGCTGGCTGCCGCCGTATGCGCTTTTGCCGACGCCTGGTGTGAAAACGGACTGGCAGAGGCAGGCTTTGCCGCTTATGTGCGGGATCCCCAGACCGTATCCTATCCTTGGTCCATGATCGATAAGATCACCCCCAGGCCGGATGCCCAGGTGGAAGCCATGCTGAATCAGGACGGCATTGAAGGGCTGGATGCCGCCATAACTTCCAAAAACACCTACGTTGCTCCATTTGTCAATGCGGAGGAATGCGAATATCTGGTGATCGAGGACCATTTCCCCAACGGACGGCCCGCACTGGAAAAGGGCGGTGTGATCTTCACCGAGAGGGAGACCGTGGATAAAGTAGAGAAGATGAAGGTTTGCACCTGCTTAAATCCCCTGCATACCGCTCTGGCTATCTACGGATGCCTGCTGGGATATACGCTGGTATCCCAGGAGATGAAGAACCCGCTGCTGAAGCGCTTTGTGGAAATCATCGGCTACCGGGAGGGGCTGCCTGTGGTGGTGGATCCCGGCATTCTGGATCCCAGGGAGTTCATTGACACCGTGGTCAATGTCCGAATCCCCAATCCCTTTATGCCCGATGCGCCTCAGCGGATCGCCACAGACACTTCCCAGAAACTGGCAATCCGTTTCGGAGAGACCATCAAGGCCTATCAAAAGCGACCCGATCTGGATGTGCAGGATCTGAAGCTGATCCCTCTGGTATATGCCGGATGGCTGCGCTATCTGATGGCGGTGGATGATGAGGGCAAACCCTTTACCCCCAGCAGCGATCCCCTGCTGGAGGCTGCATCAGCCTATGTGGCAGACTATGAACTGAGCGATGCGCCCAAGGATCTGTCCCGTCTGGATCCTCTGCTTTCCAACGAAAAGATCTTCGGCGTGGATTTGAATGCCATCGGCATGGCTAATCAGGTAAAGAGCTATTTTGCCGAGTTATCCTCCGGTGTTGGTGCCGTGCAGGC
>CAZFYD010000165.1:0-3785 GCA_964523315.1 uncultured Acetatifactor sp.
CTATGAGAGAGTGGAAAACAGCCGTAACTTTGCCAACAAGGTGTGGAATGCGTCCCGGTTTATCCTGATGAATATGGAGGGCAAGGAAGTGACCGAGCCCGCCGCTGCAGACCTGCAGCCTGTGGATCGGTGGATCCTGTCGAAGCTGAACACCCTGGTAAAGGATGTGACCGACAATATGGAGAGCTTCGAGCTGGGCATTGCCGTACAGAAGGTATACGATTTTATCTGGGATGAGTTCTGCGACTGGTATATCGAGATGGTAAAGCCCCGTCTGTACAATACGGACGACGCAGCCAGCCAGAATGCGGCATTGTGGACGCTGAAAACCGTGCTGATCGATGCGCTGAAGATGCTGCACCCCTATATGCCCTTCATCACGGAGGAAATTTTCTGCACGATCCAAAGCGAGGAAGAATCCATTATGATCAGCAGCTGGCCGGTATATCAGGAAACACGCTGCTTTGAGGCCCAGGAGAGGGCCATCGAGATCATCAAGGAAGCGGTGCGGGGCATCCGCAATCTGCGCAGTGAGATGAATGTGGCGCCCGGCCGCAAGGCAGGCGTGTTTGTAGTCAGCGAGGATCCGGAGATCCTGCGGATCTTCGACGAGGGCAGGCTGTTCTTCGCCTCCCTGGCCTATGCAAGTGAGGTGTCCATGCAGAAGGACAAGACGGGAATTCCGGAGGATGCGGTTTCCGTGGTGATTCCCGGCGCCACTCTGTATATTCCTTTCGCAGAGCTGGTGGATATTGCACAGGAGATCGAGCGCCTGAAAAAGGAGGAGAAGCGTCTGCAGGGAGAGCTGGCCCGGGTTAATGGCATGCTGTCCAACGAGAAATTCATCTCCAAGGCCCCCGAAGCCAAGATCCGGGAGGAGAGGGAAAAACTGGAGAAATATACCCAGATGATGGAACAGGTAAAATTGCGCTTGCAACAGCTGGGATAGTAGAGTACAATAGGGGAGTTTGCAGGGAATCTGCGGACTCCCTTTGTGATGAAAAGCATTGCGGTATAAGCGCCGGGAGAAAAATAATGCTGCAAAGGCGGGCCGGAGGACAGTTCAGAGGTACAGCATATGAAAAAACAACAGATCACCACCTATGACCAGGCGGTTGCCTATATCATGAATACGCCGAAATTTACTACCAAGAATACCATGGAGGATACCAGGGCCTTTCTGCATGTGCTGGGGGATCCCGACCGGGAGCTCTCCATCCTCCATGTGGCGGGTACCAACGGCAAGGGTTCTGTCTGCGCTTATCTGCGCAGCGTGCTGGAGGCAGCAGGCAGGAGCGTGGCGGTATTTACCTCGCCCCATCTTGTGGATGTGCGGGAACGCTTTGTCACGGAGGACAGGATGATCTCCAGAGAAACCTTTCTGAAAGCTTTTTTGCAGGTCTATGAAGCCCTGGATTGGCAGGCCCTGGAGGCCGGAGGCGGTTATCACCCCACCTTTTTTGAATACCTGTTTTTCATGGCCATGCTGGTTTTTGCGGAGGAAAAGCCGGACTACTGTATCCTGGAGACCGGCATGGGAGGGCGCCTGGACGCCACGAATGCTGTCAGCCATAAAGAAATTGCCGTGATTACACATATCAGTCTGGACCATGTGGAGTATCTGGGACATACGCTAGGGGCCATTGCCGGGGAGAAAGCGGGGATCATACAGCAGGGTGTCCCCGTTGTTTATGCCGATACCTGTCAGGAGGTGGGGCAGGTAATTCGGGACAGAGCGCATTTTCTGTCGGCAGATGCATACCCCGTGTCGAAGACTGACTATAGTTTCTCAAAAAATAGCAATAAAAACATTGATTTTTCTTATATTTCCCGGTATTATGGTAGTGTCAGCCTAAGCCTTCCCACCATTGCCGGATATCAGATGGAGAACTGCACTCTGGCACTGAGGGCGCTGGAGGTGCTGGCAGAGCGGGAAGAGCGCATGGCAGCAGCCGGGAAAGGAGTGCCCCGGAAAGCGCCGCTGCAGCTTACCCGGGAGAATTTGGAAAAAGGCGCTGCTGCCTGTTTCTGGCCTGGACGTATGGAAGAGGTACTGCCGGAGGTCTATGTGGACGGCGCCCATAATGAGGACGGGATCAGGGCCTTTTTGGAATCCGTGTCGGCGGACGGGCATCGGGGCGGCAGGCATTTGTTGTTCGGTGTGGTGCGGGATAAGAATTATCGCGATATGCTGCGCCGGATCGTGAAGAGCGGTTTATTTGAGAGATTAAGTATCACACATTTAAATAATGACAGGGCGGCATCGCCGGATATGTTGGCACAGGTACTGGCGGCGTATCCCGACATCTCGGTGGAACAATATGCATCCGCTGCGGAAGCTCTGGATACTATACTGGCGGAGAGAGAGCCGGGGATAAGAATTTATATTGCCGGTTCCCTGTATCTGGTGGGCGAGGTAAAAGCGAAGCTGCAAGCAGGGAGAATGATATGATTAACTTTGAGGAAGAACTGAAGAAATTTCATCCCAGCCTGGAGGTTGAGGATGCGGAGGAAGCGATTTACAACCAGGATCTGACCGATATGGCTGATCTGCTGGTGAAGATGGTCAAGGAGTCTCAGGAAGCTCAAGAACAGTAAGGCCGTGAGATCAGCAGGAGGAACCGTATGTTTTGTTATAACTGTGGCTGCCACTTGTCAGAGCATGACTTCTGTACCTCATGCGGAGTGGATGTGTCTTTATATAAAAGGATCATGTATGTATCCAATATGTACTATAACGAGGGCCTGGCCAGGGCAGGGCTCCGGGATCTGACCGGCGCCGTTGCCAGTCTGCGGCAGAGCCTGAAATTTAACAAAAATAATATTGAAGCCCGCAATCTGCTGGGCCTGGTGTACTTTGAGATGGGAGAGGCGGTGGCCGCACTCAGCGAGTGGGTCATTAGCAAGAACCTGCGCCCGGAGAAAAACATTGCGGACGACTATATCAATATGATCCAGGCCAATGGGGCAAGGCTGGATACGATCAATCAGACTATTAAAAAATACAATCAGGCGCTGACGTACTGTATGCAGGACAGCAAGGATCTGGCTGTGATCCAGCTGCGCAAGGTGCTGTCGTTAAATCCCAAATTTATTCGTGCCCATCAGCTGCTGGCGCTGCTGTATATAGACAGTGAACAGTGGGATAAGGCAAAGCGGGAGCTGGTGAAATGTACGGAGCTGGACCGCAATAATGTCCAGACCCTCACCTATATGAAGGAAGTGGACCGGATGCTGGCCCCCGATGAGACCGGCAAGGTCAGCAGGCGCAAGGAGGAATCCGTCCGCTACCAGGCGGATAATGAGATGATCATCCAGCCCATGGGGGTAAAGGAACCCCGGCGCAGCGGCGTGAGTACGCTGCTGAATATCGGGCTGGGCCTGATTATCGGCGTTGCGGCCATGTATTTTCTGGTAGTGCCCGCCGTGCGCGCCAATATCAATAATGAGTCCCAGCAGAAGATCATGGAGATCTCCAACCAGATTACTGCCAAGGAGAATACCATCACGGAGCTGGAGAGCCAGATTGAATTGCTGGAGCAGGAGCAGGAGAGCCTCCGCAAGGAGCTGGACGGCTATGCCGGTACGGACGGTACGCTGCAGGCCATGGATCAGCTGCTGGTGGCTTCCACTAAGTATATCTCCTCTCAGCAGCTGCCGGAGCTCACTGCTGAGGAACAGGCTCAATATATTCAGGAGACTGCAGATATTCTGGATCAGATCAAAAACAGCGTGCTGCCGGAGGAGAATTCAGAGTCTTTCCAGAATCTGTACAATATTCTGTT
>CAZFYD010000166.1:0-3661 GCA_964523315.1 uncultured Acetatifactor sp.
AACTTTGCTCATAAACAGGCGCTCCGCTCATAACCTGTACAGCAAGCAAATTCATGCAAGCATGATTTGCTTGTCCTACAGGTCATGGCTGAACTGTTACAACAATTTTGCAGATGGCAGAATTGCCTGTTTTGCTTTACAGGAATAGACAGTTGAAGTATAATAAAATCATTAATTTATGTGAAAGCATGAAGTGAGAGTGAGGAAGGTACAGATGAAACAGTTGATGTTAGGGAACAAAGCGCTGGCACGGGGCCTGTATGAGGCGGGCTGCAGCGTGGTATCCAGCTATCCCGGTACGCCCAGCACGGAGGTGACCGAGGAGGCGGCAAAGTACGACGAGATCTATTGCGAATGGGCGCCCAACGAAAAGGTGGCAATGGAAGTGGCATTTGGCGCCTGTCTGGCAGGAAAAAGAGCATTCTGCGGCATGAAGCATGTGGGACTGAATGTGGCGGCAGATCCCTTGTTTACCTGTTCCTATACCGGCGTGAATGCGGGATTGGTAATCTGTGTGGCGGATGATGCGGGGATGCATTCCTCCCAGAACGAGCAGGACAGCCGTCATCATGCCATCGCAGCCAAGGTTCCCATGCTGGAGCCCGCAGATTCCGAGGAGGCATATCGTTTTGCAAAACTGGCCTTTGCGATCAGCGAGGAATTTGATACCCCGGTAATTATCAAAATGTGTACCAGAGTGGCCCATTCTCAGAGTATTGTGGATACGGCGGGGCGGGTGGTGCCGGAGATTAAGACCTATGAGAAAAATATTGCAAAGTATGTGATGATGCCCGGCAACGCCATCAAGCGCCATCCCTTTGTGGAGGAGCGCACCCGCAGACTGACTGCTTACGGGGAGACTGCCGAGGTCAACCGTGTGGAGATGGGGGATACGGGTCTGGGAATCATCACCTCCTCCACCAGCTATCAGTATGCCAAGGAGGTCTTCGGGGAGAAGGCGTCCATCCTGAAGCTGGGGATGATCCATCCTCTGCCGGTAAAGCTGATCCTGGATTTTGCGGAAAAAGTGGATAAGCTGGCCATCGTGGAGGAGCTGGATCCCATCATCGAGAATCACTGCAGACAGCTGGGACTGGAGGTGACCGGCAAGGATCTCTTCCCCATGGAGGGAGAGTATTCCCAGAATATGGTGGCGGAGAAGCTGGGAGTCGCTTTATCCCCGGTAAAGAGTCTGGAGGAGCCGCTGCCCGGCAGACCGCCCGTGATGTGCTCCGGCTGTCCCCACAGAGGTCTGTTTTACACCCTGAAACAGAATAAATGTACGGTGCTGGGAGATATCGGCTGTTATACGCTGGGCGCCGTAGCGCCTCTCAGCGCTATGGATATGACCCTGTGCATGGGCGCCTCAATCAGCTCCCTTCACGGCTTTAACAAGGCCCTGGGAGAGGAGAGCGAGGGCAGGACGGTGGCGGTGATCGGCGATTCCACCTTTATGCATTCCGGCATGACCGGTCTGGCCAATATCGCCTATAACCAGAGCAATTCCACGGTGATCATTCTGGACAATTCCATCACGGGCATGACGGGACATCAGCAGAACCCCACCACCGGCTATAATATCAAGGGAGATCCGGCAGGGAAGATCAATCTGGAGGAGCTGTGCCATGCGCTGGGCTTTTCCCGGGTGACGGTGGTGGATCCCTATGATCTGGCAGCGTGCGACAGAGTCATCAAGCAGGAGCTGGCCGCAGCGGAGCCTTCCGTAATTATCAGCCGCAGGCCCTGCGTTCTCCTGAAATATGTGAAGCATGAGAAGCCTTTGACGGTGGACCCGGATAAATGTGTGGGCTGCAAATCCTGTATGCGTCTGGGCTGTCCGTCCATCAGCATGAAGGACGGCAAGGCCGTGATTGACACCACTTTATGTGTGGGCTGCGGTGTATGTAAGCAGCTGTGCAGATTCGGTGCACTGCAGTCGCAGGAATAAAGGGGAGGAGAAAAACATGACAAATAACATTATGATCGTGGGCGTGGGGGGACAGGGATCCCTGCTGGCCAGTAAGCTGCTGGGCCATCTGCTCCTGACGGAAGGATATGATGTAAAGGTTTCCGAGGTGCATGGCATGAGCCAGAGAGGCGGCAGCGTGGTGACCTATGTGCGTTTCGGGGAAAAGGTATATTCTCCGATTATTGATAAAGGACAGGCGGATTTCATTGTATCCTTTGAAAAGCTGGAGGCTGCCCGTTATGTGGAGTATTTGAAGCCGGAGGGACGGATCGTGGTCAATACCCAGGAGATCGATCCCATGCCCGTGATTACGGGGGCGGCTGTGTATCCTGAGGATCTGGTGGAGAAGCTGGAGAAGCTGGGGATAGCGGTGGACGCCATGGACTGTCTGGCGCTGGCGGAACAGGCCGGTTCCTCCAAGGCAGTGAACATCGTGCTGATGGGCAGATTGTCCCGGTATTTTGACATTCCGGCGGAGAAATGGGAAAAGGCCATAGAGGATTGTGTCCCGGCCAGGTTTCTGGAGCTGAATAAGAAAGCCTTTGCCCTGGGACGGGATTACAAGGCGTAAAAGAGGATCATATTTTCCTGTGTCAGCTGCCGGATGCTCGCACAGCCCCATATTCGGATTGGCTGCTCACAGGAAAATATAGGGAAATCAGAAAGATTTCACAAAATAAGACAGGAGAGAAGGAAGATGGGAAACTACTATCAGCCGGAAATTGAGACCATGCCCCTTGAGCAGCTGCAGGCCCTGCAGAGTGAGCGGCTCGTGGCGCAGGTAAAGCATGTGTACGAGAAAGTGGAATTTTATCGAAACAGGATGGATGAGGCAGGATTAAAGCCTGAGGACATTCACGGGATTGAGGATCTGCATAAGCTGCCCTTTATCACCAAGGATGATCTGAGAGATCAGTATCCCTATGGGCTGCTGGGCGTTCCTCTGTCTGAGTGCGTGCGGATCCAGTCTACCAGCGGTACCACAGGCCGCCGTGTCGTTGCTTTTTATACCCAGGAGGATATTGATCTGTGGGATGAGTGCTGTGCCAGAGCGATCGTGGCGGCGGGCGGCACAAAGGAGGATGTATGTCATGTGTGCTACGGCTACGGTCTGTTCACCGGCGGCCCCGGCTTAAACGGCGGTTCCCACAAGGTGGGGTGCCTGACCCTGCCCATGTCCTCCGGCAATACGGAGCGCCAGCTGCAGTTTATGACGGATCTGGGATCCACGATTATCTGCTGTACCCCCTCCTATGCAGCCAATCTGGGCGAGGCCATCCATGAGAAAGGCTTAAGAGACAAGATCAAGCTGAAAGCAGGCATTTTCGGTGCAGAGCCCTGGACGGAGGAGATGCGTCATAATATCGAGGAGTCCCTGGGCATCAAGGCATATGATATCTATGGTCTGACAGAGATTTCCGGCCCCGGTGTGTCCTTTGAGTGTGAGGAGCAGGCGGGCATGCATGTGCAGGAGGATCATTTTATCCCTGAGATCATCAATCCCGATACGGGAGAGGTGCTGCCCGAGGGCGAGGTGGGCGAGCTGGTATTTACCTGTATCACCAAAAAAGCCTTCCCGCTGCTGCGTTACCGCACCAGGGATCTTTGCTATCTGACCCGGAAGAAGTGCTCCTGCGGACGTACCCATATCCGTATGCACAAGCCCATGGGCAGAAGCGATGATATGATGGT
>CAZFYD010000167.1:0-3619 GCA_964523315.1 uncultured Acetatifactor sp.
CGGACTTTCTAGGCCTTTTTAGGCTCTTGCTGAGTTAAGCCGATATGCACATTGGACAATATCTTATTACAACATCACAAGGATGAGATACTGTAATAATATTTTCGATTCTTCCAGCGGTATTCCCAATGCGGAAGAAATCATAATTAAAGTCGTTACAAATATCATGCCCATCATAAGATGTCGTGATTATATTTGTATCTCCGTGCATTGTGATCGTTTCTCCAGCCTTACAATTCAAGATCACACTGCTACATCCCTCAGACTCATTTGAAATTACAAAGTCGCAGTCTTCTTTGCACAATATCGAGATCGTTGGATAAATATATCCGATCTCATCTGAAATATCAGATATAACCTTTTTATTGTTATCATCTGTTGCGCTCCATGATATAACCCTTTCCGCGCCATAACCATATGGCATATCTGTCTCCATGGTAAGTCTTATTCCATATAGAACCTCATCAATGATTACTATGCCCGTGGCATCTCCCAAAAGACCAAGGCAGCCAAACAGACCAGAGCGAAGCAGGGAATGTTCCTGGGTTCCAAGGCGCCGTATGGCTACCGGAAAGATCCGGAGGACAAGCACCACCTGCTGATTGATGACGCTGCAGCGGATGTGGTGTGCAGAATCTTCACCATGGCGGAGAACGGCTGGGGCTTCTTCAAGATCGCAAAGACGCTGCAATCTGAGGGAATTCCCAACCCCCAGTCCTATGCGGACGGCACACACGATACCCGGTGGCACATCACCTCGGTGCAGAAGATTTTGCAGAATCCCGCCTACTGCGGTGACCTTGTGCAGGGCCGTCGGGGGAACCGCACCATGCACGGAAAGCAGATTCAGAAGCCGGAGGAAGAATGGATCACCGTCCAGAATACCCATGAGCCCCTGGTATCCAGAGAGCAGTGGGAGGCAGTGCAGCAGCAGATAAAATCCCGAAAGCGGAGCATGAAAAACGGCGAGGTGCAGATGTTTGCGGGGCTGCTGTTCTGCGCCGACTGCGGATCCGCACTATCCTTCAGTGTTCGGCACCGAAAGACGATGCCGGATGGCGGGGAATATAAATGCTGGCGGTATATGCGGTACGGCAAGGAAGAATGTACTTCCCATTATATCACTCTAGATCAGATCTCCCAGGTGGTGCTGGAGGACATCCGCCGTCAGGCCCGGTTCGCGAAATACTGCCGCACCGGATATATGCAGCTTCTGATGGAAGAACAGCAGCTCCGGGATGAGGAAGAAATGGAGCAGCAGAAAGAGGCAGCAGAGCAATCCAAGCAACGGCTGAGCCAGATCGATCTGATTATCCGCAAGCTGCTGGAACAGAATGCCGTTGGCGTCATATCAGACGAGCGGTTCGCGGCCATGATGAAGGACTACGAGGCGGAGCAGGCCAGCCTGAAAGAAGCCATCTCTGAATACGCCAGCCTCCAGGAATCCCGCTCTGAAGCGGTGGAAAATATCGAAAAGCACATCCAGCTGGTGGAGCAGTATACGGATCTGAAGGAACTGAACGCGAGAATCCTGAACCGGCTGATTTCAAAGATCCTGGTACACCAGCGCGGTGTCGATGAGGACGGCTGCTCGATGCAAGTGATTGAGATATTCTACCGGTTCATAGGCAAGACGGAAATCGATCTGTATGACCTCCTGTGCCCTGCGGCATAGCCCATTGTAAGCAAATAAAAAGCGTGGTTTTACCTTGCCCCCACGGTCGTAGGTTCGAGTTCTGCCTCCACAACTATACTTGAACAACACTTTAGATGCAACTGGCAAAAAGTTAGCTTCTAAAGTGTTTTTCAATTATTTTGCGCCGATTTATCGGCATAAAAGTATACGAATTTATCCAAATTTGTGAACACGATTTTTGCTGCATCCATAGATGCAAACGCCTGTCGAGACGTGACGAATGGGACTTGAACCCCTATTCTCCTGCTTGAGGCAGGTTTCCAACGTAGATTTGCAGGGAATTCAAAAAGGGCGCTGGCCTTTTTCGAGAGTTTTCAGAAAGTTATCAATTTTATCTTGGGCCGGGTATTTGAGAGCGCAGCGCTTTTTAAGTACCTGGCTTTTTTGTTGTCAAAAAGGGCACCAGGCCCTGTCATACGGTTTTATCTGCCAGTTCTGAAATATGGACTGGCATTTTTTATTTTCAGAAGGGAGGAATGTTCCATGGACTTGGAATCAAAAAGGGCGCTGAGATGAAGCGCCAGAAGTACGGGCCGGAGTACCGGCGGGGCTATGTGCCACCGCCTCCGCTGGAAGCGGCGGTGTGTACCCGGTCGGAAAAATGTGTGGGCTGTCCCTATCCTGGCTCCGGCTTTATCTGCTGGAGTGAGAACGGGGACTGCATGAGAACCAGAATGGAAAAACTGCAAAGCAGGAAGGAGGAAAACAGATGAACTTTTTATCCCGCGCACAGGTGGAACGCATCCGCCAGCAGTATCCCCCCGGAACGGAGGTGGAGCTTATCGCCATGCCGGAGGATCCCCACCCAGTAACTCCTGGTACCCGTGGTAAGGTTTTGGCTGTGGATGACGCCGGGCAGCTTGTCATGAAGTGGAGCAACGGCAGCGGTCTTTCCCTGATCCCTGGTGTGGATCAATTCCGTAAAGTTCCTGAGCAGGAGATCGGGCAAAAGCCTTCCATGACGATTGGAGGAATGTAATGTGAGTATCACACAGATCAGAGCAGACGATCTTCGCCGGATGGAGGACCAGGAGGGTTTATCCTTCAGGGCTGCGGCGGGCCGCTACCGGAACGAAAAGAAATGGACCATGCCAGCCATCCGGGCGGTCCTGCTGAATGAAAAATACTGCGGGGATGTGCTGATGCAGAAAACCTACGTCTCCGACTGTATCAGCAAGAAGGTGGTGAAGAACACCGGCCAGCTTCCCATGTATCTGGTACGGGACAACCACCCGGCCATCATCAGCAGGGATGCCTACAATGCGGCCCAAGCGGAACTGGCAAGGCGCAACGCCCTCAAAAGCCCTTCCCCTAAGCAGGCCCCCACAGGCCGCTCCTGCTACACCAGCAAATACGCCCTGTCGGAGCGGCTGGTGTGCGGAGAGTGCGGGACGCTGTACCGAAGGTGTAGCTGGAAGCGGGATGGGAAAAAGCGGGTCGTCTGGCGGTGTATCAGCCGGTTGGACTACGGTAAAAAATACTGCCACGATTCCCCCACCTTGGACGAGGAACCGCTCCAGCGGGCCATTCTGGAGGCGATCAACTCCGTGATGAGTTCCAAGAAATCGCTGGCGGATCAGATCGCTGATACAACGGTAGAAGAAACCGTCTGTTTGCCGGGAGAGCAGATGCCGCTGGGAGAGATAAAGAAAAGGATCCAGGAATTGCAGGATGCCTTCAGCAGCCTGCTTCAAAAAGCAGCGGAGAATCCCACTGCTGACTACACCGAGCAGTTCCGAGCCAACACCGAGGAACTGGCGGCACTGAAACAACAGCGGGACGCACTGTAAGCCTACCTTCGAGAAAAGGGTACGGCCTATGACCGGATCCAGGTGACAAAGGATCTGCTGAGAGGCTATTCCCCTCATCTTACCCAGTGGGACGACAACCTGATCCGGCAGCTGGTACATACGGTAAAAGTGC
>CAZFYD010000168.1:0-3611 GCA_964523315.1 uncultured Acetatifactor sp.
TTCATTTTTTATTATATTACTCCAAGTGCCAAAACATGTCAAGCACTTTTTTACGGCAAAGCGGTGATTTAGTAACAGTTCAGCCATATATCCGTGCAAACACGTCTATATGACTTGTTGCTCGCAGAAATAAAAGGTGAGCCGCCTTGGAGGCGCCGGCTGCGCAGCAGACGCTTTTATGAATGCAGAAGGCTGAACTGTTATGCGATTTACACCAGCCGCACGGTCTCTCTGGCGATGGCCAGCTCCTCGTTAGTGGGGATCACCATCACCTTGGTGCGGGAATCGGGGGTACTGATCACAATATCCTCCCCACGCTTGCTGTTGGCCTCCTGATCAATGGTTACGCCCAGATAGCCCAAATATTCGCACACCAACGTTCTCACCAGTCCGGCATTCTCTCCTACGCCGGCCGTAAAGCAGATCAGATCCACACCGTTCATGGCTGCGGTGTAGGCGCCGATGTATTTTGCCACACGATAGGCAAAGGTCTTCATGGCGCAGATCGCATGGGCATCTCCCCTGTGGTAGCCATCCTCCAGATCCCGGAAATCGGAGGACAGGTTGTTGGACAGACCCAGCACGCCGGATTTCTTGTTCAGAATAGTCATGATCTCATCAATGCTCTTGTTCTCCTTATGGGCCAGAAACTCAATGATAGCCGGATCGATATCCCCGGAGCGGGTTCCCATGATCAGACCCTCCAGAGGAGTAAGCCCCATCGAAGTATCCACACATTTTCCGTTCTTTACTGCGGATACGCTGGCGCCGTTGCCCAGATGACACACAATAGTCTTTAAAGACTCATAGGAACCCCCCAACACCTCTGCGGCCCGCTTGGACACATAGGAATGGCTGGTGCCGTGGAAACCATAACGGCGAATCTTGTATTTATCATAATATTCTACCGGCAGGCCGTACATATACGCCTCTTCCGGCATGGTCTGATGGAAAGCGGTGTCGAACACAGCCACCATCGGCGTACCGGGCATCAGCTTTCTGCATGCGTTGATGCCGATCAGATTGGCCGGATTGTGCAGGGGGGCCAGATCATTACATGCCTCAATGGCTTCCAATACCTGATCGTCAATAATCACGGATTCTGCAAATTTCTCCCCGCCGTGTACCACACGATGTCCCACAGCCCCGATCTCCTCCAGGGACTTTACCACACCGGTCTTTTCATTGGTCAGCGCTTCCAGCACCAGCCGGATCGCCTCTGTGTGATCCGGCATGGGCGTCACCGTCTGCTCCTTCTCACCGCCTGCGGGGGTGTAAGTAATCTGGCTGCCCTCGATGCCGATACGCTCGCACAGCCCCTTGGCAATACACCGCTCGGACTCGGAATTGATTAACTGGAATTTCAGGGAGGAGCTCCCGCAATTGATAACTAATATGTTCATGTTCTGGTTTCCTTTCCAATAAAATTTCATGTAAGTCTGACTTTTCCTCTAGACAAGCTGCGCCTGCACCGCAGTCAATGCCACTACACCTACAATATCCTGCCAGGAGCAGCCCCTGGACAGATCGTTGACCGGCTTAGCGATTCCCTGCAGCATAGGACCATAGGCCTCTGCGCCGCCCAGCCTCTGCACCAGCTTGTAGCCGATGTTTCCGGCGTCCAGATTGGGGAAAATCAGCACGTTGGCCTTGCCGCCCACACAGCTGCCGGGAGCCTTGGACTTGGCCACGCTGGGAACCAGAGCCGCGTCCGTCTGCAGCTCGCCGTCCAGCGTCAGGTGAGGGTACTGCTCATGGGCAATCCGGGTAGCCTCCACCACCTTGTCCACCAGCGCATGCTTTGCACTGCCCTTGGTGGAATGGCTCAGCATGGCGATCACGGGCTTGGGGCCCACCAGGCTCTTAAAGCTTCTGGAGGAGGTATCTGCAATGGCAGCCAGCTCCTCCGCCGTGGGATCCTGATTCAGGCCGCAGTCGGCAAAAATAAAGGTGCCATTCTCTCCCTGATCCTTGAACTGCGTATCCATCACAAAGAATGCGGATACCAATTTTACGCCGGGAGCGGTCTTTAAAATCTGCAGGGCCGGTCTCAGGGTGTCCGCTGTGGAATGGCAGGCACCGGCCACCATACCGTCCGCATCGTTGGCTTTTACCATCACGATACCGAAGGTCAGATAATCCTTCAGCAGGATCTCCCGGGCCTTCTCCTCGGTCATACCCTTGGCCTTTCTGGTCTCATACAGCAGATTCACATATTCCTCCAGCTTATCGGTAGTTTTCGGATTCACCACCCTGACACCGGAGAGATCTACCTCCAGCCAGCCGGCGCCATCCATTATCTTCTCTTCGTCACCGATCATAATGATATCGGCGATCCCCTCCTCCATAATCTTTGCCGCTGCCAGCAGGGTCCTCTTGTCATTGGACTCCGGCAGTACAATGGTTTTCTTGTCGAGCTTTGCTCTGTCTTTGATCGTATCGATATAAGACATATCTTCTCCTTTCTGCGGAATATCCGCTTGCATTTTTACAAATTTTAACTTTTTTTATAAAAATATTATTAAAATTCACTTAACAAAACTTATTGTTTATATTATACTAAAGATATAGAAAATAAACAAGCTACAATATGCGTTAAATTGTACATTTTAAAATACAAAAAATTAATTCCGCATGGAAAAAAACGTGATTCCTGTCTGTATGTAAGCGTTTTCATATTATGTTATTTTTTTCACATAGCCTTTCACTATTTATCTACGATATTTAGTTTATATAAAAATACGGAAAGGAATAAGACCATCATGAAAGTGTGCGCTGTTATTGCAGAATACAATCCCTTCCATCTGGGACATGCCTATCACCTGCGGCAGGCCCGCGCGCTCACGGGGGCCGACTACATCATTGCAGTGATGAGCGGCGATTTCGTACAGCGGGGAGATCCGGCGCTGGTAGACAAATACGCCCGTACTCAGGCAGCCCTGTCCTGCGGGGCGGATCTGGTGCTGGAACTGCCGGCCTGCTACGCCACCAGCAGCGCGGAATATTTTGCCCGGGGAGCCGTCTCCATGCTGGATCATCTCGGTGTGGTGGATTATCTGTGCTTTGGCAGCGAATGCGGGAATCTGCAGACGCTGGCACAGTTTGCGGATATCTTTCTGGAGGAGCCGGAGCCCTATAAGAGGTTTCTGCTGGAGAAGCTTAAGCTGGGGTACTCCTATCCCACTGCCCGCTCTAACGCCCTGCTGATGGCCTATCCAAAACTGGCCTCAGACATCACTGTCATTTCCAGTGCCAACAATATTCTGGGAATCGAATATATCAAGGCCTTACATAGGCGCCGCAGCTCGATAAATCCCATCAATGTTCTTCGAACCGGCTCCGATCATCGGGACAGATATCTGGGATCCTTCCAGAGCTCCGCCAGAGCGCTGCGTCAGGCGATCCAGAGCAACCGCAGCCTTCAGGAGCTGCAGTCCCAGATGCCGGAGGGCGCATACCGTGTGCTGACAGATTATTTTACAAGGGAACAACCCCTGTATCAGGACGACTTTTCCACCATACTGCATTACAAGCTGCTGTCCGAGCAGTCCAGAGGCTATACCGATTATCTGGACATCTCCCCGGATCTGTCCGACAAGATCCGCAAATAT
>CAZFYD010000169.1:0-3591 GCA_964523315.1 uncultured Acetatifactor sp.
GCTGCGCAGCAGCGGGTTTTGCGAATGCAGCGTGGAGGGGCTGTAAATAGTAACCGATTTCCGCCGGAGAATTACTTGTCTCTCCAGATAATACGTCCCTTGGACAAATCATAGGGAGATAACTCCAGGGTAACCCTGTCGCCGGGCAGGATACGGATGAAGTTCTGACGCAGCTTTCCGCTGATATGAGCCAGCACACGATGTCCGTTCTCCAGCTCCACCTGAAACATGGTATTGGGCAGCTTCTCTACCACAGTACCTTCAATCTCAATCACATCACTCTTTGACATACACTTTCTCCTTCCTAATCTCTCATGCGGTCGTCAAATACTGTTTTATGGCATATTTGATCTCGTGATCATATACCTTCTCTTTTCTCAATAAACGGTTCAATAGATCCTCATCCACTGTCCTATTGATGATCTGGATATGTCTGCGGTTCTTTTTCTTGGGAGCCGCCATCGGGCGCAGCCGTCCGTCACAGAGATACACATATCCGTTTTCCTCTCTCACGATGACATACAGGCTGCCTGCATCATGCCCCGCCTTCGCCGCTGCAAAATGTCCTGTCATATTGATTTACTCCTCATGTTCCTTAATACAAAGTCAGGATTTCCGGTTCTCCGTCCGTGATGAGGATTGTATTCTCATAATGTGCCGACAGGGATCCGTCTTCCGTCACCACCGTCCAGTCATCATCCAGCCATACCACATCTGCGCCGCCCATATTGATCATAGGCTCGATGGCCAGAGTCATACCCGCCCGCAGCTTAATGCCTCTGCGCTTCTGAGCGAAGTTGGGGATCTGGGGATCCTCATGCAGCGCAGTGCCGATACCATGTCCCACCAGATCCCTTACGATCCCATATCCAAACGGGGTCACATAAGCATCGATGGCATTGGAAATATCATAGAGATAATTGCCTGCTTTCGCCATCTTTATTCCTTCAAAAAAGCTCTGTCGCGTAACATCAATCAGCTGCTGTGCCTCGGGGCTGATCTGCCCTACCGCATGGGTGCGCGCTGCATCGGAATGATAGCCCTTGTAAATCAGTCCCGCATCCAGACTGACGATATCACCCTCTTTCAGGATGTGATGCTTGTTGGGAATCCCATGCACCACTTCGTCATTCACCGACACACAGATGGACGCAGGATACCTGTGATAGTTTTTGAAATTAGGAATACAGCCCAGCTTTCGAATCAGGGTATCCCCCAGAATATCAATATCCTTAGTAGACATGCCGGGCCTTATGGCCTCCTCCATTTCCTTATGCACGATGGCCAGAAGTCTGCAGGACTCTCGCATCAGCTCTATCTCTCTTTCTGATTTAATCGTTACCGCCATATTCAACATTCCTCTTCTCTGCACTCTGCTTTTTGTGATTTCCACATGGGATTGGAATTCCTCGTCTCATTCCGCTTCAGAACCATTATCCCAGGATCGCTGTGATTGCCTCAAAAACATCTTTCATATCCGCAGTGCCGTCCACAGTTCTCAGGACGCCCCTGGCGGTATAGAAATCAATCAGGGGCTGCGTCTGATCATGATATACCTTAAGGCGGTTCAGCACAGTCTCGGGCTTATCATCATCGCGCAGCACCAAAGGCTGACCGCAGTTGTCGCAGATTCCTTCCTGCCTGGGGGGAATATGCTCGACGTGATAGGTTGCGCCGCAGGAAAGGCAGGCTCTTCTGCCGGACATTCTCTTCACAATATTCTCATCCGGTACATCCACATTGACCGCATAATCGATCTTCTCTCCCAGCTCGGACAATGCCTTATCCAGCACCTCGGCCTGAGGAATGGTGCGGGGAAAGCCGTCCAGCACATAACCGTTCTTACAATCCTCCTGCGCCACACGATCCAGCAGGATCTTCACGGTCAGCTCATCAGGCACCAGCAGTCCCTGATCCATATACTTCTTTGCTTCCATACCCAGCTTGGTACCGTTCTTGATATTGGCTCTGAAAATATCTCCGGTAGATACATGGGGGATCTGATATTTCTCTGCAATCATCTTGGCCTGGGTACCCTTACCGGCACCGGGCGCGCCTAACATAATAATCTTCATATTTTCCTCCTTTTTTCAGCTACGCAAGGCGCCCTCTGTGATAAAAATCATCAGAAAGCGCCTCTCAGACTGATTTAGTCATTCAAAAAGCCCTTGTAATTACGTACCAGCATCTGGGACTCCACCTGTTTCACGGTCTCAAGGACCACGCTCACCACGATGATCAGACTGGTTCCGCCGAAGGAGATGCTTGCGCCGAACACACCGTTGAATATATACGGCAGCACAGCGATAATCACCAAACCTACGGCGCCGATAAAGATCAGATAGTTCAATACCCTGGTCAGATAATCACTGGTGGGCTTGCCGGGTCTGATACCCGGAATAAAACCGCCCTGCTTTTTCATATTATCGGCCACCATCAACGGGTTAAAGGTAATTGATGTGTAGAAGTAAGCAAAGAAAATGATCAGCAGGATATACACAAGCAAACCGATGGAATAGATCGGCTGGCTGGGAACACACCAGTAGTTCTGGTTCAGGCCTTTCAGCACTTCACCCCAGAAACCGGTTCCCTGATATCCCAGCAGAGAGCAGATAATGATAGGCGTCTGCATAATCGAGGAGGCAAAAATCACCGGGATCACGCCTGAAGTGTTGACTTTCAGCGGGATACTGGAGGTCTGTCCGCCGACCATCTTTCTGCCCTGTACCTTTTTTGCATACTGGACCGGAATCTTGCGGACGCCTGCGTTCAGAATAATAACAAGCACTACCATCAGCACGATAATGGCAATAATAATACATGCTGCCAGAATCGCCGTAGCAGGTGCCTTACCCAGCACAAACTGATTAAACAGGGAGGAAAGACTCTGGGGAAGTCTTGCGATGATATTGATTACCAGCACAATGGAAATACCGTTACCGATACCCTTTTCCGTGATCCTCTCGCCTACCCACATCAGGAATGCACTGCCGGCCGTCAATGCCGCAATACAGGTAATCACATTAATCGCATTGTAATTCACCAATAATCCCTGTCTGCCGAAGCCGATGGCCATTGCAGTTGACTGGATCAGCGCCAGCCCCACCGTCACATATCTGGTGATCGATGCAATCTTCTTTCTGCCGTCCTCGCCGTCCCTCTGCATTTCTTCCAGCTTGGGAATAGCGATAGTCAGCAGCTGCATGATAATGGAAGACGTAATATAGGGATTAATATTCAATGCCAGAATGGACATATTTAAAAAAGATCCACCTGTTATCGCATCAAAAAAACTAAATGCATCACCGGTCTGCTGCGCAAACCAGGCAGAGAAATAAGTTCTGTCCACGCCGGGCACAGGCAGCTGTGATCCCAGACGGATCACAACCAGCATAGCCAGTGTAAATAGAATTTTTGTCCTTATCTCTTTAATTTTAAATGCATTTTTTAAGGTTGTAAGCATTAGATCACCTCAGCAGTTCCACCAAGTGCCTCAATCTTCTCCTTTGCGGATGCGCTGTAAGCATCTGCCTTTACGTTGAGCTTCTTGGTAAGTTCTCCGTTTCCAAGTATCTTCACGCCATCTCTGGG
>CAZFYD010000170.1:0-3557 GCA_964523315.1 uncultured Acetatifactor sp.
AATCGTAAAAATTTACCAGCCGGGCGATCTCCGCATCCGCCTTGCACTCCAGCAGCGCCCGATACAGCTCTCCCGCCTCGCAGGCGCTGCCCAGAAGCAGCCCATCCCGGTATTTCAGGATCCGGCTTTTGGGGATCCGGGGACGCTTGTTATAATAAGTCACATGGGACTCGGAAATCAGCCGGTACATATTGATCCGCCCCAGGTCATTTTTCGCCAGAATGATGGCATGGTAAGTGGGCAGGCGCTTGATGATGTCCGGGCTGGAAGCGCCCATGGCATTTACCTGCTGCAAAGTCTCTGCCCCGTTCTCCCGGAGCATGGGAATAAATTTCACAAAAATTTCTGCAGTGGCCTCCGCATCATCCACCGCCCGGTGATGATTCTCCAGAGAGACACCGAGAGTTTTTGCCACTGCGTCCAGAGTATGCTTGGCCTGATGGGGCAGCAGCACCCGGGCAATCCCCACCGTATCCACATAGGTGAAACACTCCGGGTATCCCAGCCGCCTGCAGTTTTCCATAATAAAGCTCATATCAAAGCTGGCATTGTGCGCCACCAGCACACAGCCCTCACAAAATTTCAGAAATTCCGGCAGCACCTCATCGATCATCGGCGCATCCACCACCATACTGTCATTGATACTGGTCAGCTTTTCAATCTCAAAGGGAATGGGCACATCCGGGTTGACAAAGGTGGAAAAGCGGTCCGTGATTTTCCCCCGCTCCACCTTCACCGCACCGATCTCGATAATCCGGTTATTGACGGGAGAAAAACCGGTGGTCTCGATATCAAACACCACAAAATCCGCATCCAGATCCTGTCCCTGATCCCCGGTGACGATCTCCTTTAAATCATCTACCAGATAAGCCTCCACGCCGTAGATGATCTTGAAGAAGTCCTGCTTATCCGGGTTCTCCTCCCCGGCCTCCTTGCGCTTGCCCTTCTCCTCCTTCCACAGATCATCCCACACATGACCCGCATCAGTAAAGCCCTGCACCACACCGTGGTCGGTGATGGCAATGGCCCTATGCCCCCATTTATAGGCACGCTTTACAATATCCTTGGCCTCGGAGACACCGTCCATATCGCTCATTTTGGTATGACAGTGCAGCTCCACCCGCTTATGGGGCGCCGTGTCCGCTCTGCCGGTGGTAAAGTCCGCAATCTTCCTGATTCCAACCAGGGAACCGATGGTCAGCTCATGATCGAATTTATCCAGCATACTGATCCCCTTGACCTTGACAAAGGCTCCTGCCTTGATCCCGCCCAGAAGTTCCTCCACCTGGTCGTTGCGGACAAACAGTTTCACCGTCATAGTATCGGTAAAATCCGTGATATCAAACGTCACAATGGTTTTCTCGTTCTTGATCTCCCGCTTGTCCACCGTCAGAATCTTGCCCCGGATCACCACCTCGCCGATCTCGCCGATCACATCCTCGATCTTCATGGCCTCCTCTTCAAAATCCCGGCCATAGATCACATCCGGGTTATCGGAGCGCTTTATGCTGCCGCCAAAGGCGCCGCCCCGGGAAAATTCACCCTTCTTAAAGCCGCCCTTTTTGAACTCGCCCCGGCTGCCGCCGAAGCCGCTCTGGGTACTCCCTGCTCCCGCAGCCTTCTGCGCAGCGGCGCCTGTTTTGTTCAACGGCTGTCCTGCTTTGGCTGCGCCGTCTCCGGCCCTGCTGCCTGCTGTTCCCCCTGTGGCCTCGTTCAATGCCTGCGGCACATCCGCCTGCATAAAGCCTGTCTGAGAATCCGTATCTGCCGTTTTCCCCCTGCCCCTGTTCACCCGTTTATAGATCTCCGCTACCTGAAGCTTGATCTTCTGCTCGTCATCCTCCGCAAATCTGTCGGCCTGAGGTTCCCGGTATTCTACCTGCAGGGACAGGCTGAAACCGCAGCGCTCCACCAGGATCTTTTCCAATATGCGGACCAGTTCCTCCTCCCGGCTGCGGACCAGCACACTGTCCTCCAGCGTCAGCGTCATCTGCTGCTCGCTGGGGTAGGAAAACTCCGCCGTCTTAAAGCTGTTATAGTCGATATGATTATATTCCCGCAGCTCCTCCAGAATGCTGTCCCGATAGACGTCCATCAGCTTTTCCGGGGTATACTGGGCGGAAAGTTCAAATTTCTCATAGATCTTTATCACCATATTGGCACTGGGAAACAGCTGTCTTTTGATCTCTGTTTCTGCGGTCAGAACATCCTTCTTCATAATCAGGCGGCGGCTCAGAAGATAGATCCGCAGATAGTCCTTCCGCTTGGTAGCGGAAATCTTCTCCACCGTAGTCTGCTCCATAATATCATGAACACTGCCATGCAGTTGTAAGGTAGGAAATACCTCAAAAAATGGTTTCGCCATTGCCTATTCACCCCAGTGATCTAACTCTTCCTTCAATGCTGCCAGCAATTCGCTTTCCGGCATCTTCCGCACAATCTCTCCCTTTTTAATCAGCAGCCCTTCACCGTCCCCACCGGCAATGCCGATATCTGCCTCCTTGGCTTCTCCCGGGCCGTTGACTGCGCAGCCCATAACTGCCACCTTAATATCCAGAGGATAATCCTCCACCAGCTTCTCCACCCGGTTTGCCAGGCCGATCAGATCAATCTTCGTCCTGCCGCAGGTAGGACAGGATACCACTTCAATTCCTCCCTGCCGTAAACCAAGGGTACGCAGAATCAGCTTTGCAGACTTGATCTCCTCCACCGGATCCCCGGTCAGGGATACCCGGATCGTATCGCCGATGCCCTGGTGCAGGATGAGTCCCAGGCCCACAGCCGACTTGATGTTGCCGCTCTGCACCGTGCCGGACTC
This sequence comes from uncultured Acetatifactor sp., assembly GCA_964523315.1. Lineage (GTDB taxonomy): Bacteria > Bacillota > Clostridia > Lachnospirales > Lachnospiraceae > Acetatifactor. The sequence continues at coordinate 2,819 of CAZFYD010000170.1, forward strand.
CGTGATTCCCACATGCAGGGGATACGCCGTCCGGGCCGCCAGAATCTCATGGGCCCTGACGCACATCAGCACATCCGAGGACTTAATGCTGATGACCAGATTGTCATACCCCAGATCCTCGATCATATGCACCTTATCCAGAGCGCTCTCCACGATCCCCTCCGCAGTGACACCGCCGTATTTTTCCAGCAAGGGCTTTTCCAGCGAGCCGCTGTTTACCCCCACCCGGATCGGGATGCTTCGCTCTCTGGCCACATCCACCACCGCCTTCACCTTCTCGGCGGAGCCGATATTCCCGGGGTTGATCCGGATCTTATCCGCTCCGTTTTCCATGGCGGCAATGGCCATCCGATAATCAAAATGGATATCTGCCACCAGGGGAATGGAAATCTGCTTTTTAATCTCCCGGAGGGCCTGTGCTGCTTCCAGGGTGGGCACCGTGCAGCGAATGATCTCGCAGCCCGCCTGCTCCAGCCGCCGGATCTGCGCCACCGTAGCCGCCACATCCTCCGTCCGGGTATTGGTCATGGACTGGATGGCGATGGGCGCACCTCCGCCGATCCGCACACCGCCGATCCGTACTGCTTTCGTATGTTCTCTGTGGATATAATCTGCCTGCATGAATATCCTCCTCTACACGAAAAGAGCATCTGCCCACTCCGGCAAATGCTTCACCTCGCTCGCTTATCTCAACTTGCTCAAATATGTGAAATGCGAAGCATTCTACTCATTATACCAT
>CAZFYD010000171.1:0-3513 GCA_964523315.1 uncultured Acetatifactor sp.
TCTGACATTATTAATAACTTACCAAAAAAGAGGACATTGCGCAAGCCCCATGAGGGCGGAACGGTTGCTTTTGCATAGAAAAGAACAGTTTTAAAAAAAAGAATTGACAGCGGGTAAAAAATGGTATATTCTTACCATAACATTCATATCAGATAACTAGGAATTGAAAGGAGGATTTTATTATGGCTAAGATCTACAACAGGGCAACAGAGCTGATCGGGCACACGCCGCTGATGCGGGTGGACAATTATCAGAAAGCAAACGGGATTCAGGATGCGGATATTCTGGTGAAGCTGGAATACTTCAATCCTGCGGGCAGTGTCAAGGACAGAATTGCATTGTCCATGGTGGAGGATGCGGAGAAGAAGGGGATATTGAAGCCCGGCGCTACGATTATTGAGCCCACCAGCGGCAACACCGGTATCGGCCTGGCCAGTGTAGCGGCAGCTAAGGGATATCGGGCGATCCTGACCTTGCCGGATACCATGAGTGTGGAGCGCCGTAATCTGCTGAAAGCCTATGGCGCGGAATTAGTGCTGACAGAGGGCGCAAAGGGGATGAAGGGCGCCATTGCCAAAGCGGAGGAGCTGGAGAAGGAGATTCCTGACGCAGTGATACTGGGGCAGTTCGACAATCCTGCCAATCCGGCAGCCCATGCTGCAACCACAGGCCCGGAGATCTGGGAGGATACGGACGGCAAAGTAGATATTTTTGTGGCAGGCGTAGGCACCGGCGGTACGATAACCGGCATCGGCACCTATCTGAAGTCTAAAAATCCCAAGGTACAGATTGTAGCGGTGGAACCGGCGGATTCCCCCGTGCTCTCCGGCGGAAAGCCCGGTCCTCATAAGCTGCAGGGTATCGGTGCAGGCTTTGTGCCTTCCATCTTAAATACCCAGGTGTATGACGAGATCTTTACGGTGACCACGGAACAGGCATTTTCTACGGGCCGGGAGATTGCCCGGAAGGAAGGCGTGCTGGTGGGCATTACCTCCGGTGCGGCGCTGTATGCAGCCTCCCAGCTGGCACTCAGACCCCAGAACAAGGGAAAGACCATCGTAGCGCTGCTGCCGGATTCCGGGGACCGGTATCTGTCTACGGCAATGTTTACCGAGGAATAAGTATTCTGTTTGGATAGTGGAGAAAAGATATGAAGATATCGACGAAAGGCCGTTATGCGGTGCGGGTCATGCTGGATCTGGCGCTGAATAATAACGGAGAGTGTATCAAAGTAAAAGAGATTGCGGGCAGACAGGGAATTTCCGAAAAATACCTGGAGCAGATCATTGCCGTGCTGAATAAAGCAGGCTATGTAAAAAGTGTCCGGGGCGCCCAGGGAGGTTACCGGCTGGCCAGGGATCCGGAAGAATATACCGTTGGGATGATTCTGCGTCTGACGGAGGGTTCTCTGGCCCCAGTAGCCTGTCTGGAGGACGATTACGGCGACTGTGAGCGATGTGATACCTGTGAGACGCTGCAGGTCTGGAAGGATATCTATGAGGCGGTCAACAATGTGGTGGATCATGTGACCATTGCGGATTTGGCGGCAAGACATAGGCAGCGGCTGGACGCCATTGATTATTGCATTTGAGGAAAAAGGGAGAAAGAGGCTGTGAGGGTGACCTTGCAGCCCTTTTTTGCTTGACGGGCCGGGGGCGTTTTGTTATTGTGAAAGAAGAAAACAAAACGGAGGAAATACGGAGATGAACAGTCAGGAATTCAGCAATCCGATGGATTTAAAGCAGATTCGGGTGACGGACAGCTTCTGGCACAGACAGCAGGAGTTGGTGCGCACGGAGGTGATTCCCTATCAGTGGGAAGCTCTGAATGACCGGGTGGAGGGGGCGGCCCCCAGCTACTGTATGCGGAATTTTAAAGTGGCGGGCCGTATGATGCGGGAAAAACAAAAAAAGGGAGCTGCCTATGCGGCACCGGCCTATACCTTCCGGGGCTTTGAAGCGCTGCCGGAGGATCCTGCCCACCCGGATGAGGATAAATTTTACGGATTTGTCTTTCAGGATACGGATTTTTCCAAGTGGATTGAAGCGGTGGGCTACAGCCTGCTGCAGCATCCTGACCCGGTGCTGGAGCAGACGGCGGATGAAGCCGTCGATATTGTCTGTGCGGCCCAGCTGGAGAACGGCTATCTGGACACCTATTACATTATCAATGGGATGGATCGGGCGTTTACCAATCTGCGGGATCACCATGAACTGTACTGTCTGGGCCATCTGGTGGAGGGAGCTGTGGCGTATTATCAGGCCACGGGCAAGGATAAGCTCCTGAAAGCCGCCATGCGTTTTGCCGACTACTGCAGCGAAGTCTTCGGCCCGGCGGAGGGGCAATGCAAGGGCTATCCCGGACATGAGATTGCAGAGATGGCGCTGGTACGTCTGTATCAGGTGACAGGAGAGGAGCGGTATCTGAAGCTGTCCCGCTTTTTCCTGGATCAGAGGGGACAGCAGCCCTTCTATTTTGAGGAAGAGGAAAAGGAGCGGGCAGCTCATGACGGGCAGTCTTATCGACCGAACACCAACAATGCCTACCATCAGGCCCACATGCCGGTGCGGGAGCAGTCGGAGGCCGTTGGCCATGCGGTGCGGGCGGTATATCTGTACAGCGGTATGGCGGATGTGGCCAGATTATGCCGGGATGAGGCTATGGAGGCTGCCTGTGACAGGCTCTGGGACAATGTGACCCGGGAAAAAATGTATGTGACCGGCGGAATCGGGGCTACGCACATGGGGGAGGCTTTCTCCTTTGCCTATGACCTGCCCAACGACACGGCCTATTCCGAAACCTGCGCAGCCATCGGCCTGGTTTTCTGGGCCAGAAGAATGCTGCAGCTGAAGCCCCGGGGAAAATACGGGGACGTGATGGAACTGGCTCTTTACAATACCGTGCTGGCGGGCATGGCTCTGGACGGCAGGAGCTTTTTCTATGTGAATCCTCTGGAGGTGCTGCCCCGGGCCTGCCATGAGGACGCCCGGAAGGCTCATGTGAAGAGTGTGCGGCAGAAGTGGTTCGGCTGTGCCTGCTGCCCGCCGAATATTGCCCGGCTGGTAAGCTCGGTGGCGGCCTATGCCTATACGGAGTCTGCCGACACTCTGTGGATGCATCTGTACATGGGCAGTGTGCTGACGAAACAGGTGGGGGAAAAGACGTTGGAGCTGCAGGTGGAGTCAGAGATGCCCTGGGAAGGGAAGGTAAAAGTGCGGCTGTGCGGAGAACAGGTGCCCTGCAGGCTGGCGTTCAGGATTCCCGGATGGAGCAGCGCAGCAAAGGTAAGCTGCCGCTGCGGAGGAAGACAGCTGCAGCTCGCAGTGGATGAAGAGGGACTGACAGTGAGAGGCATTCCGCAAACAGGGAGCTCAAAACAGGATGGCGTTATGCAGCCGAAGGCAGCGGACTATCGGGACGGTTATCTGTATCTGGACGGAATCTGGCAGGACGGCGATGAGATCCTGCTGGATATGGAGATGCCGGTGCGGATCCTGACAGCGGATCCGAAGG
>CAZFYD010000172.1:0-3504 GCA_964523315.1 uncultured Acetatifactor sp.
GCAGCCGTGTTTTGCTCATTGGGTGGAGGTTCCTGCTTCGCAGTCAGATTTGGAATCTTTGGAATCTTTTGCAAAGAAATGCTTGCGTTTTATGGAATACTGTGGTACAATCTTACCGTTGCAAAAATGAGATGGTCCTCTGTTACAGAATGTATTAAGAACATCAAGTAGATTCAGGAGGTTTTATAATGAGCGATATTATCAAAGAGATCGAAGCAGAACAGCTGAAAGCTAATGTTGACAGCTTTGAGGTTGGCGATACCGTTAAAGTATACGGCAAGATCAAGGAGGGCAACCGTGAGAGAATTCAGGTATTCGATGGCGTAGTCCTGAAGAGACAGGGCGGCAGCAACCGGGAAACCTTTACCGTGAGGAAGACTTCCAACGGCATCGGCGTTGAAAAGACCTGGCCGGTACATTCTCCCAATGTAGAGAAGGTGGAAGTAGTCAGAAAGGGTAAAGTGAGACGTGCTAAACTGAACTACTTAAGAAACCGCATCGGTAAGAAAGCTAAGGTAAAAGAGTTAGTAAAATAATCTGCGGGAAGAGGGACAATTACTTTTTTGTAGTTGTCCTTTTCTATTTCCGCAGAATGTGTTATACTATTAGGCAGGATGATTTTGGAGGGATAGCAGTGCCACGCAACAGAGGTCTGAGCTTTTATAAACGGAAGAAAAAAATCAGCTCGTCAGCTGTCAGGGAGGCATTTATCGTGCTGTTTGGGATGGCGGCAGCCGTGTTTATCGCTCTGGTGCTTACTTTCTTTTTCGGTACCTATACCAATGTGGTAGGCGTGTCCATGGAACCCAATCTGTATAACGGGCAGAGAGTTTATGTCAACCGTTTCAGCTATATGCTGGGGACGCCCAAGGTGGGGGATGTAGTGGTATTTCTGCCCAACGGAAACAAGAACACCCACTATTATGTGAAGCGTGTGGTGGCGGAGCCGGGGGATACTGTATGGATCAATAACGGCGTACTGTATGTTAACGGCGTTGTCAGTCCATGGGTGGATGTGAAGATCATGGATCCGGGCATTGCGGAGGTGGAATTTACGCTGGAGCTGGGGGAATATTTCTGTATGGGAGACAATCCCGGCAGCAGCGAAGACAGCCGATCTGCCAATATCGGTCCGGTAAAGGAACAGGATATTCTGGGAAAAGCATGGCTTCACCTTGGCTGTGAAGAGGATGGCATAGGCCTTGTCCGTTAAAAAAAGAGGGAAGGAAAACATTTTAAGATATGAATTATCAATGGTATCCCGGGCATATGACCAAGGCTGTCCGGATGATGCAGGAAAATATCAGGCTGATCGATTTGATCATCGAATTAGTGGACGCCCGGATCCCGCTTAGCAGCCGTAATCCGGATATTGATAAGCTTGCGGCGGGAAAGTCCAGGATCGTGTTGCTGAACAAGTCGGATCTGGCGGATCCTATATACAATAAACAGTGGATTCGATATTTTGAGTCCAGGGGCGTCCATGTGCAGGAGATCAATTCCAAGACAGGCGGCGGTGTGAAATCCATTCAGAGTCTGGTGCAGGAGGCCTGCCGGGAAAAGCTGGAGCGGGACCGCAGGCGGGGGATTGTAAATCGTCCGATCCGGGCCATGGTAGTGGGGATTCCCAATGTGGGAAAATCTACATTTATTAACGCCTTTGCGGGAAAAGCCTGCACAAAGACCGGCAATAGGCCGGGAGTAACCAAGGGAAAACAGTGGATACGGCTGGGTAAGGGGGTGGAGCTGCTGGATACCCCGGGTATTCTGTGGCCTAAGTTTGAGGATCAGCAGGTAGGAATGCGGCTGGCCTTTATCGGTTCCATGAATGATGAAGTGATCATCATGGATGAGCTGGCCTGTGATCTGATTCGGTACCTGCAGCAGCTGTATCCCCAGGCACTGTGTCAGCGCTATGCCATCGGCGGCACGGGGGAGGCCCCCCAGGTGCTGATGAAGGTGGCGGAAAGCAGGGGGTGTTACGGCATGGGGCGGGGACTGGATCTGGAGAAGGCGGCGTCCATACTGATGGAGGATTTCCGCAGCGGCAGACTGGGCAGGCTGACATTGGAGCGGCCCGAGGAGCCGGAGATCAGCCCCAGGCAGAAAGAGAATGAGTAAAGGGTGGATGACATTAAATGAAGAAAATACTGAAAGAAATATTGAGTACCGGATTGTACCTGCTGATTGTACTGTGTCTGACCTATCTGGTCATTGCCTTTGTAGGACAGAGGACGGAGGTAAACGGCGCCAGCATGGAGCCTACGCTGAGCGATCAGGATAATCTGATCGTAGACAAAATTACTTATAGATTCCGGGAGCCGGAGCGTTTTGACATCATTGTTTTTCCGTTTAAATATAAAGAAAAGACTTACTATATCAAGAGGATCATCGGTCTGCCCGGGGAAACCGTGCAGATCGATGAGGAGGGACGGATCTATATCAATGGGGAAGTCCTGTATGAGACCTATGGCAGAGAAGTGATCCAACCGGAAAATATCGGCCTGGCCAGGGATCCCATTACGCTGGGAGAGGATGAGTATTTCGTGCTGGGAGATAACCGGAACAACAGTACGGACAGCCGTGTGGAACAGGTGGGTAATATCAAAAGAGATGAGATTATCGGCAGAGCCTGGATCCGCATATGGCCCCTGGATAAGTTTGGCGTATTGAAGCACCAGTAAGGCAAAAAAAGAGATACGGGGGTATGGATAATATGACAGTCAGTGTATCAGAGCATACTGCAGGCGTTGTTTGCAGTATTACTCAAGTGAAAGAGCAATTACAGGCAGCTTGTGAAAATGAGCTGCCTGCTTTTGTCGCACGATATGAAGGTGATCCCAGAAGCGGGGTCATAAAGTGCGTGGAGACGGCAAAAAAGAGGCTGGCAGCGTTGGATCAGGAGCGGAAAAGGACGGAAAAGCTGTGGGAATATGAAAGAAAATATGACAGCTTCTCCTGCATTTGCGGGATCGATGAGGCGGGCCGGGGACCGCTGGCCGGGCCGGTGGTGGCAGGAGCCGTCATATTGCCTGAGAATTGTGATATCCTGTATATTAATGATTCCAAACAACTGTCCGAAAAAAAAAGAGAGGAACTCTATGATGTGATCACGGAAAAGGCCGTGGCCTGGGGCATCGGCTATGCTTCTCCCCAGCGAATCGATGAGATCAATATTCTGCAAGCCACCTATGAGGCCATGCGGGAGGCTATCGGCAAGCTGGATCCCCAGCCGGATCTGTTGTTAAATGATGCGGTAACGATTCCGCAGGTATTCATACGGCAGGTGCCTATCATCAAGGGAGACGCCAAGAGCATTTCCATTGGAGCGGCAAGCATCATCGCCAAAGTTACCAGGGACAGGCTGATGCGGGAATACGATCAGGTCTTTCCGGAATATGGTTTTGCCGGGAATAAGGGATACGGCAGCACGGCACATATTGAAGCCCTGAAAAATTACGGCCCCACACCGATCCATCGAAGGAGTTTTATTCACAGCTTTAT
>CAZFYD010000173.1:0-3437 GCA_964523315.1 uncultured Acetatifactor sp.
AAGAATGTCCTGCATCGGTATTTTTTGATACGGTATGGAGCAGAACTGACGATTGATAAGGATATTTAAAGGGTGGTATCATGAAACACAGGACGGTAACGAAGAATAAATACGAGATGGATATGTGCAGCGGCGCCTTGCTGCCGAAGATCCTGCTGTATTCCCTGCCGCTGATGCTCTCCGGCATCCTGCAGCTTTTATTTAACGCAGCGGATGTAGTGGTCGTAGGGCGATTTGCGGGCAATGATGCCCTGGCGGCGGTGGGCTCCACCAGTGCGCTGATCAACCTGCTGGTAAATGTCTTCATCGGCCTGTCCGTGGGAGCCAATGTGATGGTGGCCCGATTTTTCGGAGCAGGGCAGAAAAAGGAACTGGAGGAAATGGTACATACGGCCATATTGACCTCTTTGGTCAGCGGTGTAGTCCTGATTTTTTTAGGGCTGCTGCTGTCCAGACCGGCGCTGGCTTTGATGGATACCCCGGAGAATGTCATTGATCAGGCCGTGCTCTATATCCGGATCTATTTTGTGGGAATGCCCGCCATGATGCTCTATAACTTCGGCAGTGCGATTTTGCGGGCGGTGGGGGATACCCGCAGGCCGCTGTATTTTCTGCTGGCTGCCGGTGTGATTAATGTGATTCTGAATCTGGTCTTTGTGATTTTTCTGGGTATGGGGGTGGCCGGGGTGGCTCTGGCCACAATTATTTCCCAGACCATTTCCGCCGTTCTGGTGCTGATATGTCTGATGCGGACAGAAGGCGACTACCGGGTCAGCCCGAAAAAGCTGCGGATTGTCAGGGATAAAATGCTGAAAATGGTCCAGATCGGCCTGCCTGCGGGATTGCAGGGAGCGCTGTTCTCGATTTCCAATGTGCTGATCCAGTCCTCAGTGAATTCCTTTGGCTCCGTTGCAATGGCCGGCAATACGGCGGCGCAGAATCTGGAGGGTTTTGTCTACACGGCCATGAATTCCCTGTACCAGACCTGCATCAGCTTTACGGGACAAAATTACGGGGCCATGCAGTACCGGCGGATGGGAAAGATCCTGCTGATCTGCCAGGGGTGTGTTATCGCTGTGGGGTTTCTCATGGGAAACGGGGTCTATCTGGCGGGGGACACATTGTTGAAGCTCTACTCTGCGGATGCGGAGGTGATCTCCTACGGCAAGCTGCGTCTTCTCTATATCTGTACCACCTATGCCCTGTGCGGCATGATGGATGTGATGGTGGGATCCCTGCGGGGGATGGGCTACAGCATCATGCCCATGCTGGTGTCGCTGACCGGCGCCTGCCTGTTCCGGGTTGTCTGGATCATGACCGTATTTAAGGCATATCACAGCCTGGAAGCGCTGTATGTATCTTACCCCATCAGCTGGGCCCTGACCTTTGCCGCGCATCTGCTTTGTTTCCTGATCGTATACCGGCGGACTGCGTTAGGAGAACAAAAATAAGCTGATGCGATAAAAAAGCTTGAAACATATGTTCGAGTGTGCTAAAATGAAAGAAAATCTGGCGGCCGGAGGTAGGATATGTTTGCTTATGTAAAGGGTATAGTTGCAGGCATTGCGCAGGATTGCTGCGTGATCGACGTTCATGATGTGGGGATCAATATCCATATTTCGGCCCAGACGGCGGCAAAGCTGCCGGGGATCGGGGAGGAAGTCAGGCTGTATACCTATACCAGCGTCCGCGAGGATGCCTTTTGGCTTTATGGATTCCTGACCAAAGGGGATCTGGAGATGTTCAAGCGGTGCATTACCGTCAGCGGCATCGGCCCCAAGGGAGCCTTGGGGCTGCTTTCTGTGATGGATGGGGACCAGCTGCGCTTTGCAATCCTTGCCCAGGATGTGAAAGCCATCTCCCAGGCGCCGGGGATCGGGAAACGCACGGCGGAACGGCTGGTGCTGGAGCTGAAGGAAAAGCTGGACTATGAGACGGCGGATATTGCCCGGGAAGCCGGGATCCAGATGGAAAATCAGGGCGCAGGCTCCATTCTGGATCACCCGGGCAAGAGGGAAGCGGTGGAAGCCCTGGTGGCTTTGGGCTACAGCCAGACCGAGGCAATGAGGGCTGTCAGTCGGGTAGAGGGAGCGGATACCATGGATTCCGGCGTTCTGCTGAAGCAGGCATTGAAAAAGATGTTTTAAGGAGCAAAACAGGGTATGGCAAAGCGTATGATAGAGACCAGCCTGACCGAAGAGGATGTGAAGATCGAGGGTTCCCTGCGGCCCCAGGTGCTGGAGGATTACATCGGTCAGTCCAAGGTGAAGCAGACTCTGAAAATCTATATTGAGGCAGCAAAACAGCGGGGGGACGCCCTGGATCATGTGCTGTTCTATGGCCCCCCCGGGCTGGGGAAGACCACCCTGGCTTCCATCATTGCCAATGAGATGGGAGTACATCTGAAAGTGACCAGCGGCCCGGCCATAGAAAAGCCCGGAGAGATTGCGGCGATTCTGAACAATCTGGAGGAAGGGGATCTGCTGTTTGTGGATGAGATCCACCGCCTGAACCGCCAGGTGGAGGAAGTGCTGTATCCGGCCATGGAGGACTACTGCATTGATGTGATGATCGGCAAAGGGCCCACAGCCCGTTCTGTCCGTCTGAATCTGCCCAGGTTTACGCTTGTGGGAGCCACTACCCGGGTGGGGCTTTTGACGGCGCCGCTACGGGACCGTTTCGGCATGATCCATCATCTGGAATTTTATTCGGTTGAGGAGCTGAAGCTGATTATCCGGCACTCCGCCCGTGTGCTGGGAGTGGAGATCGATGAAAAGGGGGCAATGGAGCTGGCAAGGCGCAGCCGGGGAACTCCCAGGCTGGCTAACCGGATCTTAAAGCGGGTGCGGGATTTTGCCCAGGTCAGGTATGACGGCAGGATCACGGAGGAGGTGGCCCGGGAGGCCCTGGATCTTATGGATGTGGATAAGCTGGGGCTGGATCATGTGGACCGCGATATTTTAAATACCATGATCGAAAAGTTTCAGGGCGGCCCGGTGGGACTGGATACCCTGGCGGCGGCCATCGGGGAGGATGCCGGTACTATCGAGGATGTGGTGGAGCCCTATCTGATCAAAAACGGTCTGATCAACCGTACCCCCAGGGGACGTGTGGTGACGGAATACGCCTACAGGCATCTGGGGCTTGAGCCTCTGTTATAGGCGAATATATGCAGGCATCATGCCAGATAATTATCCTTTTATACCGTGACTGTTTACAAAGATTGTTATCATTTACAGCCCCTCCGCGCTGCATTCGCAAAACCCGCTGCTGCGCAGCTATTACGTCTGCTTCGCAGCCGTGTTTTGCTCATTGGGTAGAGGTTTCTGCTTCGCAGTCAGATTTGGAACAGATATACAGCTTCTTACGAGCAAGCTCGACGAATCTGTGTATCTGTCCAAATCGGCTGTGAATAGTAACCAAAGATTTATAAAAAA
>CAZFYD010000174.1:0-3403 GCA_964523315.1 uncultured Acetatifactor sp.
ATTCCTTTGCTCTCAGTGCAAGGTATGAAAACACACTGAAAAATACCCTGATGAATTCCCTGCAGATTGCCATACGGTATTTTCCTAGGACCATCGGTCTGGTGGTGGTATTGGCTGTGGAGCTGCTGATATTCCTATTTAATACCACGACCCTGTTTTTTCTGGTGATAATCGGGCCTGCCTGCATCATCTATACGATCAGCGGGTTTTCCATGTATATTTTCAGACGGATAGAGAACGACAATAAAGCGTAGAACAGCACCCCCGGGCACCGTCTGGGAGCTGTACGGAAAGGAAAGAGGATGAAGCGTTTTTATGGAAAGTTTCTGGCAGGGCTGCTGGCTCTGGGGCTGCTGCTGGGTAATATGAATCTGGCTGCAGAGGCGGCGGAGGATGCGGGGAATGCTCCTGCAGGTACTGCCGCAGAGGATTCGGCTCCCATGCCCTTTCGGGATATGACGGCGGATGAGATCGTGGCAGAGATGGGAACGGGCTGGAATCTGGGCAATACCATGGACGGACATACCGGCTTTACGCCCGGCGAGACCATCTGGCAGGATGTGGAGACGACCCAGGAGCTGATCAGGGCCGTACATGATGCGGGCTTTAATACCGTGCGTGTGCCGGTTACCTGGGGGACCATGATTGACGACAGCAACGGCTATGCCATAGATGATAAGTGGATGAGCCGTGTTCAGGATATCGTGGATTACTGTATCAATATGAATATGTATGTGATCATCAATGTGCATCACGACGGCGCAGAGCAGTCCGGCTGGCTGCGCATCGGTGCAGAGGATCTGGATCCGGTAAAGGAGAAATTTGCCGCCGTATGGAAACAGATTGCGGAGCGTTTTCGGGACTATGACGAGCATCTGATTTTTGAGTCCATGAATGAGGTGGTGGGTCCGGATAACAGCAATGCGGGAATCGCCAAGGATACCCAGGTGATCATGGAGCTGAACCAGATCTTTGTGGATACGGTTCGTGCTACCGGTTCCAACAATGTGTACCGCTGGTTATCCGTTCCAGGAAGATATACCAATATTGTAAACTCCACCTCCGATGCCGCAGGCTTTGATATTCCGGAGGATTCCACCCCCGGCCGTCTGTTTGTGGCGGTGCACCACTATGACTGGACTTTCGGGCTGCTGGAAAACATGAACGATACCACCTTTGAGCTGGCAAATTTTAACAACCTGATCGACCAGTTTGGGGATCTGGTGGAGAAATTTACTTCCCGGGGGATTCCTGTTATTTTAGGGGAGTATGGCGCTATCAACAAAAACAATACGGCGGACCGCACCTATCATATGGAGGGCATGAACAGGCTCTGTCAGTTAAGCGGTGTGGTTCCGGTATACTGGGATCAGGGCTGGTATGACCTGAGTCTGAATCCGGATTACAGCTTTACTCTTTTTGACAGGGCAGCCTGTGAGGAGATCTATCCCGAGATTATCGACGGAATTATGCGGGGGTATTACCTGCAGGGAGAAGCGGACCTCAGCGATATTGAGATGGATGCGGCAGTGACGCCGATCACGGATGTGGGTACCTGGGAGGGCACAGTGACTGCTGCCGTGGGTGAGGTTGCAGATATTTCTCTGGCAGATTATGTGGATAAGAGCGCTTTCAACGATACCATAGTTTGGAAGAGCGCAGATGAGACTGTGGCGACCGTCAATGGGGACAGCAGCGACCTTTCCGTGTGGGCGGCCAATATCCATGCTACCGGCATGGGCAGAACGGTAATCACTGCATCCTCCCGGGACGGTGGAGCTGTGCTGGAGATTCCGGTGGAAGTAAAAGCGCAGGAGACGGCAAATCCCGGTACGGAGATCGTTCTGGAACAGGAAAGCTATGAAGTGATGGAGGAGCAGTATTTCTTCTTAAATGCTTCCCTGCAGCCCGCTGACACGGATGCCTTTCTGACCTATCGTTCTTCCGATCCCGAGGTGGCTACGGTTTCCCGGATCGGCAAGGTAGTGGCGAAGGCAGAGGGAACGACTTATATCATCATCAATTCCTCCGACGGTCTGACCCGGGTAGTGCCGGTTACGGTCAAAGGAGCGGAGGCGAAGGCGGAGATCGCTCTGGCGTTGAATGTCTATTACAACGACAGTGAACTGAGCTATTTCAGCAACGAATACGGCGAGGCCGTCACTGTCTCCGGGGAGGGACAGTATACCGTGGTATTTGACTGTGCGCAGGATCTGTCTGACAATGCGGTAAATGCCGGGGTAACCGGTCTGAATAATCTGACTGCTATCTATATCAAGGATGACAGCGTAACCAGGGGACAGGCAAAGAAATCTGCACTGGTCAGCTGTGATATTATTTATGATGAGATCAAGGTGGACGGTACCTCCTACACGATCCATATGGATGCTCCCAAATCGGCGCTGAAGGCATCGGGAATTTTTGACACCAATGATCCCATCAACTCCTGGGACGGCTCTGTGATCGACGAGGTAAGGGTGGATAATCATGTGCTGAATTTCAGTGTGATCGAGGATCCCCAGAAGGTAGAGTTGACCTTCACCCTGTCCAATCTGGTATTTGAGGAGGGAACATCCGGCGTGCAGGCAACAGAGGCTTCCGGTATAGAAGCCAAGGAAGCTTCGGTGACGGCAGTCAGCGGACAGCCGACCGCAGTGGCAGTCACCGTATCTCCGGCGGGCAGCGGCAAGGTGACGTTCGTCTCCTCCGATCCGTCTGTGGCGGCAGTGAGCCATCTGGCGGTGGCAGATCAGAACGGTGCGGCCTCTGCCGAGGTATATGCTCTGGGTACCGGAACGGCGACCATCACGGCTTATACGGAGAACGGTCTGACGGCGGAAATACAGGTGACTGCTTCCGCAGCGGAGCAGGAGGTCGGAGCGGAAGGAACTGAGGCGCAGGAGTCTTCAGAAGAGGCGGAAAGTCCGGCCTCCGCTGACAGTGCAGAAGCCCCGGAGAACAGGGAAGCTGCGGAGGATGCCCGGACGGCAGAGAGCAGTCCTGCCCAAGAGGGTGTCAGCACAGGGTTTATCGTAGGCATGATTATTCTGGCAGTGGCGGTATTTGCCGGAGTATTTTTCCTGACGGTGAAGCTGGTTTCCGGTTCCGGCAAAAAGGATGAGAAAAAGGAAGAGAAATAAAAGACAGCAGGGAGAGGATCATTCCTCTCCCTGTCCGTATTTCTTGCGGTATTCAGCGGGGCTTTCCCCCACATACTTGCGGAACTTTTTGTGAAAATAGTCCACATTCCGATAGCCTACCTTTTCGGCGATCTCGTATACCTTGTAGGTATTGCTCAGCAGCAGCTCCTTGGAGTGTTCAATCCGCATATGATCGATGTAGGAGTTAAAGTTTTCCCCCACGGTCTTGCTGAAGATTTTGCCCAGATAGGCGCTGTTGTATC
>CAZFYD010000175.1:0-3352 GCA_964523315.1 uncultured Acetatifactor sp.
GACAGCTTCGCCGTAAAGGTGCTGCCCGCCTGGAGACCCGACAAGGCCATGAATATTGAGAAGCCTGATTATCTGGACTATCTGGATAAGCTGGCTGCCACGGTAGGCAAGAGCGAGATCACTACCTTTGCAGAACTGAAAGAAGCCTTAAAGGAGCGTATGGCCTTTTTTGCCTCCATGGGCTGTAATGTATCCGACCATGCTCTGGAGTATGTGATGTACTGCCCCGCTTCCGATGACGAGATCGAGGAGATCTTCTTAAAGCGCCAGAACCGTATGGAACTGACCAAGGAGGAGGAGCTGAAGTTCAAGACCGCCTTCATGCTGTTTGTCGGCCGGGAATATGCAAAGCTCGACTGGGCGATGCAGCTGCACTACGGCTGCAAGAGGGACAACAATACGCTGATGTACGAAAAGCTCGGCCCCGACACCGGCTACGACTGCATCAACAACTATGCCCCTTCCTCCCAGATGGCGGATTTCCTGAACGCCCTGATTAAGACCGATGAGCTGCCCAGAACCATTCTGTACAGCTTAAACCCCAATGACAACCAGGCCATCGGTACCATTCTGGGCTGTTTCCAGGACAGCACTGCCATTGCCAAGATCCAGCAGGGCAGCGCATGGTGGTTCAACGATCATAAAACCGGTATGCAGGATCAGATGACCTCTCTGGCTAATCTGGGAAATCTGTCCGGCTTTGTGGGAATGCTGACCGACTCCCGGAGCTTCCTGTCCTATACCAGACATGAGTATTTCCGCCGGATCCTGTGCAACCTGATCGGCAACTGGGTGGAAAACGGTGAATTCCCTGCAGACATGGAAGTTCTGTCCGAGATCGTCACCGACATTTCCTACAATAATGCAAAGAGATACTTTAAGTTCCCCCTGTAATCAGTCACAGTTATGCAAAAGGGTCTGACCTCCCTTATGGGGTCCGGCCCTTTTTTACAAGAAACGAGGCGTACTATGGCAACTGCTTCCCCCTCTCAGCACCGAGACATTAACGGCATCGTGATTTATAAAGGCAAGCGCGGTGATTTTATGCCGCTGCAGCCCGACCATTACCACAATTTTTATGAGATCTTCTGCCTGCTTTCCGGCAAATGCCGTTTTCTGCTCCGGGATCAGGTCTATGAACTGGAAAAAGGGGATCTGGTGTTTATTGCTCCCGGGGAGCTGCACCATTCCCTGTACTATCCGGGCATCAACTGTGAGATGGCCGATATCCTGTTTAAAAAGGAATTTCTCCTTCGGGATGTTATCGGCGAGCCCCATTCCTTTATGGGCTGCATTCCCAGCCTGTATCAGGAGGACTATCTGGAACTGCTGTCCCACATGCTGTCCGAAAGCGCCTGCCTGGATGAGTATTCCGACGATTTTATCGCCTGCTATCTCCAGCAGCTGCTGCTTTTCCTGGCAAGGCACTCCGTCATGAATCAGGAGGAGCCCGAGCTGGTCAATGTACGGGATGCGGATATTCAGCTGGCCACCCGCTATATTTATCAGAATTTCCGTAAGCCGCTGACGCTGGAGGAAGTGGCAGGGGTGGCGTCCTTAAGCCCCACCTATTTCAGCAAGAAATTTAAGCTGGTCACCGGCATGGGCTACAAGGAGTACCTGAATTACGTGCGCCTGAAGCATGCCCAGACCGCCCTGCTGACCACCAGCAATACCATCACCGACATTGCACTGGAGTACGGTTTCAATGACAGCAATTATTTCAAGGATCTGTTCAAGAAGGTATACGGGCGCTCCCCCAGGGAATACCGGAAGGCGCCGGATGGAATCTAGCGTCCATTGACATGGTACATAAAAAGCCTGTCTCTGCACTTTTCAGCATGCAAAGACAGGCTTTATTTTTTATAAACTTTCCTCTGCATGCATATCGCAAGCCGTGCTTGCGATACTGCACAAATCCGTATATGAAACGTCAGTTTCATACTTCCGCCGCAAGCCTAGTAGGTCATGGCCTGCTCTTCTCCGTTCAATACACGCAGGGCGCCCTGTGCCAGAGCCAGAAGCTCGTCCTCACCGGGATATACGGTCACGGGAGCGATCCAGCCTGCTCTCTCCCTCAGCGCATCACATACGTCTGCGCCGTAGGCGATACCGCCGGTCAGGATGATCTGATCCACCTTGCCGTTCAACACGCAGGCCATGGAACCGATATCCTTGGCCACCTGCAGCAGGAATGCTTTCTTGGCTTCTGCGGCCTTCTCATCCCCCTCATTGGCCCGTTTGGTCACCTCACGCATATCATTGGTGCCCAGATAAGCATTGAAGCCGCCCTTGCCCACGATCTTGCCGTACACTTCCTTCTCGGTATACTCACCGGAAAAGCACATCTTAATCAGAGCGCCGCTGGGCACTGCTCCCGCACGCTCGGGAGAAAATGCGCCGTCGCCGTCCAGAGCGTTAAATACATCCACCACCTTGCCGTATTCATGAGCGCCCACGGACACGCCGCCGCCCATATGTACCACGATCAGCCGCAGGGACTCATAGGGCCTGCCGATCTCTTTGGCATATCTCTTGGCTACCGCCTTCTGGTTCAGCGCATGGAACACACTGGTGCGGGGCAGCTCGGGCACGCCGGAATATCTGGCGATGGGCATCAGCTCATCCACCACCACGGGATCCACGATAAAGGAGGGGACGCCGATGGAGTCGCCGATCTCCCTTGCCAGAATGCCGCCTAAATTGGAGGCATGCTGTCCCTGTACGCCCACCTTCAGATCTGCCAGCAGCTCGTCCGTCACCGCATAGGTACCGCCGGGAATGGGCTTTAACATACCGCCTCTTCCGACAACCACATTTAAGGACTTGATATCAAAATTCTTCTCCTCCAGCAAATCGGTAATAATCTTTTTCCGGAAATCCTTCTGATCCACGATGGATGCATATTGGCTGATTTCCTCCGTGGAATGCCTTAACGTCTCTTCAAACAACAGGTTCTCATCCTCAAATACACCGATCTTGGTAGAGGTGGAACCGGGATTAATGATTAGACTCTTCACTGACATCTGCTTTTTCCTCCTGGCCTTTTGCCTTACTCTTCTTTTTTTCCGGCAGCAACTAATTCAATTCCTTCCGAAAATAGTTCTCCCGCTACTTCCAGTAATGACTCCAGTATGACTTCTGCAATATCGTCCAGCATAAGCTTACTGATTCTTCGCTATCTCTTCGGCAACAACTGCTGCCAGAGCAATGGAATTTACCTTGGTCTCAAAGGTATCGGAACGGCTGGTCAAAATCACAGGCACCTTGGTTCCGGTCAGAATGCAGCCGTTTTTCGCCTGGGTCATATGTACAATGGTCTTATATACATTGTTGCCGGCATGAATATCCG
>CAZFYD010000176.1:0-3282 GCA_964523315.1 uncultured Acetatifactor sp.
CGCAGCAGCGGGTTTTGCGAATGCAGCGTGGAGGGGCTGTAAATAGTAACATTTTGAGACAATCGGGCCATCCTTTTTTAGTCATATGCACCCCTCACCTGTACACTTTATAGGTCGTCATATCTTACCTATATTTATTCTACAGCGATTTACGAATAACGCCAATCCCCAAAGGATAGGGACCTGTATGCACGGAAATGGTGGCGCCGATCTGCAGGAGCAGCAGCTCCTCCTCCTTTATCCTGCCGCCTAAAGCTTCCAGTACTCTGCCCCGGTACTCTGCCGCTTCCTCATAGTCATAGCCGTAGCCCACCGCAATGCTGTAGCAGCTGACATCTTCGCCGGTCTGCTTCAGATAGTCCAGCAGCAGGCTGATGGTTTTGTCCAGATTCTTGCGCCTGCTGCGGCCGATGCCGCTGGGGAATATCTCTCCCTGCTTTAAGGTAATCACCGGCTTAATGCCCAGCACACTGCCCGCCACGGCGCTGACCTTGCCGATACGCCCGCCGTGCTTTAAATATTCCATATCCCCTACGGTAAAGAAAATCCGGCCGGTACTCTTGATCTCCTCGATCCGGCTGATAGTCTCCTCATAGCTCTTGCCGCTCTGCTGATACTTCATGACCTCCAGCACCAGCTGTCCCTGAAGCACCGTATCGACCGAGGAGTCAATGACCCGGATCCTAGCCTGGGGCCTCTCCTCCTGAATCATGCGGACCGCATTCATGGCGGACTGCAGGGAACCGCTGAACTTGGCGGTAATGCAGATACAGATTATCGGCATATCCTGCTCCACCCAGGGCATAAAGGCATCCACATAATCCTGTGCAGAAGGCATGGAGGACTTGGGGTACACGCCCTTCTGATCCACCATCTGCTGATAAAAATCCCGAATACCGATCTCCTCGATCTCTTTCATATAATGCTCATCGTCAAAGGATACATAAAAGGGGACTACCGAGTACCCCATCCGCTCTGCCCACTCGGGAGGCAGGTCGCAGGAACCATCTGTTATAACATGAAAAAATTTACTCATAGAACGCCAAACCTTTCCTCGCATCTGCACTTTTCTTTTTGTTCTTACATACCGCAGCATTCCTGCAGTATCATTATTAGATAGTCTAACATGAATATCTGATTTTTGCAATAGGTATGTAACATTTCGTGGTTTGGATATTTTTATATGTAGTTTTTAAAACTATTTTGTAAATTTTTCTCTAAACCATCTGCCGGTTTCCGACAACTCCCCGTCGCTCCAGTCACTGAGCTTCTGACAGGAGCTGTCAATCAGGGCGGCCGTCTCATTTTTATTGCTGACTGCCCACGCCACATAGCTCACGTCATACCGATCCAACAGTTCCACCCAGGCCTCGGCGGATTCCTCATCAATCCTGCCGTTTCCCGATGCGTCACAGATGCTGCATTCACTGACAAATACCGGCAGGCCGTCCTGCAGCGCCTCC
Source organism: uncultured Acetatifactor sp. (assembly GCA_964523315.1). Taxonomy (GTDB): domain Bacteria; phylum Bacillota; class Clostridia; order Lachnospirales; family Lachnospiraceae; genus Acetatifactor. The sequence goes on from CAZFYD010000176.1 coordinate 1,464, forward strand.
TCCAGACTCCTGCGCAGTTCCTCCTTGTGGGTGGCCGCATAGAAATGCAGCGTATACATGATATTGTCATAGCCTTCGATGGGATCGGCAGCCGCATCCCCGATCAGCTGGCTCCACTGAGGAGTCCCTACCAGGATAATCCCATAGGGGTCATGATCCCGGATCACCGGGATCACCTCTTCTGCGTACTGCTTTACCTCATTCCAGGATACATTGCCGTTGGGCTCATTGCAAATCTCATAGATCACATTGTCATAATCCGCATACTTCTCCGATACCTCATCAAAAAAGGCTATGGCATCCTCCTTGTGGATATTCGGATCCCCTTCTCCCAGCACATGCCAGTCTATGATAACATACATGCCCTGATTGGACGCATATTCCACGCCCTCGTCAATGAGCCTTTTCAATTCTTTCTGATCCCCACCATTACTATATCCGCCATATTCATCGCTATACATGGCCAGACGGATCACATCCGCATCCCAGTCGTCTCGGAAAGTGCGGAAGGTCTCCTCCGTCACATATTCCGGGAACCAGGCCAGACCATGGGTGCTGACGCCGTGCATCTGATAGGGTTCTCCGTCCTGATCCACCAGAGTGCCGTTCTCCACCTGCAGTCTGCCGTGTTCTCCCACCGGAGTATCCTCCTGCCTGGCCTCAGGCTCACCGCCCAGTCTTCCGTTCAGGCTGCCGCTCTTCGTCTCCGCTTCCACAAGGGCTGCGGTCAGCGCCCACTCTTTTTCACTGAAAATCGTAATGCCGATCCCCTCTGCCCTGCTGTCTTCCCAGATCTCCCGATTAAAATCAGCCGGAGTGATCACCAGCTGGCTGTCCTCCGTCTCCACCTCGCAGCACCAGTAGGAGTCCACCTCACAGCCTTCAAAATCCGGCACCCGAATCTCCCAGTCCGTAATCTTCTCTTCTGTGAGGTTCTCAATCGTTGCCACATACTGATAGTAATAGCCGTCCTCACTCTCCCAGCTGCCGCTCTGCTGAAACTCCAGGCTGATCCCCACTTCTGTCCCGGACGTCTCCGGCTCCGGAGATGCGTCCGGCTTCTGTGTTGCACTCGGTTCCTGCGCCGTGTCCAGCTCCGGGGACTGTGCCGGGGCAAGAGTTTCCGTTGGCTCCTGCTCAGAAACTGCATCCGTCCGCCCTTCGGGATCCTCACTGTCATGCGCCGTGCCTGCGTCCCTGCTCTCTTCCGCCGTTGCCTCGGCAGATACTTCTGTAATGTCCTCCGCTGTATTTTCCTGCTTTCCTGCCGGGAAAATTCCCAATGCCCACAGAATCACCAGCACAATGGCCGCCCCCAGCACCATACCCGCCAGCAGGCTCAGTGCCATATTCCGAGAATACTTTTGTTCGCTTATCTCTTTCATCCTGTTTTACGTGCCTTTCCCTGTCTTGAAATTGCTGTACTGTCTCAAGTGTAGCATATTTCTCCGCAAAAAACAACCACCCGAGTTTGCCACTTGTATGACACCACCCGAGTTTGCCACTTGTATGACTATTGCCGAGAAAAAATGGTGTACTAGTGTAATAAGCGCTTTCCATTCCGCAAAACCGTTGATTTCACGGGCCTTTATGAGATTTTTAGAAATACTCCATAACAGATAAATAGTGTTGCATCATGTCACATTTTCCTTATATATGAAACAAATATCCCCCGCAAGCAAATAATAGTCAGTTTAGTATAGTTTTACATTATCACTCTTTGCCATAGCGACTACTTTATAACATACTTAGTACCCCTTCCAATGCCTTCAATTTTCACAACACCTTTTTTATCCATCTCTTTTAGTAACTGTGTTGT
>CAZFYD010000177.1:0-3220 GCA_964523315.1 uncultured Acetatifactor sp.
CTACAAGTTAAGTGCGAAGCACTTAACTTGCGTTGAGTGCGAAGCACTTAACTTGCGTTGAGTGCGAAGCACTTAACTTGGGTGGTGACGGCAGTTTGTGTCGGTATTGCTACTGTATGCCGCAAAGGAGGTGAGGCATATGCTATGCCATATGATAATTGATTTAAGCGAAAAACTCTGTACAAAGTCTGATGACCGGACGGGACGTGTACAGAGATAGGCGAAGAACGTCCGACATTGGATTTTGTACGCATGTATTCCAACAAAGAATAGAGCGGAGGAAAATTCAATGGAAAATTTTAAGAGATATATTGTTTTGTGGATCAGTCAGAGCATATCCCAGCTGGGCAGCTCCATGACGGGATTTGCATTGACCTTATGGGCATATGAGCAGAGCCGCAGCGCTTTGTCGGTTTCTCTGATGTCCTTCTGTAACTATGTCCCCTATATTCTGGTCAGCCTGTTTGTGGGGACATTTATTGACAGGCACAGCAAAAAGGCGGTCATGCTGATCGCTGACAGTGTTGCTGCATTAGGCTCTTTAGCGGTTCTGATTCTTCTGGTGACAGGCTGGCTTTCTGTCTGGAATATCTATCTTGTGAACGCCGTGATCGGCATTACCACAGCATTCCAGCAGCCTGCATCGGCAGTGGCCGTCGGAAAGCTTGTGCCGAAGGACAAAATATCCAATGTCAGCGGGATGAATTCCTTTTCCGGTAATCTGATCGTGGTTTTCAGTCCCATGCTGGCGGCGGCTCTTTATACCATCGGCGGGCTTTCCGTGATTCTGGTGGTTGACCTGACCAGCTTTTTACTGGCATTTCTGGTGCTGCTGTGTCTGATTCCGATACCTGATGTCATAGAGAAAAAGGAATACTCCTCGCCCTTTGCAGGGACAGCGGAGGGCTTTCGTTTCCTGAAACAGGAAAGGGGACTGCTGCAGATCATGCTGACGATGGCACTGATCAATTTCTTTTCCCGGCTGACCTATGAAAATATTCTGTCACCCATGATTCTGGCCAGAAGCGGCAACAATCAGATGGCGCTGGGAACCGTCAATGCCTGCATGGGAATCGGCGGCATTGTGGGCGGTGTGATCGTATCGGTAAAAAAGGAGAGCAGGCATAAGGCCGGGATGATCTATATATCCGCAGGGCTTTCCTTCCTGTTCGGGGATTTATGCATGGCAGCGGGCCGGAATGTATTCTGGTGGTCCTTTGCGGCAGCCGCGGCGAGTCTGCCGATCCCCTTTATCATGGCGGGGCAGAATGCACTGTTATATGGCAGAGTGCCCGAGCAGATGCAGGGAAGAGTGTTTGCCGTGAGAAATGCCATACAGTACAGTACCATACCTCTGGGCATTCTGCTGGGCGGTTTTCTGGCGGATTATGTATTTGAGCCCCTTATGCGCAGCGGAGCGGGACTTGCCGCCGTTTTGGAAAAGCTGGTGGGCAGCGGGACGGGCAGCGGCATGGCAGTTATGTTTCTGTGTACGGGTATCTGCGGATTTATCGTGAGCATTACTTCCCTTTTCAGCAGGGAGATCCGAAAGTTAGATCAATAATGAAAATAAGGAGGCAGCTATGATTCCCATTGACTTAATCACCGGCTTTCTGGGTTCGGGTAAAACCACCTTTCTGAAAAAATATGCGGGCTACTGGCTTGAGCAGGGCTGTAAGATCGGTATTCTGGAAAATGATTTCGGCGCAGTCAATGTGGATATGCTGCTGCTCCAGGAATTGATGGGAGATAACTGCGAGGTGGAGATGATTGCCGGCGGATGTGACCCGGACTGCCATAAGCGCAGATTCAAGACCAAGCTGATTTCCATGGGCATGAGAGGCTTCGACAGGATTCTGATGGAGCCCTCGGGGATCTTTGACGTGGAGGAATTTTTTGATGTGCTGCATGAGGAGCCGCTGGACCGGTGGTATGAGATCGGCAATGTGATTGCCATTGCGGATGCCCGGCTGGAGGAGCAGCTTTCCCGGGAGTCTGAGTATCTGCTGGCCTCCCAGATTGCCTGCGCCGGGCAGATCCTGCTCAGCCGCAGCCAGGAGGCGGAGGAAAGGGATGTGACGAATACCATCAGCCATCTGAACCGGGTCATGGAACAGTTTCAGTGTAAACGCCGGTTTGACAGGGAGATTCTTTGTAAGAACTGGGAGGAACTGACGGCGGCGGACTATCAGCGGATATCCTCCTGCGGTTATACGCCGGAGAGCTATGCAAGGCTGTGGTTTGACCAGAGTAAGGTATTTACCTCTCTCTATTTTATGCATGTGCATCTGTCGCAGCAGGAGCTTCGGGAAACGGCGCAGCGTCTGCTGCAGGACTCGTCCTGCGGCAGAGTTTTCCGCATTAAGGGATTTGTACCGGCCCGGGACGGGGGGTGGCTGGAACTGAATGCCACCCGGGAGGAGATCACGCTGCAGCCCGTTCCCCAAGGCCAGGAGATTGTGATTGTGATTGGTGAGGAGCTGGCAGAGGAGGTTATAAAGGAGAACTATTTTTCTCCTTCTTGAGAGAGGGAGCTTTCGGTACGTTTATATTCCAGCAAGGTAATCTGACCGGTATGGGATGCTTCGAAGGTGACTTCATCCACCCCAACCGGGTTATGTGCACCGACATAGGGCATAAGCGTAAAGGTGAGTGTAATATCGGGATTGGCTGCCTGGAAATCAGCGGTCATCTCCTTTAGAGTGACATAGTACCAGGAGATGACAGGGATATCTTCCCCATTTCGGGCATAATATGCCTGCGAAGCCTCTTGAATGTGAGACAGATAGGTATTGACCAAAGCCGCCTCGGCCAAAGGCTGTGAAGTCCAGTCCGATGTAAAGGGAACGGCCGCAGAAATGCCGTCTGCGGCTGCAGCTTCTGCCTTTTCTATATTCTGTGTGGCAGGCAGGATACAGATTACCAGACATACGATGCCCAGAATGGTGCTCAGCTTGATATGTACTATGCGCTTCATATTGATATCCTATACGGTTATTTCTTTGCCTTTATTTTATGCATTTGCTTCCTGAGAGGTGCAGGCGCAGGCTGCTTTTTCTGTGAAGGAGGCTGAGAAGGAGCTGTCAGGCAGCAGCTGCAGCGGGAAAACATTCGCCGAATTACCGGTAAGCAGCGGTGAGAAAGCCCGGGGACAGCGGCTTTGGCAAATAGATAAGGAAAGTTCTAAGTCAGGGGCTCAAAATCAGGAGCTTGTGATAAA
>CAZFYD010000178.1:0-3207 GCA_964523315.1 uncultured Acetatifactor sp.
TCCTGCGTTTTACTCCTCCAGGCTTTCCAGCTGCCTTCCCCGCCGATCCAGCAGCACCTTATTCACCGGGCGGAAAAAGCAGTTCAAGTATGCGCCGATCATGATGATATACATACAGAAATACATCCAGATCATGGCGATGATAATCAGGGACAGGCTCCCATAGATGCTGAAGGAATTGCTGTAATTGATGTAGATCGAAAATCCCCAGGAAAATACGCTCCACACCACTGCCGTAAAGCTGGCGCCGGGAATCTGCTCCCGGAAACGCAGCTTTTTGCTGGGCACATAAGCATAGATCGCCGCAAACAGCAGCGTCAGCACCACCCAGGAAAAAATGAACCGCAGATTCACAATCAGGGAAAATATCACTTTCAGCTGGGGGATCCTGACCAGCACCACATCCACCAGCCTGCTTCCCAGCACCATAATCACCAGAGAGATAACCGTTGCGATCAGCATAACCACCGTATAGATCGCTGCAATAAACCGCACTACTAAATAATTCCGGCGCTCCTGCACATCATTGATGGCATTGAGCCCGCCCATCAGCGCCATCACCCCCTTAGCTGCCGTCCAGATCATCACAATGGTTGCGACCGGCAGGATCGTAGAAGCCCTCTGATAAACATCCGCTATCAGATCCTTCACCAGCCCATCAATCAGATCTGGAGTCACCTCCGTAATGGCATTGGTCAGATTCTCCTCTGTCAGCGGCGTGTAGGGAATCATGGTACAGATCACCATCAGCATGGGCACCAGGGAAAGAAAGATAAAAAAAGCTGTACTGGCGGCATAGGCACTGATATTTTTTTCACTCATTTTTTTGTTGAAATTTATGCCGATCTTAATCAGCTTCCGCATCATCATAGATCTCCTCCACACTGCAGCCTGCATAGAAAAACTGCAGGATCTCCCGGGCGCTGTAGCCCTCTGCCGCCATACTGCGGGCGCCGTTCTGGCTCATACCTACACCATGCCCGAACCCGCCTCCGGTCAAGCTATATCCTACCACAGCTTCCCCCTCTTTGGCAATTTCAATCATAAAAAATCCGCTGGGAAGCAGACTGCTCATGGACACCAGCGTACCGTCCTGGCGCTTCACCTGCGTTTCGCCGTCACACAATACATATCGGATATTATGCTCCGAGATCACTTTATATGTACCATTATCCGTCTCGATCAGCAATTCATCCGCCACACCGCCCGCCCCTCGGGTCAGAACGGTCAGGTTACGGATCTTAGTAAAGGAACGGATGGGGGCGCTGACATAATCCTCTCCATCCTTGGTCAGAACCAGCTGGTCATTTACCTCGTACCGCTTCTTTAGCTGCTGCAGAAGGATATCCGGATCCAGCCTTGTCACCGTATACGTCCAGCGGTACCACCCCTCATCAGCCTCAAAATCTCCCGGATCCGTGGTGCGGATGGCCGCAGCAAAGATATCCTCCCGGGTCAAATCCCCGATCCCGGTTCCTGCCGTTTCGGTTACCGCTTCTCCCGCTGTCAGTACCAGCTCCATCTCCTGACGGTTTAAATGCCTGGGAATGATGTAGTCATATTGATCTGCACTGCTGGTTTTCCACACATGGGCGTCGCTTCCATAGCCCCAGGAGGTGGAATAATAATAGGTTTCCGCAGGTGTCAGACCATCCTCCCGCATCAGCAGCTGGCCATAGGTGGCCTTCACAGCCGCAGTAGCTGCCTCCTGCTCCAGAATATTATTATATACCTGATAGGAGGAGCTGTCATCCACATGAGCGCCCAGGGTCTCATAGCCCGCACGCTGCATATGGGTATAGGCATAGGTTCTGGCGCAGATTGCCTGTGCCATCAGGGCCTCCTGGGGGTAGGACGCCGGCATCTCGCTGGGTACCACGGAGTACAGATATTCCTCCAGAGGCAGCTCGTTGATCACGACCGTCCCCTCCTTCGTGCCCAGCAGCTCCAGCGTCCCCCGGTATGCCGGAATTCCCTGACTGCGGTGCACACTCTGCAGGATAAGCTTGCCGGTCTGCACCTGGGGGGTAATGATGACTCTTTCCCCCTCCCGGACAGTAAGCTCTGCCGCCATACCTGCAGGATATTCCGTCACCGTCTCCTGCCGCGTCTCCGCATTCACTGCGGAAACCGTATAAGCCGTATCACAGGTCAGTTCCACACGGTCATGATACAGCCCCTGATAGTCGCTGTTTTTCAGGAGTACCCGGATCGTCTCCATAGCCTCCTCACGGGCCTGGAGGATGGCGCAGATCCGCCCATCCTCCAGGCAAAAATCTGCGAAATCATACCCGATGCACAGCTCCCGGTAAGTAATCATAGCCAGTTCCCGGTACAGCCGGTACCCCTGCACATCCTCCGTAAACTCCAGACGTCCCAATTCCTCCAGCCATACGCCGCTTTCATCCGCTGCCAGCAGTCTGCCGCTGACCTTCTCCGACTTCAGGATAATCTCCGTGACCACACCGTCCGTCAGCACCAGATCCGCTACCTGCTCCCTGATGTTTTCCGGCCATCCGGCACTGCCGTCTGCGGCCTGCCCCGCCGCCGGATAAAGCAGCTTTTCTCCATTCACATAGCACAGCAGCCCCTCTGTATCCGCTTCCAGGATCCAGACATTATGTAAATTTTTCACCACCGGCACATGCTCCCGGCTCTCCTGTCCCGGCTCTTCCTCCCCGCCGCCATGCAGCAGACGCGCTACAATAAGCAGCAGCAACAGAAAGATCCCCAGCAGACAAATAAACGCTTTCAGCTGCATGCGTTCTGACGGATCCAGTTCAAACCAACCTTTTCTCTGCAATCCCGGCCTCCAAACTGTGACAAAACTGTCCCCCTTTTCTACACACAAAGAGCAGCCCTGAGGACTGCTCTTTTCCTTCGTAATACCCCAAAATGCCGGCTCCTGTCTTTTGACTCCTAGCAATGCTAGGTGGGTGACCGCAACCAAGCTTTTGCCTTCCCCTGCAATCCTCTTTCGAGTGGAGGCTTGACAGCCACTTGACAATATAGGAATCCCGTTTAAAGTAAATGTAGGTTCAAAAACAACAGGAGTTGTCGAACATTTCAGGTATTCTTATTATATCCGATACTACAGCATTTGACAACTGCAAATTTTGCCACTTTTGAAACGAAAAAAACACTTTTGAAACGGGGTGTAACTATTTTTATCTGGTAAATCAGCTTGGGAGAAGAACCACTTAGATT
>CAZFYD010000179.1:0-3180 GCA_964523315.1 uncultured Acetatifactor sp.
CGAATTAGCCATATGATAAAATTCTCCTTATAAACCGCAAAGCGCACAATGCTGATAATGAAGCGTCTTATAACGATACATCTCACAGGATGCCGGTGCCTATTTTGCTATTTGTCAAACAGCAATCCCTCGATGAGAACAAGCGTATCTACGAAAACAATACTGCGGCAAGCATCCCAAACTGCTGTTTTATTCGACAGATATGGTCAGTCTGTTAAAGCACTCCACCGCCGACTCCTGGGACACGATATTTCCCAGGACAATTCCCGTGTCGGAGTCGTCGATCAGAATCGCATAGTCAAATTCCGAATCGTTGTAGGACCAGAATATGTATTCATTTCCGTCCTTCGTGCCGGAATCCAGCAGGACTGCATTCCCATCACTTTCAATTGCCTCAACAAACTGCGCATAGGATTCAGCCGGCATAAAAGTACCCTGGGTCAAAGTCTTCCCTTCATGGGAAATAACAAAGCAAAACCTATTTCTACACTTCTTTTTTATTGTAACGCCCTCTCTCTCATTATTCTGTTTTAATCTATTCCTCCAGATGGATAACTCCCATCCAATAGAATCCCCGAATCCTCTTCCCCACAGCATTGGCGGCATCTGTGGCAATCTCATAAAAAGTCTCATCATCAATATCATAGTCCGTCCGCAGAACGGCTTTCCCCTCTGAAGCCAACAGGGCAGCCAGTTCATCAGAGATCTCGTCCTGCTCATAGTAGCGTCCGGTAGTATGGTAATACTCCAGAGTATCCTGCACCGCCGCATAATCCTGCAGGCTTCCATCCAGCACAAAGCTGTCATTTTCCACCAGCGTACCGTAGGCAGCGTCATCGGAAAGATTCAGCAGTGCATTGGCAATTACTTCATTGTCATTGTTGGTAGCGTCCACAATATACCAGCTGCCATCGACTCTTACCTTGTTCCATGCATGGGGCACGCTGCCGTCCAGATAACCGGTCACCACAATGCTCTCCAGCCCTGCGGCATCCGCCAGCAGCTTAAAAGCAGCGGAATAGCTGGCGCAGACTCCCACGCCGTCTACCAGCACGCCATAAGCCGTAAAGGAATCATAAAAGTCCTGATCCACCGCAGCAAAGTTATATTTTTCCGCATTCTCCAGAGCCGCATCGTCATACCGGGCATTTTCACAGAGATAGGTATTGATGGCTATCTCCATTTCCAGATCCGTCATGCTGTCAGTAATAATCTCGTCCACAATCGTCTCTACCCGGGCTTCGATCTCCTGCTGTTTTGCTGCAGTGGTAGTCCGGTCAAAGTCATAGTTGACAAACAGAATCCGGTTTTCGGTGTCGATACTGCCGCCCTGCACACCCAGGATCAGCGGATTCTGATACTGCGCTTCGAAAAAGGCATCCTTGATCTTCTGCACGTCCGCAGCCTCGGGGAAAGCGGACAGATCAATGGCGTCATTGGTGGACAGCATCTGTAGGGCCACATACTCGCTCATAGCCGAATTGGCAGTTACCCTCACCTGGGAGGGATCCGCCTCCAAAGTATCCCAATCGTGCCCGTAAACCGGAAATTCCCGGGTAAAAGGGGTCTGCATCGCTCTTGCCGTAATGGTATAACTGTCATTCTCCTCGTCCATCCAGGCTCCGGTATCATCGGATATATAGTATTGTCTGAATCGTTCGTTTAGGGTTACAATGCTTCCGTCGATCTCCAGGGCTTCGGCTTCATCCGTCCATTCCGTTCCCTTCACCTCCGCAAACACCTTGGCATTCTCCCAGAGTCCGGTCTCATCCTTGTTAATCAGGAATAACAGATACCCCTCCGCTCCCGGCACCTCCTTTCAGGAAAAACGGGCATACCCCTCCTCCGTCTGGTCAAATACCAGCTGGGTAGCGGTCTTGATCTCCGCATTGATCTTAACCACTGTGATCACCGGACTTGCCAAGGGCTCGCCTGTTTCCGCATCCACATAGGCGGCCAGATAATACTGGGGCAGGGTTCCCCAGGCGTTTCCATCGTCTTCCATCAGGTAACTGCCGCTTAAGTGGCTTAAATCCGTCTCATAGTCATCCATCTCCGCAATCCCATAATAGGGCGGATTGATGGTGAGCATACCCGTTTCCGCATCATACTCATGCACTCCCAGATTCAGCGGATACTGCAGTCCGTCATCCTGATAAACCACGAAGCTGTCATAGATATGCTCCTCCTTCTCCCAGGGATTGTACCCGATGGGAAGCCGGATCGCCTCGTCCCGATTGATCTCTATGACGTCACCGCTGTAATTTGCGGTGCTGTTTGCCGCATATTTCTGCTGTAATTCCTGAATCAGCTGCATCTGCAGTGTCCGCTCCTGCACCTCCTCCGGCAGTTTCAGTCCCGCTCTCAGCAGATGCTCCGGTCTCTTCGGACGGCACCCTTGTGTCGCTGCCCTCTGCCCCAACGATCTCATCCCGGGACGCCTCCTGTGTCCCTGCGTTCCCGCAGCCTCCCAAAAGCATGCTGCCCGCTAGCAGCGCCGCTAATCCCTTTTGGGATACGCCCTCGCCCGTAATCTCCCAGACTGTTCCTTCCTTTTCAAAGACCGCCTGATACAGGATGGGCTCTTTTTTCAGCACCGTGACATAGACCTGCTGCCCGTCAATCTGCGACCATTGCGTCTCAGCGGCCTCCGGCAATCCCAGACTGCTCCGAGAGCAGGCCAGGGTACCGCCGCCCGGGGCGGTTCGCTCCTCCGCAAAATCATTCTCCTCCCGGCTCTCCTCACCGCTCATGGCGTTTCCGGCATTGGGAGACACGGAAACGGCGACTCTCCCGGACTGAAAATACAGCACGCCGTCAGCCAGCTCCACCCTGTCGTAATGCGTCCCCTCCTCCAAGGGAGTGATATACACGGGCCCCCGTCCGGGCAGAAAAAGCAGGCAGGCCAGAACAACGCACAGGATCACCGCTGCTGCACCCCAGGGGAGAATCAGTTTAACATATACCGTAATGCTTTTACAATCCTTTTTATATCACAGGCTGCCCTGTTGGATCCCCTTCGGGAAAAACGGAATTTTACAGAGATCACGTGCTGTTTCTTCTATAAAAAAACAGGTATAACGCACGTCTTCACGCACATCATACCTGTTATGGCAACAGCCCCCTATTTCCAGAACTTTTTCTTTTTATCCTTGCCGTCCTTTGTTTCGTTGGGCTTTT
>CAZFYD010000180.1:0-3157 GCA_964523315.1 uncultured Acetatifactor sp.
CCACATAGGAAGAAGCCATCACACCACCCTTCTTCACCTGGTCATTGAGCAGGGCCAGCGCAGCCGTGGTCCCCGGTGCGCCCGCATGCTCCAAGCCGATCTCACACAGGATATCCGCCACACTGTCCCCGATGGCCGGCGTAGGCGCAAGAGACAGATCTACGATTCCAAAGGGAACACCCAGCATCCGGGAAGCCTCCTGGGCCACAAGCTGACCCACACGGGTCACCTTGAAGGCTGTCTTTTTTATGGTTTCACACAGCACTTCGAAATTCTCTCCACGTACCTTTTCCAGCGCAGTCTTTACCACACCGGGGCCGCTGACGCCCACATTGATGATGCGATCCGCCTCGGTCACTCCGTGGAAAGCCCCTGCCATAAAGGGATTATCATCCGGCGCATTGCAGAACACTACCAGCTTAGCGCAGCCCAGGGAATCCTGTTCCTTTGTGTACTCTGCAGTCTCCCTGACCACCTCTCCCATCAGCTTCACCGCATCCATATTGATGCCGGTCTTGGTGGAGCCCAAATTCACGGAGCTGCAGACTCTCTCCGTGGCGGACAGCGCCAAAGGGATGGAACGGATCAGCAGCTCGTCCGCCGGGGTCATCCCCTTGCTGACTAAAGCGGAATAACCGCCGATAAAGTTCACTCCTACTTCCTGAGCTACCTTGTCCAGGGTTCTGGCAATACCTGCGAAATCGTCAATGGTTTTGCAGGCAGCCGCCCCCACCAGGGCGATGGGCGTCACAGAAATACGTTTATTTACAATTGGGATCCCATACTCTCTGGAAATCTGTTCCCCTGTTTTCACCAGATCCTTGGCGGATTCATAGATTTTCTGATAGATCTTCTCGTTGAGAAGCTTTAGGTCCGCATCGATGCAGTCCAGCAGGCTGATGCCCATGGTGATGGTGCGCACATCCAAATTTTCCTTTTCAATCATTTCATTGGTTTCGGCTACTTCATATATATTAATCATGATATTCCTCTCCATGTATATTGCAAACCATATTTGCAATACTGCACTGATTCCATAGTTTCATGCACTTTAAAGCACATCCGCAGCATTACCCCACGCTTCAGATTCTGTGCATCTGATCAAAGATCTCTTCCTTCTGGCACTTTACCACTACGCCGATCTCCTGACCCAGCTTTTCCAGATCGTCCACCATATCTCCATACTGCCCGGTCATGTTCCCGGTATCTACGATCATCATCATATTAAAATAATCCTGCACGATGGTCTGGGAAATATCCAGAATATTCACCTGGTTCTCCGCCAGATAGGTACATACCTTTGCGATGATTCCCACTGTATCCTTACCTACCACTGTGATAATTGTCTTTTTCATACTTTCCTCCTTTTTCCTCATGCCGATATAAGCGTATCTTAATACGAACAGCCCGCAAAATCAAGAACTTTATCCGATTTTGTTTCCTTAAGTTCAGCTATTCAGCCATATCTTTTCGGTTTCTTCCCTTCAGTCTGCGCCATATGGACTTATATGTAAAATTTCCTTTTTTCAGTCCACTTTTACTCCCTTTTCTCTTGGATTTCAACTCTTATTTCGGGAAAAATGGACCTACATTTGAAAATCACTTCAGCGGGTCCACTTTTCAGCAAAAAAAGTGGACTATATGGTATACTTTTTTCATATATGTCCACCTACCTCTTCCATATGCCAAAAAACCTGGCGCTTAATGGACTCAAACAAAGAAAAAAGAAATATCGGTCCATTTTAAAGAACTTTTATGACTAGGGCTGCTTTTCAGGAAATATAAACACCTCTTTGGGCTGAATATAAGAAAACTCAGATTCTGTAATCGTCAATACCGCTCCTGAATCCTCTATACGGATCTCTCCCCTGATCAACGGATCTCCTTCAGCCTCAAAAAGAAGAGTCTCTCCCTCAACCCGGGCGATTCCTTCCGATGCTCCTATGCGGAAAATACCGACATAGACTTCATACACGCCCTCTTCCAGATATCTCAATTCCAGTACATTGAATATACTATCCTCTGTTCCCTGCCTGCCCACATAGGTTCCGGAATACATGTCCCTCTCTTCATTGCCAGCTGACCCGCAGTCGCCTGCCATCAGCATCAGACCGGTACATATATTCCTAAAATCAATATTCTTTTTCGCATAACGGACTCCCCATTTATATCTCCATCACGGGAGATACCTCGCTGCGATGCGCTACCTGGATCCGGAAATCCTCGGCCTTATAGGGATTATCCCCCAGAGTGATCTCCATGCGCACCGCCTCATAGGCCAGCTCCGGCAGATTATTCTCCTTGCTTAAATGTCCCAGAGAAATATATTTCAGATTATCGTGCAGAATCCGGCTTAAGAGCCTGCCGGAATTTTCATTGGACAGATGTCCCCTGCTGCCCAAAATCCGCTGCTTCAGGTAATAGGGATAGGGACCCACCTGCAGCATATTCACATCATGATTGGCCTCAATCAGGATGGCATCCAATCCCTTCAGGCACTCCACCGTATAGTCGTCATAGGCTCCCAGATCCGTACAGACAGCAGCTTTTTTGCTGCCGTAGCTGATCCGGTACCCCACGGGCTGGGCGGCATCGTGGCTGATCCTCATGGGATTCACCGTCAAATCCTTGATGGTAAAACGCTGGTCTGCCTGCACCTCCACCCACAGTTCTTCATCAATATTTCCCACATTGTTCATCTGCCGGATCGCTTCTATGGTTCCCCGGGTGGCATACAGCGGCACCTCATATTTCCGGGCCAGCACGCCCAATCCGCTGATATGATCCGCATGTTCGTGGGTAATCAGGATGCCGTCCAGATCCTTTCCGCAAATTCCCAGACTCTCCAGCCCGCTTTCCGTCCTTTTCCCGCTGATGCCCACATCAACCAGCAAGTGTGTGGTATCCGAACCCACATAGATACAGTTGCCGCTGCTCCCACTTGCAATACTGCACATTCTCATTTTTCCCTCTCCATGCATATCATGGGCTGTGCCCATGATACTGCATCAATACGTATTTGGAAGTGAAACTTCCAAACTTACCTTAGCATGCATATCGCAAGCCGTGCTTGCGATACTGCACAAATCCGTATATGAAACATCAGTTTCATACTTTCTGTTCCCCGGGGATCAATCCCCTTCTCCTCCTGCCAGTT
>CAZFYD010000181.1:0-3102 GCA_964523315.1 uncultured Acetatifactor sp.
CCATTTTTCTATTGTCAACAATTTTCTTGAAAGTTTTTTCCAAATTTTCTTGAAAAGTTTTATCCAAAGGTTTTTAGAAAATTGTTTTAGATTATGTTACAATTCACAGCCGATTTGGGCAGATACACAGATTCGTCGAGCTTGCTCGTAAGAAGCTGTATATCTGTTCCAAATCTGACTGCGTAGCAGGAACCTCCACCCAATGAGCAAAACACGACTGCGAAGCAGACGTAATAGCTGCGCAGCAGCGGGTTTTGCGAACGCAGCGTGGAGGTGCTGTGAATAATAACTAGATTATACCCAAGTATTTCCCTCTGTACCGATAAAACGGGGCAGAACCTGTTATAATATGACAGAGAGCCGTTATTTTGACAGAACCTCCCGCAGGTTGTATAATAGGCTCATCAAAATTTCAGGGAGATATTACAGAATGTCGAGAAAAATCGCTTTTTTTGATATAGACAGCACATTAACCTCAGAGATTGACGGCACAGTGCCGAAGGATGCGGCAGAAGCCATCGCCCGTGCCCGGGGCAACGGGCATCTGATGTTTATCAACACCGGGCGGTGCTTTCAGAATGTGGAGCATCGTTTCCGGCAGGTGGGCTGGGACGGCTATGTGTGCGGCTGCGGCACCAATATCTACTGCGACGGTCTGGATGTGCTGTATGTACCCCAGAGCCACGCAACTATCATGCAGCTCCTGTCGGCGGCTCGCAGGACGGATGTGGATATCCTCTTCGAAGCCCGGGCACAGGTTGCCTTTGATCTCTCCCGCCCGCTGCATCATCCCGGCGCAGTCCGGCAGTATCAGGCCTTTGTGGATCGCTGCTATGAAATGCCGGAGGATCTGGAGAATCCGAACTTTTTTGCGGATAAATTTGTGATATGGTATCAGGAGGAAAGCCAGCTTGCCGCTTTCCGCCGGGTCAGCGATCGGTGGTTTGACTGTATCGACAGGGGCGGAACCTTCCGGGAGTTTGTCCCTCATGGCTATTCAAAAGCCACCGGCATCCAATATGTGCTGGATCACTACGGCCTGTCCCGGGAGGATGCCTACGCCTTAGGAGACAGCAACAATGACCTGTCCATGCTCTCCTATGTTCCCCACAGCATCGCCATGGGGAACGCTTCTCCTGCCGACCTTTTTCAGCAGGTGGAATATGTAACAGCCAAGGCCAGCGAGGGCGGCATCTGCCAGGCCCTGGCTCATTATCATTTTCTATAATACTACAGGTTTTCATTCCGGATGGTTTCCACGATGCTTTTCCGGTTGATTTTCCCCATGGCACGGTTAAAGCACCATGCGATCAATATCCCCAGAGGGATCCCGATCAGCAGCGCCTTACCGCCGTAAAAAAGGCTCTCCAGTCTGATCATGCGGCGGAATTCTCTGCCGGTCACACCAATCGCACGCAGCATGGCAAATTCCGGAGCACGCAGTTCCATATTGGTGGTGATGGTATTGAAAATATTGGTGATGCCGATCAGCGCCACCACTGTAATAAACCCGTAGAGAAAGACGGACAGCAGCAGATGCATGCTTCTATCGGACTGGTATTGGGCTTCATAGTTTGCGATAGTAAAATTAATCAGATTCAAATCCCGCCGCACGATCTCTTCTATCTTACTGGCACTGTCACATTTCAGATACACATCTGTCATACTCTTGTAATTCCTCTCCAGCACATCCCGGTGACTATCCATCCAGCTGTCACTGACGATGAGTACGACTCCTGAAATGACTCGATCATTCATAAAGAGAGGCTTTACCCTCGTCTGCGTCAGCCGAGTTATCGAGATTTCGCCGTCCTGACTTTCCAGCAGATCGCCCGGCTGAAAATGCGCCGCATCGCCGCTTTGTACCTGCTTCCGATTCTGGTCGCCAAAAGTGACCAATTCATATTCTGCCAGCACGATGGCCTGCTCCCGGGCTTCCGTTTCGTTTACCTCTGCTCTCTGACAATACTGGTCATAGGTTTCCTCCCCCAGTGAATATACGCTTACCTTCTCCAGTCCCTGTTTCTCCTGCGTGAAAATATTACGATAGTCCTTTGTCAGCGGCAAAGACTCTGTCCGAATCATAGAGCTCCCAGACCGCACCAGTATCACAGAGGGCAGTATTCCGCTGAGGATTCCCAGCGGGATTCCCGCTGCTCCCAACAATATTGCTTCATAATAGACGATCTTTCGCTGCCGCTTTGCCGTGGTTCCCACAGAGGCCAGCCTGCCGTAAAGCTTCATTTTTTCCGTCATGGAGATGGCAAAGCTGTTGCGGATACAGAACACACTGGTCACCATGATCACCAAGACGACAATCGCCGCCACACCGGCCTCCAGCCGGGACAGCTTCAGCAGCGTGGCGATCAACCAGGACATGCCTGTCAGCTGACGGTTTATCTCCGCCAAAAAACCGATGTCTGGTAACCTCATCCATCTCCTCGTTCTCCGTCAGGTTATCCAGGAGGATTGTCATGGAAGTCAGCGGGGTTTTCAACTGATGGGAAATATTTGCCACCGAATCTGCCAGGGCCTGTCTTCTCTGCTGGGCCAAGGCAGCCGTTTCTTTCAGCAGCACCGTCAGGCGGTATACTTCATTTTACGGGACGGCTTCGTCACATAATCATCCGCTCCCAGATCAAAGGCACGGACCACATCGTCCTCCTCCCTCGCCGTCAAAAAAATGATCGGAAAGGCATATTGTTTCTGAATAGACTGACATAGCTGATACCCGTCCCCATCCGGCAGTCCGATATCCAGCAATAGCAAATCAGGACCTTCCTTTTCCAGCAGGCGCTCCGCCTCCCGCCTGCGCCGGGCAACAAGACAGGTATAGCCCTCCTGCTCCAGCAAATATTCCAGTTCCATGATAATACCTTAATTATCCTCTACTAAAATTATTTTCATATTGAATACCTCACAGTCACAGAGCTTTTGAAAGGATTGTAACACAAAAAAGAGCAGGTAAAAACCTACTCTCCTATTACACTTCTGTGCCCTCAAAACCGAACATTGAATCTCTTATTTCACAAAACATTAACGCTTCCTTCCCTTGGTTAAACTCTCGGTCGATTAGTAAATGTCAGCTGAATGCATTACTGC
>CAZFYD010000182.1:0-3085 GCA_964523315.1 uncultured Acetatifactor sp.
CCGTGCTTGCGATACTGCACAAATCCGTATATGAAACGTCAGTTTCATACTTACCTCTTTTTACACAGCGTATGCTTGTAGGATAACAGTAACATTCATTAAATATAGCACAAACTTGTTCTTTTGCAAGAGGAAAAATTTAAAATTAAGAAAATCCGAATAATCTTAAGGATTTCTTCAGATATACATCTGCAGCGCCTGTTTCTGGCAGGTGATGATCAGATGGTCGCTGCGCCGGGCCACTTCTCCGTCCGTATGTACCCACAGCGGTGCGGAGGTGCGGATCTCCACTTTCCGTGCACGGTAGGGGGTGATGCCCCGGAAAATATAATGTTTGCCGAAGAAAGCCGTGGGCAGCGCTACCAGGATCAGCGCTTTTGGCAGATCCCCCACTACACAGAGATCCAGCATACCGTCCCGGTAGTCTGCACCGGGTGCAAATTTAAAGCCGCCGCCCTCGTACATATGGTTCATAAAGGCCGCAAACAGAATCCGGTTGACGGAGACCGGTTCGCCATCGTCCAGACGGATCTGGCAGGATGCCGCCCTGCTGGCAAAGAGCTGCTTCAGGGCGATGCCCAGATAGGTCAGCTTGCCTAAGCCGATCCGGTTCAGAAAGCCCTTCATATCCGAGCGGTTGGTCTCCTCGCAGACCGCCGCATCGAAACCGATGCCGCTGCTGACGATGAAGCGGTGACAGGTGCCGTCCTCATAAGTGGTGGTGCCGATATCCACGGCAGTGGTTCCTTCGGCTTCCAGAATCCGCCGGAGCGCCTTTAAGGGATCTTTGGGAATCGGCATATCCCGGGTAAAGTCGTTGCCGGAGCCGATAGGAATATATCCCAGTAGCACACGTGTGAGATCGGGAATCCCCTGCAGGGCTTCATCCAAAGTGCCGTCACCGCCTAAGATCACGATGCGGTGCGGCGTATCGGAAGCCCCGGAGGCAATTTCTGCCGTAATTCGGGTGATATCCCCTGCCCTTTCGGAAAAATGAGCGGAATAGGGCGTCTCTGACGCTTCGAGATAAGGTTCAATAACGGTGTCCCACAGCTTCCGGCTCTTACCCGAACGGGAAACCGGGTTTAAGATAAAATGGTACATAATTTTCTCCATCAGTAAGATTTAGTAAATATTCCTATTTATTTTAGCACAGGACGGGATGCTCGACAATCCCCCAAACGTCCGGAAAGTATAGAAACTTCTTGCAAACCTGTGCATATATGGTATACTTCTAGGTGTATTTTCATCTTTACATAAAAATGACAAAAAAAGGAGCAGGAGGAGAAGTATGTATTCATTAGATGAAGTGAGAAGCGTGGATCCGGAGATTGCGCAGGCTATTGAGGATGAGCAGGCCAGACAGAACAGCCATATCGAGCTGATCGCATCTGAGAACTGGGTGAGCAAGGCAGTGATGGCTGCCATGGGCAGCCCCCTGACCAACAAGTATGCAGAGGGATATCCGGGAAAAAGATATTACGGCGGATGTGAATGCGTGGATGTGGTGGAAAATTTGGCTATTGAGAGAGCCAAGGCGCTTTTTGGCTGCGATTACGCCAATGTGCAGCCCCATTCCGGCGCCCAGGCCAATATGGCGGTGCAATTTGCCGTGTGTAAGCCCGGGGATACGATCATGGGCATGAATCTGGATCATGGCGGACATCTGACCCACGGCAGCCCGGTAAATATGTCCGGAAAATACTTCCACATTGTACCCTACGGCGTGAATGACGACGGCTTCATCGACTATGCTAAGCTGCGTGAGATTGCTTTGGAAGCCAGACCCAAAATGATCATCGCAGGCGCTTCCGCCTATGCCAGAACCATAGATTTCAAGAAATTCCGTGAGGTGGCTGACGAGGTAGGCGCAGTGCTGATGGTGGATATGGCGCATATTGCCGGTCTGGTAGCAGCCGGTCTGCATCCCAGCCCGATCCCCTATGCGGACGTGGTGACTACCACTACCCATAAGACCCTGAGAGGCCCCAGGGGCGGCTTGATCCTGTGCAATCAGGAGGCAGCCGACAAGTACAACTTCAACAAGGCGATCTTCCCCGGTATTCAGGGCGGCCCGCTGATGCATGTGATTGCTGCAAAAGCAGTGTGCTTTAAGGAGGCGCTTACGGATGAGTTCAAGACTTATCAGAAGGGTATCATTGACAATGCTCAGGCACTGTGCAGCGGCCTGATGAGCCGGGGCATCAAGATCGTGTCCGGCGGTACGGACAATCACCTGATGCTGGTGGATCTGACCAACTTCGGCCTGACCGGCAAGGCGGTGGAGAAGCTTCTGGATGCGGCGCATATTACCTGCAATAAGAATACGATTCCCAATGATCCCCAGTCTCCTTTTGTGACCAGCGGCGTGCGTCTGGGCACTCCCGCAGTTACCTCCCGGGGCATGAATACGGAGGATATGGACCGGATCGCCGAGGCTATTGCCATGGTAGTCAAGGGCGGAGAGGAAAAGGTTCCCGAGGCGAGAGCCATCGTACAGAGCCTGACCGACAAGTATCCGCTGCTGTAAGAGAGTTTTATCGGGAGGGGACTGTCAGGATGAAAAAGCAGAAAAGGATATATAAAATTCTGACTTTGGCTTGTGCCGCAGCGCTGGGGATGTCCGGCTGCGGCATGGGTGCCCAGGTAGGCGGTGCTGTGGACAGAGGACTGGACATGGAGGGCTATGTCAGAGAGGATAGCCGTCAGCAGGAGGAGAGCAGTCAGGAAAGCAGTGACAGCAGGGCTATGGAAGAGCAGGAGGATTCCGGCGAGGATACTGCCGGGTATGTGGACCAATACGTATTGGATGAAGATACCTTGGATATGATAAAATATAATGTCTATGTGGATCTGAATAATACAGTGGTGGAAGTCCTGGATAATATCACCAATTATTTTCTGGTTGTGGATACCGCAGAGGAGTTTCAATTCAGGGAGGATGCGGAGTACAGCTACGGCTATGGAATTGTCTGGCTGAATACGGATATTCTGGATAATGTGGAAGTGGTATATGGTATGGCGCCGACTTTTGAGACTCTGGACGGGCTGGCGGAGGAAATGCTGCCGTCCATGCGGGAGATCA
>CAZFYD010000183.1:0-3020 GCA_964523315.1 uncultured Acetatifactor sp.
TTCCTCTCATGCTTTTCCCTGTAGGCCCGGGCTATCTCCTCCGGAGTGATGCCGTAACAGATCAGTACGTCGTTAAAAAACATCAGCACGTCGCACAGCTCTTCCGTGAAATGATTTCTGACCTCCGAATTCTCCATGATCTTCCCGTCACCTTGCTTTTTCACAATATCTGCCACTTCTCCGGCTTCCACAAACATCCACAGCAGCTTGTCCCGGCCGGTATCGGGGGACAAATCTTTCCAGCCCTCTCCGAATTTTTCATGATATTTCCGATGCAGCTCCTGCTGCATGCGCTGCATTTCCTCAAAATCCAATCCTGTCATAATGCTTCTCCTTTCGTATGCTCTAGTATGCTTTCCCGGCCAGGATCTCCAGATAATCCCGGTAGTTCTTCTCCAGCAGCGCCGGAGTGTCCAGCCCATAGGGGCATTTGCTTTTACAGCTGCCGCAGTGCAGGCATTCCCTGATCTTATGCATCTTTTCCTGCATCTCGGCTGTCAGCTGGGCCGCAGACGGCGCCCGCCGGATCATCAGGCTCATCCGGGCCATATTGTTGATCTCGATCCCTGCCGGACAGGGCATACAGTATCCGCAGCCCCGGCAAAATTCCCCGGAAAGCTCCTGCCTGTCCCTGGCAATGACCTCCTCCAGCTCCTTCGTCATCACCGGGGGATTCTCAATATAGGACAGAAACTCGTCCAGCTCCGACTCCCGCTGTACTCCCCAGATGGGCAGCACATGCTCATACCGGGCCAAATAGGCATAGGCGGCCGCCGAGTTGGTAATCAGACCGCCGGATAGGGCCTTCATGGCAATAAAGCCCATCTCTGCCTGAGCCGTCTTCTGCACCAGCTCTATATCTTTCCGATCAGCCAGATAACAGAAAGGGAACTGCAGCGTCTCATACAGCCCGCTTTCCACAGCCTCCAGAGCCACATTCAGCCGGTGATTGGTGATGCCGATATGGCGCACCTTTCCCCGGGTCTTCGCCTCCAGCATGGCTTCATACAGTCCCGTGCCATCCCCGGGCTTCGGGCAGAACGCCGGATTATGGAACTGATAGATATCAATGTAATCCGTCCGCAGATTACGCAGGGAGGTCTCCAGATCCTTCCGGAAGCCTTCCGCTGTGACGGCGCCGGTTTTGGTGGCGATATATACCTTTTCCCGCATCCCTGCAAAAGCCTCACCCAGCTTCTCCTCACTGTCCGTGTACCACCTTGCGGTATCATAGAAAGTGATTCCATGATCGTAGGCCTTGCGCAGCAGCCTCACGGCCTCCTCTCTGCTGATCCGCTGGATCGGCAGCGCTCCGAAAGCGTTTTTCTCCACGGTAATCCCGGTCCGTCCCAATGTTACCTTTGCCATCTCTATCCTCTCCTTTATCTCATGATGTACTGCTTTTTTCATCATACCTGCTTTCCCCAGACATGTCAATTTTAATAACAGCAAAATGGACTGATATGAACTTTTGTTCCACTTCAGACCACTTTTCATAAGTAAAGCGCTATTAAAACTCAAAAATTCAGTAAACTGTTGCCTGATATGAAAAAAATACGTGCTAAGGTCCACTTTTCCTCTTAAAAGGTGGACCGAATCAAACACTTTTTGCATATTGAGCACTAATTGATCTGAAATATATGTTTTTAAGGGTTAGTGTGAGGTATAAGTGGACTTTTTTACCCCCAAAAATTTTATCAGTCCATTTTGAGACAACTTTCCCGCATATTGTACTTCACAGGAGATAAAAAAGTGAGTACCCCGCAGAATACCCACTTTTCATAGTCTCGCACATTAAACTTATGCTTACTGCACAAGCCCTTGCCGAGCTTATATTTTCTTTCCCTACTGACAAATCCTGCCTCTCTCCTACTTTCTGACCAGCAGGCTCTTTCCCGTCATCTCCGCAGGCTGTTCCTTGCCCATGATCTCGATCAGGGTGGGGATGATGTCTGCCAGACAGCCACCCTCTCTCAGGGTATAGGCGGGATCCGCATTCACCAGAATGAAGGGCACCTGATTCGTGGTATGTGCGGTAAAGGGTGCGCCGGTCTCGTAATCAATCAGCTGCTCCGCATTGCCGTGGTCTGCACAGATGAACATCACGCCGTCCATCTCCTTTAAGGCCTCCACAGCCCTGCCCACACACTCGTCCACTGCCTCCACTGCCTTGATGGCGGCCTCCTGCACACCGGTATGGCCCACCATGTCAGGGTTGGCAAAGTTAATGATAATCACGTCATAGCTGCCGCTGCGGATGGCGCCGCAGAGCTTGTCACACACTTCATAAGCGCTCATCTGGGGCTTTAAGTCATAGGTAGCCACATCCTTGGGAGAATTTACCAGCACCCTGTCCTCACCCGGATTGGGCTCCTCCACGCCGCCGTTAAAGAAGAAGGTGACATGGGCGTACTTCTCGGTCTCAGCGATCCGGGCTTGGGTCATACCGTTAGCTGCCAGCCACTCGCCGAAGGTGTTGGTCACAGCCACCTTGCGGAACGCCACCTCCTTGTTGGGGATCGTGGGATCATAGTCGCTGAAGCACACAAAGGTAAT
This sequence comes from uncultured Acetatifactor sp., assembly GCA_964523315.1. Classification (GTDB taxonomy): domain Bacteria; phylum Bacillota; class Clostridia; order Lachnospirales; family Lachnospiraceae; genus Acetatifactor. Next base: position 2,557 of record CAZFYD010000183.1, read on the forward strand.
GTCCTTTCTGGCTCCCCGGTCAAAGCCCTTGAAATCATCGTCGCAGAATGCTCTGGTGATCTCTCTGGCACGGTCGGGACGGAAATTAAAGAAAATCACAGAGTCCCCATCCTGCACCTTAGCCACGGGCTTGCCGCCCTCCAGCGCCACCGTGGGCTTTACGAACTCATCGGTCTCCTCCCGGTCATAGGACTGCTGGATCCCGCAGATACCGCAGGCAGCGGTCAGTCCCTCGCCCTTGGTCATAGCGTCATAGGCCAGCTTTACCCGGTCATAATTGTTGTCTCTGTCCATCGCATAGTAACGGCCCATGACGGAAGCGATCTTACCCACGCCGATCTTCTCCATCTCCGCCGTCAGCGCTTCGGCATATCCCTTGCCGCTGGCAGGTGGGGTATCACGGCCGTCCAGGAAGCAGTGTACATATACCTTCTCCAGCCCCTGTCTCTTTGCCAGCTCCAGCA
>CAZFYD010000184.1:0-2964 GCA_964523315.1 uncultured Acetatifactor sp.
CCGGTTGACAGATACAGAGCGATCTCCCGAAATATCCATGGATTTCCCCGGGCAGCCCGCCCAACCATGACTGCATCGCACCCAGTCTCCTCCAGCATTCTTTTTGCGTCCCGGGCCGACGTAATATCGCCATTTCCTATCACCGGTATAGATACCGCCTCTTTCACCCTTCGAATACTGTCCCAATCGGCACAGCCAGAATAGTACTGTTCCCGGGTACGTCCGTGCACCGCCACTGCAGCGGCGCCGGCTGCCTCCGCAATTTGGGCAATCTCCGGAGCATTTACCTCCTGTTCAGTATAACCTTTGCGTATCTTGATGGTCACCGGCTTTTTCGTAGCCCGCACAGTCCGTTCAATAATCTTTTCTGCCAGCGCAGGATCCCTCATCAGTGCGGAACCCTCACCGTTTCCGGCCACCTTCGGCACCGGACACCCCATATTGATATCCAGAATATCAAAGGGCTGGTCTTCTATACTGGCGGCTGTTTCACTGATAATATCAGGATCTGCCCCAAAGAGCTGCAATGATACCGGCCGTTCCTGCTGGGAGGTCTCCATCAATGACGCAGTATTCCTGTTATGAAAAGATATGGCCTTGGCGCTGATCATCTCAGTGCAGGTCAGCCCCACTCCCTGTTCCTTACAGAGCAAACGAAATGGCAGGTCCGTCACCCCTGCCATCGGTGCCAGTATGATATTGTTCTCCAGTTTCACATTTCCGATTCTCATATTTTTAAATCCCTTTTTCTCAGAATCATGACCTGATAGTAAAGCTCCAGGGATCTGAGCAATTCCTCCTTCGTGCGCTGCAGTTCTTTGATCTTCAGCGCCGCACCGATCTCATCGTAGGAATAATCCCCTGAAGCCGCTTCTGTCCTGAATTTAAGATTCCCCTCCCCATCGAATTCCAGCAGGAAAATCCCGCCCACATCATGGGTAAAAAGCACGCACATGATCCGCAGTTCATCCTGAATCTGCGAAGGGAGGCAGCTAAATCTCTCATTCAAATAGTACTTTTCTTCATAAGAATTAGCGCCGCAAAGTACAACCATATCCTGCGTCATATTCGTTCCCCGCTCCCATTATCAATCCTGTTCTTATTGCCTTATTTATTGCTTTTATTTATTTCCTTTTGCTTTTCTGCTTTACGCGGCTAGCAATCCCGCACGGGAAAAGACCCGCATCAGTAATAAGCCCCATAGAAATCACACATAACCGTAGACGCCCCGCACTGACACTTCTCCGGCATATACCGTTTCCAGAGAGCCATCCTCCCTGCGCACCAGAAGTTCTCCCCGGTCGTTGATCCCCTCGGAAATACCGGTGTATTCATTTGCGGGTTCCAACACCTTCACCGGGCTGCCAATCCCCACAAGGAATTCATTGTACTGATCCTTCAGAACAGAGAAATCCTGAGTCTTCAAAAATGTCTCATAATATGTTTCAAAACACATCATGCAAAGAGCTATAAGGCCGGCCCGGTCTGGTCTGTACCCCATGATACGATGCAGGGAGACTGCTGTCTCCTGAAGTTCCTCAGGGAACTCCTCAACGGCGGTGTTAATTCCTGTGCCGATGATCAAATACTTGATATAATCAATCTCGCTGAACATTTCCGTCAAAATGCCGCAGATCTTTTTCCCGTCCACTACTACATCATTGGGCCATTTAATCTTTGCGTTTACATTGCAGAACTCTCTGCACGCACTGGCCACCGCCATCCCCATCACCAATGTTATCATAGAAACATTGGCGGGAGAGATCTGTGGACGCACCACAATGCTCATGGCAATGGCGCTGCCCGCAGGAGTTACCCAATGCCGTCCTCTGCGCCCCTTCCCGGTACCCTGCTCCTCAGCAATCACGAGCATCCCTTCCGGAGCGCCCTTCTCGGCAAACTCCGCCGCATTATTGTTGGTAGAACCCGTTGTTTCATAAAAGCGGATCGCTTTGGCAGCCCATTTCGTCTCAAGACGACTCCCAACCTCCTCCGCCGTAATTACATCAGGACGGGCAAGAATCCGATACCCCTTCCGAGGCACGGATTCTATCTCATATCCTTCCTGTTTAAGCTGATTGATGACTTTCCATACAGCCGTCCTTGAAACCTGCAGTTCTTCACACAGTTCCTGTCCTGACACATATCCGTCCCGGTGACTCAGCGCCCAGAGTATTTTGCTTTTCATTCTGTCAAACCCTTCTATAAATTAAAATAAACCAGCGCAGAAAGATAAAAAACTGCGGCCAGCAAGTCAATTCCCGCAAAAAAAATCTGATGTTTTAAAAACAGCAGTATAAACAGGACTCCGTGAAACAGTAAACCCAGTCCCATTATGCAATTCAGGCACCAGCTCAGCTGGAATATCCCCAGTAAGTAAAGAACACTGAGGGTGCCCGCCGCCAGTGCAATTATGACACAGAGCCCCCTCAATATCTGAATATCCTTTTCTTTTTTCATTTTATAATCCCATTGTAGCGGCAATCACTGCCTTGATGGTATGCATCCGGTTTTCCGCCTCATCAAACACTGCGGACTGGGCAGATTCAAATACCTCATCTGTCACTTCCATAGCTGTAAGTCCGAATTTTTCATATATTTCCCGTCCGATCTTTGTATCCAGATCATGAAATGCAGGCAGGCAATGCATGAAAACAGCCGTCTTCTTTGCCTGCGCCATCACATCCGAATTTACTTGATACGGAAGCAGTGCTCTGATACGCTCTGCCCATACTTCATCCGGCTCACCCATGGATACCCATACATCCGTATAAACCACATCCGCATCCTTTGCACCCTCTTCCACGCTCTCCGTCAAAGTAATCTGCCCGCCGCTTGCCTTCGCATAGGCCTGACACTCCTCCACTAATCCGGCATCAGGAAAATATTCCTTTGCTGTGCAGGCGGTAAAATGCATACCGAGCTTTGCGCATACAACCATCAGAGAGTTGCCCATATTGTAGC
>CAZFYD010000185.1:0-2936 GCA_964523315.1 uncultured Acetatifactor sp.
AAGCATATCGGTAATAAATCCGGAAAAGCCTGCCACGGCTCCGAAATATAACACAAAATCACTGACAGAGATATCTCCCCTAGCTACGCAGTAGATCAGATATCCGTAAGCTGCCACATCCCGCACAAGGCCAATCAGTCCATTCATGCAGTACTGCCAGTTATTCTTGCGCTGAAATGCCCTTTTATCCTCTTCTCTTTCCCGGATGGCCTGATCCCGAATCCCTGTCAGCCAGGCATTCATCCCGAAAATCCGCACATCCTTGGCCGCCGTCATATTTCCCATGGCAGAGAGAATATAGTTCCAGTGTCTGCCATGCACTGCCTCCCTTTCCCGCATGCTTTCCTCAAAATGAAGTCCCTTTTTTATGACCAGTACGTTCAGCAGGGACAGTATCAACAGTCCCAGGATAATCCATGGATTCAGCACGCTGAGTACTGTAGAATACAGGATAAAGCACAGCAGATTCTGAAACAGTGCAAAGGTTCCGTCAAAGGTTTTGGTACTGGCACTCCAGTCTCCGCCCCAGGTTACCCCCATTGCCTCATGATACGCCTTCTTTCCCCACTCCGACTCCGGAATCTCATAGGACAGCCGCAGACTTTTCAGATAAAGCTCCAGCATAACAAAATTGCGTGCACTATTCTGTACATAATATTTTCCATATGTAGCGGCGTTCAGCCCATACAGCGCAGCCGTCATGATTCCCCACAGACATAGAGTGCGGATCAATCCCTCGGCAGAGGTTTCTCCCGCCAGCAGATCCAATACCAGCTTGGGCAGATAGATGCCCACAAGGGGAACCAGTGCTCCTAAAGCCAGACCCAGACATGCCGTCAATACCACACCGGGCGTATACCTCCAATAGATTTTCAGCCAAAACCAGATATTATTTAAAATACTGTGACGTACCACCCGGTTGGTTCGGTCTTCCTTATTTTTCTTTTCCATCCTCCATAGCACCTCCATAGCTTTAAGGATATCGCCATGTCCGCATGACGCATCCTTTTCTAAAGAATACCGCAAATTTTTAGACAAAAAAAATTCGTGCACGAACGGTCATCCTCATGCACGAATGGTTCCTCTTCCGAACAGCTATTCCAGAGGCAGCAGCACTTCCGTGGCAAATACGCCGTCCTCATCCTGCCGATCCAGATAGCCATGATACTTCTCCACCACCCGATCCATACGCATCAGCCCATAGCCATGCCCCCTGGCCGTCTTGGTGGACAGATAAACGCCTCCCTGCTGCCGGAGCTTTCCTGCCGTGGCATTGAGTACATAAAGATAGAGCTGACCTTGAAGCACATCCATATAAATACGGATGAAACGGTGACTTTCCTCGGCAATCCGCAAACAGGCTTCTATGGCATTGTCCAGCAGATTCCCCAGAATGACACACAGATCCACTTCTGCCACAGACAGCTGCTGAGGCACTATGACCTTGGCCTCCACCCGAATCTGTTTGGCCCTTGCCACAGAGATCTTGCTGTTCAGGATTGCGTCAATCATGACATTGCCGGTCTTGATCACGGTATCCACGGAGCTCAGATCCGCATTCAGCTGATCAAGATAATCCGAAAGCTCCTGATATTTTCCCATATCCAGATAGGCCTTCATGGTCTGAATATGATTGCGGTAATCATGTCTCCAGCCTCTGGTCTGGCGGTACATATTTTCCACTTCCTCACAGTGCTTTTCTATCAGATCCTGCTGATAGGCCGCCATCCTGCGTTCCATTCTTCTGCTGATCCGCATACCGGTCACACTCCTTTATCCCTGCTGTACTCTCTTTTCCCATAAATCAGCATCCGCCTATTCTTTCCGAAAATAGGCAATGAACGCCTTTACCACCGTTTCATACATCCTGCGGCTCACCGGAATCCGATTACCGCTCTCTAACAGAATCTCCATCCTCTCCACCTTGTAAATATGCGCAATATGACACAGATAAGAACGGTGACAGCGGATAAACGGACGCTGCGCCAGCCTGTCACATATCTCGCTGAAGCTTTCCCGCAGCTGCAGCTCCTCTGCATTTTCTCCTATCCGGTCAGGATCCTGTTTCCCCGGCTGTATATGACAGACGGTATAGTGCCCTCTGGCTTCCAGATATTCGATCTCCTGCTCCTTCAGCTTTACCATGCCCTCTTCGGTCTGAAAGAGCAGCAGCGGCGCCTCCCGGGGCTCCTGCAGCAGCTTATCCAGACACTCCCACACCTTGTCCTGTTCAATGGGCTTTAACAGATAGCGCAGAGCCTCCACCTCATAGCCCTCCTGCAGATAATCCGAAATCCCGGTGGTAAAGACCAGCCGTACTTTGTCATCCTTTTCCCTGATTTTCCGGGCAGTTTCCATCCCATTTACCCCCGGCATCTGGATATCCAGGAAAATCATGTCATAGGTCTCTTCCTCCCAGTCAAAGAAAAAGGCCTGCGCATGGCAGTATCGCTGCACCCGGACATCCGCCGTGCCCCGCTGCTGCCGCCAGCTCTCGATATGCTGTTCCAGAAGCTCCGCATGGGGCGCCTCATCCTCCACAATGGCGATTCGTATCTGCTGCATGGTTACCTCTCTGTGCATATCATGGGCTGTGCCCAATGATATCTCCCTACTTTCCTATAGATGTTACAATATTTTCGGAGAATTGTCCAGTGGAGCAGAACTGGAATTAATTTCGCTGTAAGGTTTTCAGTTCAGAAATTCAACTACTTTCGGGTCATCATACAGGCCTCCCGATAGCATTCTCTTCTCCGCCAACTCCTCCACCAGATATACGGTTTCAGTTTCCTTATAAAAGGGCGCACTTGCCCCTGACTCACCCGATCCCGCTGACAGGAGACTCTGGTTTTTTACGCATACAGCCTGCAGAGATGTTCCGTTTCCCCCGCCTGTATCTTTGCTTTTGCCATCCCCATATATACCAGAAATGTCAC
>CAZFYD010000186.1:0-2927 GCA_964523315.1 uncultured Acetatifactor sp.
ACTAATTCCTGAATAATACTCTCCGTGTCCATACCGGACATCAGACCCGTCAATCGCATTGACATATTTTTGTCCTCCTATCTTCTCTCATCCACCAGGATACCCGCCATCTCCCAGACCTTGGCAATCATATCCAGGGTCTTCTCGGGAGGCAGCTCCCTGATGGTCTCCTTCGTCTCCTTATCTATGATCTTGATGGTCACTCGGTTCGTCGCCTCGTGGATCCCGAATACAGCCTCCGAATTCCCCAGATTCTTATTCAGCTGTTCCACGGCCTTCTTGATCTTTTCATTGGTGGTCTGCTGCTGCTCATTGCTGTTGCCTGCGGCGTCCCCCTTACTCTGGCCCTCAGCCACCACATTGACAGTGGCATCCACCTGGGCTGCTTCCTGCGCAGTACTGCTCTGGGCCTCTGTGCTGACTTCCCTGGTCTGTACTGTCGGCCTGGGAGCGCTTACGCTCTGGGCCTGCATGCTCATGATACTTCCTAACGGTTCTATTGCCATAATAACACCTCCATGTGCTGCGATGTGCCGTCATCCGTACACGACACTTACTGGTTTCTTACAGCTATTATCGGATATAGTACCGAAAAAATTTAGGGGACTTTATAAAAAAGCCCCCAAAAAGCACAAATTGACTATTCGTTCAGAAGATTCTTCAGCGCAGCCATGCCCTCGGCGCTGGCAGCCTCCTTATTCGCCTCCTGGATCTGTACGTAGACCTCCTTGCGGTAAACGGGCACCTCCCTGGGGGCAGTGACGCCGATCTTGACCTGTTCTCCCTTAATCTCCAGGATCGTAATCTCGATATTGTTATTTACAATAATAGCTTCATTCTTTTTTCTGGATAATGCCAACATTTCACACACCCGCCTTTCTGGACTGCAGAATCTCATAGATCGGGAAACGTACCGGATAGGTATCTGTATCCAAGATAATCTGGCAGGCTCTGCGTTCGTCTACGTTGATAATAATGGGGCCCTGGAGATTGACGCACATCTGTGTCAGATCAGAGGGCACCTTCACCGTTACCAGCACCAGCAGATTATCCGCCGTGAGCTGGCCGATGCCGGAGAGCAGTTCGTCATTTACCACCGGATCATAATCCGGTTTCACGATCAGGGGATCCATCACCGGCATGGCAAAACCTGGCTCTTCCAGAGACTGGAGCCAACGGATACCGACGTTTACTCCCTGTTCTTCATCATGAAGCAGGGTAAATCTCTTCAGCTGCGGGAAACCGATGATACCGCCCGGGAAAGTGATGATCTTGTTCTCCGTAATCTCCACTTCTCCAAAAACCTTCGTATTAATGATCATTGCTTTTCTCCTCTCTGATACTTTACAAAGCCATATGCCGCAAAACCTACAGGTACTGCAGCAGGCTGGTCTGCGCAATCTTGCCGGTAGCCAGAAGGGACGCCTCGTATGTCAGCTTGGCGCTGGTAAGATTGATAATCACCTCGGTAATATCAATATCCTCGTTTTCACTCTTTAAGGTCTCAAAGGTAGTCTTCTGTGTCTGCATACGATTTTCAATCAGCTGCAGCTTGCTGCTGCGGGTACCGGTAGCGGTAATGCTTAAGTTCACATCATCCAGGTAGCCCTGCATAGTGGTAATTCCATGCTCAAACATCTTCTGGAGCTTATCCTCCTGCAGCTCCAGCGCCTTCTGTGCCACATCCAGTTTCTCCTGAATTTCCTCCGCCTCCGTGCCGCTGCTCTCCTCCAGCAGGTTTTCCAGGTTCGCGACTATCTTCTCGGTATCCACCACATCCTGCAGCGCATCCACCAGATCGTCCACCTCTCTGCCGATACCATGCTGGAAGCACTCATCCGCCGTTGAATTCACCCTGATCGTCTGGTTGAAGCCCACATCATACTCAATCTCCTGACGCTGCGCATTGGCGGTCAGGTAGGAAGCGTTATAGGTGATCTCCTCATCCGTTCCCGCATCGGTCTGGCAGTAAAAATAGTGCTCCGGGCGCAGATCCCCCTTGATCCAGTCGGATTTTTCATAGGTAACGCGGATCTCCCCCTCGTCCACATCCGCGGTGGCCGCATCGTCCTTTGTGGTCATCAGCTGATCGTATGCGTCCTTGGACAGCAGCAGCTCTCCGGTCTCCGGTACGAACAGGGCTTTCACGCCGGTGGCCTCGGCAATCTCCTGATAAGGATCCTCATAGTCATGCCGGACCTCGGCGGTAATGGTCCTGGTCTGATAGCTGCCGTCCGCCTGCAGCTCCTGGTAGGTCAGGGTGGGGGCAGTATCATCGCAGTCATCGTAAGACAGGCGGATCCGGTACGCCTCCACGGCCTGCACATCCTCTTTGGATACATTGATATCCTGATAATTATTGACGGTCATATCCATCACATCCGTGCCGTCGGCAGCCTTGGTGGTGATTACGGTCACCTGATCTGCGGCGTCCTTATCCAGCTGTTCTGTAATGGTATATTTTTTCTCTTCTGCCGTCTGAAAGCTTAAAGGCGTATCCGTGCGGTAGCCGGTAAATACATAGCGGCCTGCATAATCCGCATCGCCGGTGCTGTATACTTCGTCGCCCAACGCCTTCAGCTGCTCTAAGATGGTCTGTCTGTCCGTGCTGGTCAAATCCCCGTTGGCTCCCTTGGTACACTGCTTAATCATATCCGTCAGAATCTCGGACAGATTCTTCAATGCCTCCTCCGTGACGCTCAGCCAGCTCTCCGCATCGGGAATGTTTTTGCTGTAATACTGGGTCACCTCCGTCACATTGCTTCTCAGGCGCAGGGCCCGGATCGCCACCACCGGGTCGTCAGAGGGGCGGCTGATCTTCTTCCCCGAGGACATCTGGGTACTCAGCTGATCCTGCAGCACCTTATTGGTGTTGATATTCGCCAGATTGTTATTCTGCATGATTTTGTTGGTTATTCTCATTTTTT
>CAZFYD010000187.1:0-2905 GCA_964523315.1 uncultured Acetatifactor sp.
CTGCGCAGCAGCGGGTTTTGCGAATGCAGCGTGGAGGGGCTGTAAATAGTAACGATATTTTACATTTCCTCAGTTTTCTCCCGGTTTCAGAATGAATGTGCTGTCCGCTCTGGTCTCCCGGCGCAGCCACTTCGCTTCCTCCTCAGTCAGATAGGGAGAAATCTTCTCATACACCTGCTTCTGATATGCATACAACAGACTGCGCTGCTCCTCGGTCAGATATTTTTCGTCAATGGCGTCCATATCAATGGGGGCCCAGGTCAGGGTCTCAAAGTGCATGAATTGCCCATACTCATTCTTGACATCGTTTTTAGCCACCATGACATTCTCAATTCGGATCCCGTGGCTGTCCTGAATATAAACACCGGGCTCGTTGGTGATATCCATACCCTCCTCAAAAGGAACCTCCTCCCTGTTGTCGATGAATTTCCAGCGCATATTCTGCGGGCCTTCATGTACATTCAGAATATACCCCACGCCATGGCCGGTACCGCACTGATAGTCCAGGCCGACATTCCACAGCCGCTGTCTGGCCAGAATATCCAGATTGCGTCCGGTACAGCCGTAAAGCCATCTGGCCGCTGTCAGCTGCAGCATTGCCCCTGCCACCAGTGTGTAATGCATCTTCTGCTCTTCAGTAACGGGCCCCAGCACAATGGTGCGGGTCACATCCGTAGTGCCGCCCAGATACTGTCCGCCACTGTCCACCAGAAGCATCCCCTCCGGCCTGCATACCGCATAATTCTCCGGCGTTGGCTCATAATGCATCATGGCTGCATTGGGGCCATAGGCAGATATGGTGGGAAAGGACAGATCCAGGAATTCCGGGATAGCCCGGCGCAGCTGCTCCAGATAATCCGCCGCACTGATCTCCGTGATCTCCTGCTTGCCGATATTGGTCTTCACCCAATAGATGAACTTTGTCAGGGCCACGCTGTCCTTTAAGTAGATCTTCTCCATATTGGCCAGCTCAACAGGGTTCTTGACGGCCTTTAACAGCTCTGTGGGGTTAGCGGCCTCCACCAGTTGCTGCTTCTCACTGATGGCCTTATACAGGGCGTAGCTTGCCTGTCTGCGGTCCACCAGCACCGTCCCTCCCTCGGGCAGTGCTTTCAGGAAGTCCACCACAGTCTCATAGGGATGGAGCTGTACCTGCTTCTGCGCCATATCCTCCCTGACCTCAGCGCTCAGAGCCTTGTCCTGAATAAACAGATGTGCCTCGTCCTCCGTAATATAAGCATAGGACAATGCCACCGGGTTGCACTCCACATCACATCCCCGGATATTAAACAGCCACATCAGATCATCCAGCTTGCTCAGCAGGAAGCTCTTTGCCCCCTCCTCTGCCAGCTTTTTCCGCACATCCGCCAGCTTATCCGCCGTACTGCGTCCGGCTACCTCCTCGGGCAGCACTTTCACGGGGCCTGCGGGCAGAGGAGGCCTGTCCTCCCAGATGCTGCCTGCAATATCCTGATCGTAGGCAAAACGGATCTCCTTATCCTTCAGAGCCTTTTCATAGCGAAGTCCCTCACTGGCGGGCACCACTCTGCCGTCAAAGCCCAGGGTCTGCCCCTGCCGCATCTCTTTTTTCAAAAATTCCTCGATGGTCGGTACGCCCTCCTGCAGCATCCGCATCAGCTCCACCGTGGTGCCCTCCAGCTCGTGCTCCGCCTGAATAAAATACCGTCCGTCGGTCCACAGAGCCGCACCGGTCTGCCACACCACCAGGGTGCCGTTGGAGCCGGTAAACCCGCAGTAATGCTCCCGCACGGTAAAGTGGGCGTTTACGTACTCGGAATTGTGAAAATCCGCCGTCGGGATCAGATAGTAGTCGATCCCCTCCTGCTGCAGTTTCTGACGGAGCGTCTTAAGCCGCTCCTGAATCACTGAATTTTCCATAAATTTTTCCTCCTGTTTTTCGTCCTCTACTACTTTCATTTAGCAGTTCTCGGTCTCCTGCCCTTTTACCAGACCAACCGCCCGGGAAGTCCCGATCCGGTCGCATCCCAGCCGGATAAAGTCCTCCAGATCCTCCAGGGTGGACACGCCCCCGGCGGCCTTGATCTTCACATCCGGTCCGATATGCTTACGAAGCAGCTGCACATCCTCCCGGGTAGCGCCGCCGGCGCCGAAGCCAGTGGAAGTCTTGATATAATCCGCCCCGGCGGCCGTCACCGCCCTGCACATGGCCACCTTCTCCTCCCTGGTCAGATAACAGGTCTCAATGATGACTTTCAGAATATGCCCGCCGCAGGCTTCTTTCACCTGACGGATCTCCTCTTCTGCCAGATCATAGCGCCCGTTTTTCACATCGGAGATATTGATGACCATATCCACCTCATCGCAGCCCTGGGCGATGGCTTCTCTGGCCTCACACACCTTCGCCGCCGTCACCTGATATCCCAGCGGGAAACCGATGACCGTGCAGATGCAGATCCGATCCCCATAGGTCTCACGAACCCGCTGCACATAGCAGGGAGGGATGCACACGCTGGCTGTATGATATCGGATCGCCTCCTGACACAGGGTCTGGATATCCTCCCAGGTGCAGAAGGCTTTCAGCTGGGTATGATCCACTTTACTTAACATTGTCTGAACATCCATACTCTCCATTCTTTCCTCTCTATGCATATCATGGGCTGTGCTCATGATATGCATCAATACGTATTTGGAAGTGAAACATCCAAACTTTCCTTAGCATGCATATCGCAAGCTGTGCTTGCGATACTGCACAAATCCGTATATGAAACGCCAGTTTCATACTTTCCTTAGCATGCATATCGCAAGTCGCACTTGCGATACTGCACGAATCCGTATATGAAACGTCAGTTTCATACTTTCCTTTCCCATAGCATATATCCGGCCGTCACAGCTGCCGGTACACATTCATGCTTATTTTACCTCT
>CAZFYD010000188.1:0-2883 GCA_964523315.1 uncultured Acetatifactor sp.
CGGAGCTGCCGCCAACGCCGGAGCTGCCGCCAACGCCGGAGCTGCCTTCAATACAGGAACTGTCGCCAACGCCGGAGCTGCCGCCCGGGAAGAATCGGCGCCCGAGGGGCAGCAGGTTTCCGGTCTGGAACTGTGCCGGGCCTATTATGAGACCTACGGACGGGCAATGATCCACGAGAAATTTCCGGAGTATGAGGGGCGCATCGCCGTGGGGCTGGCGGGTGAGGGCTCGGACTGCTTTGGCTATGACGATGAAGCTTCCCGGGACCACGACTGGGGCCCGAGCTTTCTGATGTGGGTATCCGACCAGGTCTATGAGGAGATCGGGGAGCAGTTGCAGGAGGCCTACGAGGCGCTGCCCCGGACCTTCTTAGGTTATACCTACAATGTCTCCCGCCAGGGAGCGGGGCGCAGGGGCGTACAGACCATCCGCAGCTTTTATGGAAGGCTGCTGGGGGCGGAGCAGACGGAGGGCATCCGCAAGGCCATGGAGACGGAGAATCCGGGGTTGGTTCCTTTCCGGCAGATGGAGGAAAGCGCTCTGGCAGCGGCGGTAAACGGCAGTGTGTTCCGGGACGATGAAGGGATCTTTACACAGATCCGCAACATGCTGAAGGAGAATTATCCCGAGCGCCTTTGGTATCTGCGGATCGCTGAGGCTGCGGCCCGGTTCAGCCAGTATGGGCAGTACAACAGCAGCCGTATGCTCCGGCGGGGGGACCGGCTGACCTGCAGGCTGATGCTGGGCACAGCCGCCAAAGAGGCCCTGAAGCTGGTCTATTATCTGCAAGGGCAGTATCCGCCCCATGACAAATGGCTGGCCGAGGGCGTCCGCAGAATAGACGGCTATGAACAGCTGCTGCAGCTGCTGGGAAATGCCCTGGGAGCCGGGGAAGAGGAGGCCTGCGGGCGGATGGAGCAGATCGGAAGCCTGCTGGCCCACGGGCTGTATCAGGCGGGCTATATCAGCGACATTGACAGCTATTTGGAGGAGCATGTGGCGGAACTGCTGTTCAAATCTTCTATTGCGGAAAAAAACACAGCGGAGCTGGCGGAGGACATCGCCCGCAGGGAATTTGAAGCCTTTGACGCAGTGAAAAATGAAGGAGGCCGCGCCAGCTGTCAGGACGACTGGTTCACCTTTTCCATCATGCGGAAAAGTCAGTATCTGACCTGGGATCACACCATGCTGCTGCAGTATCTCTATGATTTCTGCCGAGAGATGGAGCGGGGACATAACCTGATTGAAGAAAAATACGGCAGAATGATGGAGAGCACGGCGCTGGAGCAATACGAGGAGATGAAGGAGCGGTTCCCGGAGATCACGCCGGAGAAAAAGAGCATCATTGAAAATATTGTGAAAATGCAGGTGACCTGGATGGAGGAGTTTGCGGCGCAGTACCCCTATCTGGCAGGCAATGCCCGCAGCATCCATACCTATGAGGACAATGGCTGGAATACCTCCTACGAAACCTATCTGCGGGGAGAGATCAGCACCTATTCGGACAAAATGCTGGAACTTTATGGCAGATATATTGTGGCCCATGCGGCAGCAGGGCAGAATCTGGCCCGGGAGATCATGACGCACTCCGTGCTGCTCTACGGCTATGAAAGCCTGGAGGAGGCGGAGGCAGGGCTGCGCCGGGAAGCGGAGGGACGCTGAGAAAGCAGAACAGCCATAACGCCGGATGGGCCGCTGCCTGCTTGCCGGGTATAGAATTTTCCCCTCAGGATATCCTAAAAGTGATCGTCTGATCGAAAACGGACGATCACTTTTTATCTATTATAAGGAGGAATGGGGAATATGGAGGCTAACGGAGCAGCTACCGGCGCAGCGGCGGAGGCGGGATATCCTTTTGCACAGCTGCCGCTGGGAATGGGAATGGCGCTGGGCATGAACGAGCGGGCCATGGACGGCTACGCCCATCTGACAGAGAGTCAGAAGGAGCAGCTGATCATGCGCTGCCGGGATGCCAGATCCAAGGAAGAGATGCAGCGGATCGTGAATGAACTGGTGCCCGATGGCAATATCAGTGCGTTGTATGAGGGACCGGCAACACGGTAAGGGCTGTAGGAAAAAAGTGCCGTAAAAGCGGCACTTTTTTCGATGGTCTTGGGTCAGTACCAGCCCCCGTCCAGGGTGATGACCTGTCCGGTGAGATAGCCGGGAGTCTGGATAAGCTCCCGGGCCAGAGCGGCCACCTCTGCAGGGGTGCCCAGCCGGTCAGCCGGGATCTCCTGACGCAGAGCACGCAGATCCTCCGGGGACAGGCAGCGGTTCATGTCCGTATCAATGACGCCGCAGGCAATGGCATTGACCTGGATATGGCTGGGAGCCAGCTCCTTGGCCAGGGCACGGGTAAAGGCATTGACGCCGCCCTTGGCAGCGCTGTAGGCCACCTCCATGGAGGCTCCCACATTGCCCCAGACGGAGGAAATATTGAGGATATGGCCGCTGCCCTGGGCCAGCATCAGCGGGATCGCCTGTTTGCAGGTATAGAAGCAGCCGTCCAGATGGGTGGCGATGATGCGGTGCCACTCCTCGGGGGTCATATCCTGCAGCAGTCCCATATGGGCGATACCGGCATTGTTCACCAGCACATCCAGCCGGCGGACAGAGGCAAACAAAGCCGCCGTTTCTTCATAGTTTCCGGCATCCACGGCAGCGCAGCGGCAGGAGACGCCGCAGGAGCGCTCCAATTCCTGTCCCAGCTGTTCCAGTTCTTCGATATGGTGCAGGCAGGTCAGCACCAAGTCATAGCCGTCAGCGGCAAAGGCTTCTGCCATAGCCCGGCCGATCCCCCGGGACGCTCCTGTAATCATTGCGCTCTTATTCATAGGTAAAAATCCTTTCTTTGATTTACATTACAGATTTACAAAACC
>CAZFYD010000189.1:0-2874 GCA_964523315.1 uncultured Acetatifactor sp.
ACAGCCATCTGGGTGATTTCATCCAGGACGATAATGTACCTGTACCGGCGGATGCGGCGGCATTTACACTTCTGAAGGAGCAGCTGGTAGAGGTGTTGGGTACGCTGACAGAGAGAGAGCAGAAGGTGCTTCGTCTGCGCTTTGGTCTGGACGATGGGCGGGCACGTACGCTGGAAGAGGTAGGAAAGGAATTCAATGTCACCCGCGAAAGGATCCGTCAGATTGAGGCCAAGGCACTGCGTAAGCTGCGTCATCCCAGCCGCAGCCGCAAGCTGAAGGATTATCTGGATTGATGAGCTGCGAGATCATTCTGTCCGCCCGCATGAAGGCTTTGACCGAGATGGTCAGCCCCGGAAACCGGGTTTGTGATGTGGGCTGCGATCACGGTTTTGTGTCTGTTTATCTGGTGCAGCGGGGGATCAGTCCCCGGGTGCTGGCTATGGATGTGCGGCAGGGGCCGCTGTCCCGGGCACAGGAACATGTCCGCCGGCAGGGACTTGAAGCATACATAGAGACCAGACTCTCCGACGGCCTGACGGCCATGGAGGCCGGGGAGGCGGATACGTTGATCTGTGCAGGCATGGGCGGCAGGCTGATGCAGCGGATTTTGGCGGAGGGCAGGGAGAAGGCGCAGGCAATGCGGGAACTGATCCTGCAGCCCCAGTCAGAGCTGCCTGCTTTCCGGGCGTTTCTGCGGCTGGAAGGCTATGTGACCGTGGCGGAGAATATGATATATGAAGAAGGGAAATATTATCCCATGATGAAAGTGGTGCCCGGGGAGGGGCGGCCGGGAGCATTGAACGGCGGCCGGGCGAAAGGGCTTTTGGAGCAGGAGGCTTTTGAATGCGGTCGGGTGGAGACTTGCGACGGTCAGGAACTGCTGGAGGATTGCTTCGGCAGGCTTTTGCTGGAGCAGCGCCACCCGGTGCTGAAACAGTATCTTCTGACCCGCCGGCGCAATAATCTGCAGATTCTGGAGCAGCTCCGAAGCCATGGAGCGGCCAGCAGCAGGACGCAGGAGCGCATGAGCGGGTTACAGGAGGAGCAGAAGCGGATTGAACTGGCCCTGAATATTTATTATGGGCAGAACACCGACGGAAGGGAGAAGCAGAGATGAAAATAGAGGTATTGGGACAGGTACGGGAATATCCCCAGGGGATTCCCTATGAAAAGATTGCGGATGAGTATCAGGAGCAGTATGAGGGATTGATTGCCCTGGCCAGTGTAAACGGTAAGATTCGAGAACTGTTCAAGCATGCCAACAAGGACTGCAGGCTGGACTTTTTTACGCTGAAGGATGTAGTTGGCTACAAGACCTATGTGCGTTCGGCTACCATGCTCTGCCTGAAAGCGATCTATGATACCATGGGGAGTGAGGCCGTAGCGGCCTGCAGGGTGGAATTTGCCGTGGGCAACGGTTCCTATATCAGCTCCGGCAAAAGGATCCCGGCTACGAGGAGAAACGCAGAAAGGATCAAGGCAAGAATGGAGGAGCTGCAGGCCATGGCAATGCCTTTTCATAAGAAATCCTTTCCGTTGGATGAGGCCATCGACCTGTTTCGGAAACAAGGGATGACGGATAAGACGGAACTGTTCCGCTACCGCCGCAGCTCCTTTGTCAATATCTATGAGATGGACGGATACTATGACTATTATTACGGCTATATGCTGCCCAATGCAGGCTATGTAAAATGGTACGACCTGATCGCTTATGAGGATGGATTTATGCTGGTGCTGCCGGATCAGAAAAATCCCACCGAGGTAAAGCCCTTTGTGGAGAAGAAGAAGCTTTTTGAGACCCTGCAGGCATCGGCAAAATGGGGGCATGAGATCGGCATTGAGACCGTGGGAGAGCTCAATGACCAGATCTGCAGCGGCTCCATCAGCGATATGATTTTGGTGCAGGAGGCGGAACAGGAGCGGAAGATCGGTGAGATTGCCAAACAGATTGCCTCCAGCCGGGGCGTGAAATTTGTTATGATCGCAGGTCCTTCCTCCTCCGGGAAAACCAGCTTTTCCCACAGACTGTCCATTCAGCTGCGGACACTGGGAATGATTCCCCATCCCATTGCCCTGGATGACTATTTTGTCAATCGGGAGCATACGCCCCTGGATGAGAACGGGGATTACAATTTTGAGTGTCTGGAGGCCATCGATGTCAAACAGTTCAATGATGATATGATCCGGCTGTTAGGCGGGGAGAGAGTGGAGATACCCCGTTTTAATTTCAAGGTGGGCCGCCGGGAATATCATGGTGACTATGTGCAGCTGGGGAAAGAAGATATTCTGGTGATTGAGGGGATCCACGGACTGAATCCCCGGATGAGCTATGCGCTGCCGGAGGAGAGTAAGTTCAAGATCTATATCAGTGCCCTGACCAATATCAATGTGGATGCCCACAACAGGATCCCCACCACGGACGGCAGGCTGCTGCGCAGAATGGTGCGTGATGCCAGAACCAGGGGAACCTGTGCTCAGCGGACCATACAGATGTGGCCTTCGGTGCGCCGGGGGGAGGAGGAGAATATTTTCCCCTTCCAGGAGGAGGCGGATGTGATGTTCAATTCTGCCATGATCTATGAATTGGCGGCGCTGAAACAGTATGCGGAGCCTCTGCTGTTCCACATCGGGAAGGATCAGCCGGAATACTATGAAGCCAAGAGGCTGCTGAAGTTTCTGGAGTATTTCCTGGGTATCAGCAGCGAGGAACTGCCGAAGAACTCTATTTGCAGGGAGTTTGTGGGAGGAAGCTGCTTCAGAGTATAGGGAGATGCTGCCCGGCGATACAAATTCCGAGGTGTGGGCGAGACAAATTTGATGTTACTATTCACGGCCCCTCCACGCTGCATTCGCAAAACCCGCTGCTGCGCAGCT
>CAZFYD010000190.1:0-2872 GCA_964523315.1 uncultured Acetatifactor sp.
GTCATGGAATTCTGGAAGCGGTTCTTCTCGGAAGTGCGCATATAAGTAAGCTTCAAGTGGTAGCGGCACAGTTCCCTGAGGTCGCAGATGTCAGCCGGCGGGATAAAGTATGAAACTGACGTTTCATATACGGATTTGTGCAGTATCGCAAGCATGGCTTGCGATATGCATGCAGAGGAAAGTATGAAACTGATGTTTCATATACGGATTTGTGCAGTATCGCAAGCACGGCTTGCGATATGCATGCTAAGGAAAGCATGGAAGTTCCACTTTCAAACACGTATTGATGCAGTATCATGGAGAGGAAAATATGGAAAAACAATTGTGGAAACCCGGAAATATGCTGTATCCGCTGCCGGTGGTCATGGTCAGTGTGACGGACGGGCAGGGACATGACAATATCGTTACGGTGGCCTGGACGGGGACGATCTGCAGCGATCCTCCTATGCTGTCTGTCTCGGTGCGGCCGGAGCGGCATTCTTATTCTATGATGAAAGAGACCGGAGAGTTTGTGGTCAATCTGGTGACGGAGGAACTGGTCTATGCCACGGATTATTGTGGGGTAAAAAGCGGCAGGGACGTGGATAAGTTCCGGGAGATGAAGCTGACCAGGCTGCCCGGCACGCAGGTAAAGGCTCCTTTGATTGGCGAGAGTCCGGTGAATCTGGAGTGTAAAGTAAAGCAGGTGATCCCACTGGGATCCCACGATATGTTTCTGGCCCAGATCGTAGCGGTGCATGCGGATCAGCAGTATATGGATGAAAACGGCAAGTTTCATCTGGAGCTGGCAAAGCCGGTGGTCTACTCCCATGGGGCGTACCTGTCTACGGGGGAAAAGCTGGGAACCTTCGGGTACAGTGTCAGGAAGAAATCGGTTTAGAGGGGGAGTCCATCAGACTGCCTCTTTTTATGATGTCATTGCCGTACTTTCCGCGGAGGCCATCCAGCGCTTCGCCCAGGCGCCGCTTCTCACTGCGTCCGGCGGAAGATGTATTGTCGGGGCCATGGCCGGAGGCTTCGGGAGAGGTATATTTTTCCGCAATGGGGTTATAATCCATATGGCATGCGGCGTGTTACTATTTACAGCCCCTCCACGCTGCATTCGCAAAACCCGCTGCCGTGCAGCTATTTGTGTCTGCTATCGCAGCCGTGTTTTGCTCATTTGGTGGAGGTTTCTGCTTCGCAGTCAGATTTGAAACAGATATACAGCTTCTTACGTGCAAGCTCGGTGAATCTGTGTATCTGTCCAAATCGGCTGTAAATATTAACCCAAAATCAGTATGCACCGGACAAGAAGATCTTTACAACTAAAATCAGAGTTGGTATGATAGTGAATAGACGGGCAGTACAGGAAACACATAATACCGAACAGCTTAAGACGTAAAAGAAACAAGAGGATTCAAATGAGATTTACAAAATACAGAAAAACCGTAAAATTTACATATTTAAAATGGAACATTGTGATTCTGCTTCTGTGTCTCCTGTTTATGCCCAGCTATGTAAAATTTGAGAGCACAGGGGATAATTTGTTTCATATTTTTATCAACGGCATAGATGTGGGCAGCGTGGCGAAGCTGAAGGAAGCCGAGGACATGCTCTGGAATGCCCGGCGGGAGATCGCCGCTGCCTCCGATGATCTGGTACTGATGGATGTGGATATGACATATGTGGGCGAGGAGATGCTCTACGGCTATGTGGATGACCGGCAGGAGGTTTACAGCCGGATCAGAAAGGTGCTTTTAGACAGTATACAGGAGACAGACACCCGTTCATATACTCTGAAAATGGACGAATACATGGTGAATCTTGCCTCTGTAGATGAATTGAGGCAGCTGCTGCAGGCGGTTATCGGCAAATATGACAGTGAAAATAAGTTCGGCGTGGAAATCGTGCAGGAAGAGGGTCGGCTGTTTAATGTGCTGACGGCACGTGTGGTGGACAGGCAGAGCCAACAGGATGAGCAAGAGGAAACGCAGCTTTTCCCGGAAGCGGGGATTCAGGCGCAGTTGACAGAGCTGTTTGCCCAGGAGGTAGAGCCGGAGGAGAAGGATTTTGAGGATTATGATCTGGGGATCATGTCGATGCAGTTTACCGAGGAAGTAGAGATCGTAGAGGCATATCTGCCCCAGAGCCAGCTGATGCCCTTAGAGCAGGCCATTGAGGAAGTGACCAAGGAGCAGGAGACCGTGGGCACTTATACGGTGGTTTCCGGGGATACGCTGTCCGAGATTTCCCTGAAGGTAAATATTCCCATGGAAACGCTGGTGGCCATGAATGACAGTCTGGATGATGTCAACAGCACAATACGGGTGGGACAGGATCTGATTATTACGGTACCGGAGCCGGAAGTATCGGTGAAGCGTCAGGAGGTCAACTATTATGAAGAGATCTATGACGCAGAGGTGATCTATAACGACAGGGATGACTGGTACACCTATCAGACCAATGTGGTGCAGCAGCCTCATGCAGGTTTTCGGAAAATTGTGGCAGAGGAGACTTATGTGGATGATACGCTGGTGCAGCGGGACATACTAAAGGAAGAGGTGCTTATGGAGGCCGTGGCAAAGATCGTGGAGAGAGGTACGAAAGTACCGCCCACCTATATCAAGCCTATTTCCGGCGGCCGTGCATCCTCCGGATTCGGCAGGCGGAAAGCGCCTACCAAGGGAGCCAGCACCTACCATAAGGGTCAGGACTGGGCAGTTCCTGTGGGAACGACGGTTGTGGCATCCTGCGGAGGCCGGGTATCCAGGGCCGGATGGGGAAGCGGTTATGGCTATGTGATCTATATTGACCACGAGGACGGCAGGCAGACAAGGTATGCCCATCTGTCAAAGATCCTGGTGAAGGTGGGCGACTATGTGAAGCAGGG
>CAZFYD010000191.1:0-2795 GCA_964523315.1 uncultured Acetatifactor sp.
CTATTGAAGTGGAACGGTTTGAAATTTTCTATTCGGTTAGGCCGTGAACAGTAACCATGGCTGAACTGTAGTATAAAAAAATAGAGAAAAGGGGCTTGCGCATTGGAAATATCTATGCTATAATCAATTTCGCTTGACATTAGGAGGTGTGAAAATGGGAGCGCTGAGAGTAATTTTGACGATTCTGTTTATAATTGATTGTATAGCACTGGTGGTTGTAGTATTGATGCAGGAGGGCAAGGCGCAGGGCCTTGGCGCAATCAGCGGCGCAGCAGAGACCTATTGGGGAAAAAACAAAGGAAGATCCATGGAAGGAATGCTGGTGAAGATCACCAAGGGCCTGGCTGTGGCATTTATCCTGTTTGCTGTGGTACTGAATCTGAATGTATTTTAAATGCGGAAGAAGAACACCCTTGCTGGTCAAGGGTGTTTTCTTATGAGACTTTTTGCCTTCGCCCGGTACCGGTCTGCACAAATGAAAGGAATGTATGGAAAGTAAGGATACAGAGCAGCAAAAAAAGATGATATGTGATCTGGTAGCAGATCAAGTGTATGTGCCGATGAAGGAAAAGGAACTGGCCATGCTGCTGCAGGTACCCAGGGAAGAGCGCCCGGTGCTGCACAGGCTTCTGGAAGAGCTGCTGGCAGAGGGACAGCTGACGGTCACCGCTCAGGGAAAGTATAAAAAGGCAGACGGCCGGATCCTGACAGGTACCTTTATCAGCCATCCAAAGGGATATGGCTTTGTGGAGATCAAGGGCTGGCAGGAGGAGCTGTTTGTGCCGGAGGAGATGAACGGCGGCGCCTTTCATCGGGATACCGTGCAGGTGGCCCTGACCGGCGGCGAAGCCATGGAGGGCAGAAGACAGGAGGCACGGGTGCTGCGTATCCTGACCCGGGGAACTACCCAGGTGGTGGGCACCTATCAGAAGTCCAAAAGCTTTGGCTTTGTGGTGCCGGACAACAGCCGGCTGAATCAGGATATTTTTATTCCCCAGGAACATTCCCAGGGCGCTGTCACCGGCCATAAGGTGGTGGCGGAGATTACGGATTACGGCAGCAGAGAGCGCCATCCCGAAGGCAGGGTGGTGGAGATCCTGGGCCATGTGAATGACCCGGGAGTGGATATCCTGTCCATCGTCCGGGGGTATGAGCTGCCGGAAGCCTTTGGAGAAAAGGTACTGCATCAGGCACAGCGGGTTGCCGGAGAGGTTACGGAGGCGGACATGGCAGGCCGCCGGGATCTGCGGGATCAGCTGCTGATCACCATAGACGGAGAGGATGCCAAGGATCTGGACGATGCAGTCAGTGTGACCTTTGACGGGCACAGCTATCATCTGGGGGTACACATTGCGGATGTGACCCATTATGTGCAGGAGGGATCGGCGCTGGACCGGGAGGCCCTGAAACGGGGTACCAGCGTCTATCTGGTGGACCGGGTGATCCCCATGCTGCCCCATGCTTTATCCAACGGTATCTGTTCCCTGAATGCCGGTGTGGATCGGCTGGCCTTAAGCTGTCTGATGACCATCGATGAGAAGGGAAATATTACGGATTATGAGATCTGTGAGTCGGTGATCCGGGTGCACCGCCGGATGTCCTATACGGGGGTAAACCGCCTGCTGACGGAAGAGGGTCTCACGGAAAAGGATCCGGCCTTTGCCGGATATGCCGAGCTGCTGCCCATGTTAAAGGAGATGGAAGCCCTGTCGGGTCTGCTGCGGAAAAAGCGGCAGGAGAGGGGAGCCATTGATTTTGACTTCCCGGAGTGCAGGATCCTGCTGGATGCCCGGGGCATTCCCCAGGAGATCAAGCCCTATGAGCGCAACACGGCGACGAAGCTGATCGAGGATTTCATGCTGGCTGCCAATGAGACCATCGCCCAGCATTTTTACTGGCAGGAGCTGCCCTTTGTCTACCGGGTGCATGAGGCACCGGATCCCGACAGAATCCGGGAGCTGTCCGCATTCTTAAACAACTTCGGATATTATATGAAGAACATCGGCCAGATGGGGGGCCGGGCGGCGGGAGAGCGGGCGGCTGCCCGGCAGAGCAGAAGAATAAAAGGTGCGGGGTATCATCCCGCCGGAAAACAGGCCGCACAGGCCCAGATTCATCCCAAGGAGTTCCAGAAGCTGCTGCGGAAGGTGGAGGGCACGCCCCAGGAGGCCATGATCAGCCGGCTGACCCTGCGGAGCATGAAGCAGGCCAAGTACAGTACGGAGAGCAGCGGTCATTTCGGTCTGGCCTGCTGGTATTACTGCCATTTTACCTCGCCGATCCGGCGCTATCCGGTTCTGCAGGTCCATCGGATTATCAAGGAGCAGCTGCGGGGCAGGCTGGATGGGGAACGCATCCGCCATTACCGGGAGATTCTGCCGGAGGTGGCAAAGCAGTCTTCAAGGCTGGAACGCCGGGCGGATGAAGCGGAGCGGGAGACGGATAAGTTAAAGAAGGTGCAGTATATGGAGGCCAGAATCGGTCAGGAATACGAGGGCGTGGTATCCGGCATTACCGCCTGGGGGATTTATGTGGAACTGGACAATACGGTGGAAGGGCTGGTGCATGTCTCCAAGCTGCCCGGGGATTATTACTGCTATCATGAGGATACCTATGAGATGGTGGGAGAAGCCACAGGGCGCACCTACAGCCTGGGCCAGCCGGTAAATGTGCGGGTGGCGAATACGGATCGGCTGACACGCACCATTGATTTTGATATTACGGACTGAGCCGCCCGGGCGGCATAGTAAGGGGGAAGGAATAAGATGGCGAAACAGAAGGAAACCCAGAAGCTG
>CAZFYD010000192.1:0-2771 GCA_964523315.1 uncultured Acetatifactor sp.
CGAGCAAGCTCGACGAATCTGTGTATCTGTCCAAATCGGCTGTGAATAGTAACCGTCAGTTTCATATTTACCTAATTTGCACTTGAATAATCAGTATAATTTTGCTACACTGTTAATGGCAAGCGGAAGATTTTGGGCCGTAATGTATGGATAGAAAAGGAGCAGGATTATGAGCAAGCAGGTGACATTTGACTATTCCAAGGCAGATGCGTTTATTTCTCAGGAAGAGATCGGCTATATGAAGAAGCTGACCTTGGACGCAAAGGAAGTATTGGTAAACAAGAGCGGTGCAGGCAATGACTTCTTAGGATGGATTGATCTGCCGGTAGATTATGATAAAGAAGAGTTCGCAAGGATTAAGCAAGCGGCGGCAAGGATCCAGAGCGACAGCGAAGTGCTGCTGGTGATCGGTATCGGCGGTTCCTATCTGGGCGCCCGGGCAGCCATTGAGTTTCTGGGTCACAGCTTTGCCAATGTGGTGGACAGAAGCGTGCGCAAGGCGCCGGAGATCTATTTTTGCGGCAATTCCATCAGTTCCACCTATTTAAAGCATCTGATGGATGTGGTGGGGGACAGGGATTTCTCCATCAACATGATTTCCAAGTCCGGTACGACCACGGAGCCCGCCATTGCGTTCCGGGTATTTAAAGGGATTCTGGAGAAGAAATACGGCAAGGAGCAAGCTGCAAAGCGTATCTATGCCACCACGGACAGAGCCAAGGGGGCGCTGAAGCATGTGGCGGATGAGGAGGGCTATGAGACCTTCGTAGTGCCCGATGATGTGGGCGGACGATTCTCCGTACTGACCGCAGTGGGTCTCTTACCCATCGCTGTCAGCGGCGCTGATATTGACAAGCTGATGGAGGGCGCTGCCAGCGGCAGAAAGCGTGCGCTGGAGAATGCCTTTGAGGAGAATGATGCGCTGCAGTATGCGGCGCTGCGGAATATTCTGCTGCGCAAGGGAAAGAGCGTGGAGATTCTGGCCAACTATGAGCCCAGTGTACACTATGTATCCGAGTGGTGGAAGCAGCTCTTCGGTGAGAGCGAGGGCAAGGACAACAAGGGCCTTCTGCCTGCCAGTGTGGATCTGACCACGGATCTGCACTCCATGGGCCAGTTTATCCAGGACGGCTCCAGAATTATGTTTGAGACGGTTATTGATATTGAGACCTCCCGGGAAGAGATCATCATCGGTGAGGAGCCCGTGGATCTGGACGGTCTGAACTATCTGGCCGGAAAATCCGTGGATTTTGTAAATAAGAGCGCCATGAACGGTACGGTGCTGGCACATACGGATGGTCAGGTACCCAACTTTATGGTACATGTACCCGAGGTAAACGAGTTCTATTTGGGCGAGCTGTTCTACTTCTTTGAGTTTGCCTGCGGCGTCAGCGGCTATCTGCTGGGCGTGAATCCTTTTAACCAGCCCGGTGTGGAGAGCTACAAGAAGAATATGTTTGCGCTGCTGGGTAAGCCCGGTTATGAAGCGCAGAGAGAAGAGCTGTTAAAGAGATTATAGTGTGAGCGGAATGCCCGGAAGGAGGGCATTCTCCATTCGGATTATCAGAACGGTTTATCAGAAAAACAGGGATGGGCCTGCGGCGCAGATGCTGCAGGCCCATATTGCGGATAAGGAGAAATTAGTGCAGTATTGCAGGCAGGGCCTGCGGTATGCAGGGAAAGGAATATCATGAAGATTGCCGTATTGGAGAGACATAGTGTGGGAACGGATGTACCGGTGCAGTATGAGCATCTGGGAGAGGTGACCTATTACCGCAATACCACCACCATTGAGGAGGTGCGGGAGCGGGTAAGAGATGTGGATATCATCGTGGCCAATAAGGCGCCTCTGCGGGAGGAAACCTTAAAGGATGCTCCTCATGTGAAGCTGATCTGCGAGCTGGCTACGGGCTTTGACAATGTGGATCTGGACTATTGCAGGGAAAGAGGGATCCGGGTGTGCAATGTGGTGGATTACTGCTCCGGCATGGTGGCCCAGCATACCTTTGCGCTGGCACTGGCGCTGCTGGAAAAGCTGCCTCATTATGACGAATACGTGAAATCCGGGGCATACAGCGCCCAGGACCGCTTTTCCAATTTTGACATGCCCTTTCATGAACTGGAGGGCAGGACCTGGGGCATTATCGGTATGGGAAATATCGGCCGCAGGGTGGCCCGGATCGCTGCGGCTTTTGGCTGCCGGGTAATTTTCTATTCTGTGACAGGCAAAAGCAGCTGCCGGGATTATCCGCAGGTGGACAAGGACACCCTGCTGGCGGAGAGCGATGTGCTGTCCCTGCACTGTCCCTTAAGCGACCTGACCAGAGGGATCATTGACAGGGAAGCCCTGCAGAAGATGAAGAAAACGGCCATCCTGATTAATGTGGCCCGGGGCGCCGTGGTGGACAACTGGGATCTGTATGATGCCCTGGTGACGGAGGAGATTGCCGCCGCCGGTCTGGATGTGGTGGATGGGGAACCTCTGCAGTTATCCAATCCCTTAAACGGATTTAAGGACAGCAACCGGTTGATTATTACGCCCCATCTGGCCTGGGCCAGCGTGGAGGCACGCACCCGCTGCGTGGACGAGGTGGCGAAGAATATTGAAGCCTTCCGGCGGGGAGAAATGCGGAATGTGGTGAATCCTTAATCTTTTATGAAGGCGCTTGACAAGCCGGTTTTCCTATAGTAAAGTGGGAAAAGCAGAAAAATGCAGGTGTTTTGTGAAAAGAGGATTTCCATGATAGAGAAAATCAAAGGATTAATAAAGA
>CAZFYD010000193.1:0-2746 GCA_964523315.1 uncultured Acetatifactor sp.
AGATATACAGCTTCTTACGAGCAAGCTCGACGAATCTGTGTATCTGTCCAAATCAGCTGTAAATAGTAACGCGCAGTTTGCAAAATTTGAAAAATTTACTTGCGAAAGCCATCCCATGTATGCTATAATAACTTTCATCAGTTAAAAAATGGTTCCATAGGGGAATAGTACAGCGGTAGTGCGGCGGTCTCCAAAACCGTTAACGGGGGTTCGATTCCCTCTTCCCCTGCTCTAAAGCCTTGATTTTCAAGGCTTTTATTTTGTTTCCCTTATATTTTTGAAATCGGTAGGATTCACTGTTGCTGCCGGATCTGGGCCGTATAATAATCCACCTCCTGCCGGATGGTATCCGGGATGGGCGTACCTTCACTGCGCAGCTTCTGGCAGAGCTTGTCTAAGTGATGCAGCCGCTGTCTGTAATGTACCTCCTGACGGTGCAGCAGATCCGCATACAGCGGGTTGGCGCTCAGCTTTTCACAGACACCGGCAGAAAAAGGACAGTAGGTAAACAGGATCTGCCTGGCGATCTTGTTCAGCCGGGGGGATCCGGAGCTTTCCAGCAGGATCCACAGCAGGTAATCCCGGATAAACATTTCCTTAAAGTTGTTCTTGGCTCCCTGGAGGCTCTGCCGTATCCGCTCCTTGGCCTCGGAGGTCAGCTCGTTGTTCTTTTTATAGAACTGAATATAATCAAAATATTCACTGGTCAGGGAACGATCGCTGATATCATTCCAGCGGGCTCCCTGCACACGCTTGCACATCTCCCAGCGGTAATCGCCCACCAGGCGAATCATCGTGGTATACAAATCCTCCATATGGAAAATGGACAGCATCATGCGGGCCGGGGTCGTGCGCTTCCTTCCCTCGATCTCCTGCCACATGATCCCCCGGTTCCCCACGTTGGGCATCAGAATGACATCCGGCAGGCATTCCACATGGATGGACTCCTTCTGAGCCACCGGACATTCCGTATTCATGGTCTCCCGGTAAAAAGCGGAATAGTCCACCGCCTTGATCCGCTCCAGCACCGAGCCCACGGAGGAGGCCGTCACATAGCTGGAGGGCAGTTCCTTGAGCACATTGTCGGAGGTGAACAGGGGGCAGAACGTGGTAACCCGGCCGTAAGTGATCTTATTGACAATGGGGAACATATTGCGCAGCTCATATACCACCTTGCTCATGGGATTGTCGGCCAGAAGCTGCAGCTCCCTGTCGGATACATTCCCGCTGACCTTCTGCTTGTGCAGATAATCGGCGTAATCCTCTCCAAATTCATTGCGGCTGGGCTGCTTTTCTCCCCGGTAAATGCTCTTCAACCAGTCATAGAAGGTATATACGCCGGAAAGGGGGGTTCCGTTTAAGCTGAAAGTCAGCTGATACAGATAGAGGCTGTTGGCGGCTCCTGCAAGTTCCTCGTCCACATACCCGAAATACAGGAAAAGCTTGACCGGCAGGGGCAGATTTTCATCCTCCAGGCTCTTCTCCAGCACCAGAGAATATATGGTGTAAAACCCTTCGGTGAGCTGACGGCGCAGACGGCCTACCTCGTCATCCGTAGTGTATTTATCGGAAAGCCTTTTATAGGCGGTAATATTCTGGCGGAACGCATTGGCAGTCTCACTTTCGGCACCGGCATATTCCAGAATAACGGACAGGGAACCGGCCAATTTGGCATATACCTCCGAATCCGGGCTGTTCGCATCGGCAGGCTGCTCTGTCCCCATCAGGGAGAGGTTCTCCCTGAAGCTTTGCAGCCGGGCGGTCAGCAGAGGAATGTCTACAGAGGCATTGCTGCTGATCGTGGAAATGACATTTTGAATAACGGAATAAATATCCGACGTATCCGGCGTGGCCCGTGCCACCCGGTAATACAGCGCAGTATATCCCGAAAACAAATCGTCCTCCCCGGAATTGATATAAAACTGCAGAAGCTGTCTCTGATACCGGGACTGTTCCTCCAGAGCCAGATAGGTCTTGCGGAAGTCCAGGCTCGCCTTGCGCAGAAAGCCGACGGCAACCGCCGGTTCCCGGACGTAGGCAGCCGTGCCGTTTTCCGAGAAAATATGTAAAAGCCCCAGATAGTAGCCGTTCAGCCACATATCCGGCGTCTCCAGTCCCACATAGGGAGTGGGCTGTTCGATACTGCCCGGCGTCTGAGCCGGTAAACGGTATCGCTTGCAGAGCTCCTGATAGGCGGCCAGATGTTCCTGCAGCTGGTTATAGAGATTGGTGCAGGACAATTCGGACACATCACAGTGATTCAGCAGCGTACAGATCTGCCGGAAAGCGGATACCAGAAACAATCCCGCAATGTCGGGATGTTTTTCAAACAGATCCTGCAGAATATTCAGGCCCGGCAGGGAATAGGTCAGGATATTGGTCTCCTCCATGGTCTCATAGGACAGAAAATGTACCTCCGAGCAGAGCTCGCAGATGCCGATCACGTCCCCTTTGCCGATCAGGTACTCCCCATCGGGGTAGCATACCCGCACCAGACCGCTGGTTATCAGGTGCAGGGCAGTCAGGGGCTGCCCGGTTTTATAGATCACTTTTTGCTTGGGTATATCAACGCCTGCCATAGTCAGGTTCCTTTCCAAAAATAGTATGTCTTCAAAAAAATACAATTTAATTATACCTGCATTGACAGAAATAAACAATAAAAAATCTGTAAAAAATGCTATAGGCCTGCTTTAGTTACTATTTACAGCCCCTCCACGCTGCATTCGCAAAACCCGCTGCTGCGCAG
>CAZFYD010000194.1:0-2738 GCA_964523315.1 uncultured Acetatifactor sp.
GTATGGAGAATGTACTGGAGCTTAAGAATGTAAGCAAGGATTACGGGGATTTCCGGCTGGATCAGGTGAGCTTTGCCGTGCCTGCGGGCTGCATCTGCGGCTTTATCGGACAGAACGGCGCAGGCAAAACCACGACCATCCAGCTGATCCTGGACAGTATCCGGCGTGACGGCGGAGAGATTACCGTCTTTGGGAAGGATATACGGAAGGTGGGAGCAGCCCTGAAGGAGGACATCGGTGTTGTGTTTGATGAGATGGGATTCCATGACTTTATGACGCCGATTGATATTAACCGCATGATGAAAAATGTCTACCGAAACTGGGAGGAGGATACTTTCTTCGGCTACCTGAAGCGCTTTTCCCTGCCGGGAAAGAAAAAATGCGGCGCTTTTTCCCGGGGAATGCGGATGAAGCTACAGATTGCGGCGGCGCTGTCTCACCGGACCCGGCTTCTGCTGATGGATGAACCCACCAGTGGTCTGGATCCGATTGCGCGCAATGAAATCCTGCAGATTTTTCAGGAATATGTGATGGAAGAAAACCATACGGTACTGCTGTCATCCCACATCACCGGCGATATTGAGAGAATTGCGGATATGATAGTCTTTATCGACCACGGAAAGATTGTGCTGCAGGGGAACAAGGACGAGCTGCTGGAGACCCATGGTCTGCTGAAATGCAGCAGGTCGGATCTGGAGCTGCTGGATCCGGCGGATATCATTTCCGCAAGGACATATGCCTATGGAGCAGAGGCGCTGGTAAAGGACCGGAAAGCCGCTGCGCGGAAATATTCCCGGATGCTGGTGGAGCAGACCACGCTGGAGGAAATCATGATCTTTTATGTGAACCGAAAGGAGGAGGGGAAAAAGGATGAGAGGGTTGATGATTAAGGATTTCTGCTGTCTGCGGAAAAGCAGGAAGATCTTTATCCTGGTGGCAGCGGGGGTGATCCTTATGGCGGTGCTGTTTGTGCTCAGCTGCCGGTTCGGTAATCTGGCGGCGGCCAGGACCCGGATCGGTCTGGAGGATCCGGCGCTGGCAGAGCTGATGGAACAGGCAGCTCAGATCGTGATCTGTTTTCTGCTGCTGCTCCCCATCGCCTTTCTCGGCAGTCTGGCAGAATGCTTTAAGGAGGATGCCAGAGTGGGATTTTGGAAACCCTTGTCCGCTTTGCCGCTCAGTCCATGGGAGGTAGTGGGAAGCCGATTTCTGACCTGTCTGCTGTTTGCGGCCGCCAGTATGGGGGTGTCAGCCCTGGCGGCACTGTGCGTCTCCTCCGTGGAAGAACGGTACCGGCTGGAAAAGCTGCTGGCGCTGATTCTGACCTTTGGTGCCTGTTTTCTGATCTATATGAGTCTGTGTATGTTTTTGATTTATTTACTGGGAGCACGCCGGGCGGATCTGATACAGATCCTGCCTCTGGGGCTTCTCTATCTGGGCATCGGCTGCAGCCTGCTGACGCGGCTCCAGGAAATGTCGGAGGAGGAAATGCTGCAGTTCGGCAGGCAGCTCGGTCCCAGGCTGTGGGAAATGCTGGAGCGGGGATACGGTCTGCTGCTTCTGCTGGCAGCGGGATGTATGGTGTTGGCTTATCTGGGCAGTGTGGCTGTGGTGAAGCAGCGGAAAGGGGTATGGTGATGGCGGGTCTGCTTTATAAGGATTTTGTCGCAGTCCATGGGAAAGGCATAGCAGCAGGCCTGCTGGTGGTTACCCTGGCGCTATTGACGATGCCGGTATGGAACCGGTCAGAGGAAGGGATTCTGGCGGCGGCTGCCATTGTGATCTGCATTTCCCTGCTGCTGCCCCTGGCGGTTCCCCTGTATCTGGAAACAGCGGTTTTTACCGCAGATGAGGGGAAAAAGAAAAAAGCCTGGTTATTGAGTCTTCCCATGACCTCCAAACAGTATATCGCATCGAAATATCTGTTTGTCGGGATCGCCTATTACGTGGTTCTGTCGGTTACTACTATTTGGGGGATCTGGATGCGCAGCGCTGTGGAGCAGGTGTTTCAGGAGTTCCCGCCAATGGAGCTTTTTGGACTGATTCCGCTGTATCTCTGTGTCTGTCTGCTGCTGTCGGCATTGGAACTGCCTTTTCTTGCCGTATGGGGAGTCAGGGCGGGGAATGCGCTGAAGCAGGGAATCCTGCTGATCCTCTTTTTTCTGATTGTGGCATACCTGCTGTTCGGGGATCTGCACATTCTGGATAGATATTCGATCAACGGGCTGGTTGCCTGTCTGCAGGAGCATCAGGGAATGGCCATGGCGCTGCAGACTTTTGGCCCGGTAGCAGCGGTACTTTTGTTTTACCTGTCTTATCGGGTGGCCGGAGCACTTTCCGGCAGAAAGGAGCCGGAAGATGCGTGTTGAAAATCAGCGGCGGCTGATCCTTTATCTGACTTTCAGCTTTTTGCCGGTGTGGATCCCTACCATTGTCTATACGGCGGGAGGGGGCGCTTATGAGTCCCAGACCATGTATGCCATTCTGACATACAGTATGCTTTGCCCGGCTGTGGGGATGGTGCTGACACGTCTGATTACCCGGGAGGGCTTTCCGATGAGAGGAAAGGATTCCCTGGGGCTGGGAATCTCTTTCCGCAAGGGTAAATGGAGGTATTATCTGGCGGCAATCCTCCTGCCGACAATCTATCTGGAGGCGGGATATGGGCTGTTCTATCTGCTTTTCCCGGAGAGCTTTCAGCCGGCGCTGCTGCAGGAGACGGGAATTCCGAAAAATGC
>CAZFYD010000195.1:0-2714 GCA_964523315.1 uncultured Acetatifactor sp.
AGGTGGTGCTGGGCTGGGATCCGGCATTCCGCACGGGCTGTAAGCTGGCGGTGGTGGATGCCACCGGCAAGGTGCTGGATACCAAGGTGATCTATCCCACAGCCCCCCAGAACAAGGTGACCGAGGCCAAAGCGGAGTTAAAGCGCCTGATCAGCAAATACCATGTGGATCTGATTTCCGTGGGCAACGGAACGGCCTCCAGAGAATCCGAGCAGGTGATCGTGGAGCTGTTAAAGGAGCTGGATCGCCCTGTGCAGTATGTGATTGTCAACGAAGCGGGGGCTTCCGTGTATTCCGCCAGCAAGCTGGCTACCGAGGAATTTCCGAATTTTGATGTGGGACAGAGGAGCGCCGCCTCCATCGCCCGCAGACTGCAGGATCCTCTGGCGGAGCTGGTGAAGATCGATCCTAAGTCCATCGGCGTAGGGCAGTACCAGCATGATATGAACCAGAAGAAGCTGGGCGAGGCTTTGAACGGCGTGGTGGAGGACAGTGTCAATAAGGTGGGAGTGGACTTAAATACCGCTTCCGTCTCCCTGCTGGAGTATATCTCCGGCATCAATAAGACCATCGCCAGAAATATTGTGGATTACCGGGAGGCAAACGGCCGCTTTACCAACAGAAAGCAGCTCCTGGAGGTACCCAAGCTGGGGCCCAAGGCCTATGAACAGTGTGCAGGCTTCCTGCGGATTAACGGCGGGGACAATCCCCTGGATGCTACCAGCGTGCACCCGGAATCCTATGAGGCGGCCTTAAAGCTGCTGGAGAAGCTTGGTCTGACTATGGAGGATGTGAAGGAGGCCCAAAAGAAGGCAGCGGCGGAGAAGGCAGCAGGCAAAAAGTTTCCTGCAGCTTCCGGGCAGAGCGGCCGGCCGGCACAGAAGAAGCAGCAGGAGAAGCAGATCCGGGTGCGCAATACGGATACGGCTATGGGCAAGGCGCTGGCGGCTGCCATGGGCGGCGTCACGCAGGCATTTGCAGAAGAGAAACGCACGGCGGAGAGCCGGGGCAGCCGCAGCGCCGGAAATGCCGCCGCAGCAGAGAGCCGCATCGGCAGTCTGGAGAAACGGATCCGCAATAAGGCGCAGCTGGCTCAGGAGCTGGGTATCGGGGAGATCACGCTGACGGATATTCTGAAGGAGCTGGAAAAACCGGCCCGTGACCCCAGGGACGATATGCCCAGACCCATCCTGCGCAGTGACGTGTTGGATATGAAGGATTTAAAGCCGGGCATGATCTTAAAGGGCACGGTCCGCAATGTCATTGACTTTGGCGTGTTTGTGGATATCGGCGTCCATCAGGACGGTCTGGTGCATATTTCCCAGATCACGGAAAAATACATCAAGCATCCCTTAGAGGCGGTGAGCGTGGGGGATATCGTGGATGTGCAGGTACTGGATGTGGATCTGCAGAAGAAGAGAATCTCTCTGACCATGAAGATCAAAAAGCAGTAAAAATAAGGAGGGACAATCCCAAAAGGAAAGTCCCTCCTTTTGTGAGATTAATTTCTTTTCCCGGATTTCAGGATGGGACTTAAGGGTTTGTAGATCAGTATGGTGACCAGAGAGACCACGCCGCCCTTGATGATGTTCATCGGAGCCACGCAGCAGATGACGAAGCTGACGATGCTGCCCTCGCTCATCAGAGGATTGATCGCCAAGCCCATGGCCAGAATGCTGTCTAAGGGCATGCCGTAGAGCTTGGCAAAGGCCGGAAGCAGATAGATGGCGTTGAAGGCAGTGCCGAACAGGGTCAGGATTACCGTACCGGTAATGCAGCCTAAGATGGCGCTCTTTTTACTCTTCTTAAAATGATAGACAGCGGAGGCGGGCAGGATAAAGCTGCAGCCGGTGACAAAATTGGCCAGATCGCCCACAAATGCGGTGCTGGTGCCTTTGATCAGGAGCTTTAACAGGATCTTGACAGCCTCGATGGTGACCCCGGCCACCGGACCGAAAGCGAAGGAACCCACCAGCACCGGCAGTTCACTGAAGTCCAGCTTGTAAAAAGAGGGGGCGAAGGGCAGGGGGAAGTCGACCAAATACAGGATCATAGCGATAGCCGAGAACATGCCGATGACTGCCATCTTACGGGTGGTAAAGAGGGGCTCCGTGATCCCGTTTTTTTTGCTTGCCAGCTTCTCTAGGACAACGGCCACCGCGAACATGGCGATGATGATCAGGAGGAACTCCAGCACAAACACTGCGTTTTCCACTACACTTTGAAAGATTCCGTTCATAATTTTTCCTCACTTTCTGCCGCATGCCGCG
Source organism: uncultured Acetatifactor sp. (assembly GCA_964523315.1). Lineage (GTDB taxonomy): Bacteria > Bacillota > Clostridia > Lachnospirales > Lachnospiraceae > Acetatifactor. The sequence goes on from CAZFYD010000195.1 coordinate 2,271, forward strand.
GCCTGCGTTCCTGTATGCAGGAACAGATAGGTATTTAGTAATGTAAGGAAAGTTCTTCGCATAAAAAAAGCCCCGGTACGCAGAGATTCCTGTGGAATTTCCGCATCAACCGGGGCCGATTCGCATGATAACGGGGCCAGCGCTGTACACAGAGGCACATTGCCGGCTTTATACATGTTCTTCTTCCATCCAGACTGTACTGTTGGTATCGGAATCGCACCGATTCAGCTGCAATGCTGCGATTGCAGGTCGAGGACTGGTATGTTGCCATACATCACCTCCAGTAGGGAATTGCACCCAACCCCGAAGACTCACCTTATGCACTAGAGTATAACGCTGTCTGCCGTATTTGGCAAGCTATTTTGTCTTTTATATCCCGTAATGTAACATCTTGTTACTATTTACAGCCCCTCCACGCTGCATTCGCAAAACCCGCTGCTGCGC
>CAZFYD010000196.1:0-2674 GCA_964523315.1 uncultured Acetatifactor sp.
CGTCGCAGATACATCAGGATCTCATTTTCGATACACCGGGACGCATAGGTGGCCAGCTTGATATTTTTATCCGGCTTAAAGGTATTGATGGATTTGATCAGCCCAATGGTGCCGATGGAGATCAGATCCTCCACGCCCACACCGGTGTTGTCAAATTTTTTGGCAATATAGACCACCAGGCGCAGATTGTGCTCGATCAGAATGGATTTGGCCTCCTCCCCGGATTCCGTACCCAGTGCGCCGATTACCTGATTCTCCCGTTCCAGCTCCAGGGGAGGCGGCAGCACCTCCGCTCCGCCGATATAATGGATCTCTCCCTGTCTATGTACTCTCTTTCCCTTTTCCCTGTGCAGTACCCATAATGGGATGCCTGCAGGTATAGATGCTCTCAATATCATATCTCTATCCTGTCCTTTCTTTTCTATTGAATTCCTTATACAGATCCTTATTGTAAATGCCCGGGTTCCAGCATGGCCGGCTGCAGCAGGATCCCGTACTCACCTGTGTCAGACAGCTTCTCCTGGGAAATGGCAATATACACATCCCGGCACTTTCTTCGGATCCCTCCGATCTCCACCTCCATGCCGCCTGCAGGGTACCCTGTCAGGATTCCTGCGGGCTGCCCCACACTGTGATAGGGAATCACACGCATACCCGGGGGCGTCCGCTGCGGATACAATTCTTCCCAGACCCGTTTCTCCAGCACCGCCACCGGCTGACCGCTGATGGGCTCTATCAGGCTGTTGCCCGTATCCACCAGACCCGCCACCGTGATGCGGCGTCCTTCCGCTCCCTGCAGGATGACCCTGCAGTCTTCTTCCTTTTTCGCCCTGTGCTGCACCAGCAGCCTGATCCCCTCATAACAAACCGCTCCGATCAGAAGCACTCCGGCACTGGACGCCAGCCAGCCGCCATCTCCCGGCAGCAACCGGAGCAGCAGTGCCAGCAGACCTCCCAGCAGAAAATAGCATACGACCATACTTTCGGTAATACGAAGCAGCCCTTTTCCCCGCCAACAGCGAAAAGTGATCCCCTCCATCCCATAGAGGCTTAAGGCCAGCAATGCCATGCGCAGAGCTGTTCCCCTCACGGGCATAAGCAGCGCCAGCAGTTCCCCTGCCGCACCTACGGCAGCTCCCGACCACAGCCTGCCATGCGTGGCAGTGCATGACAGACAGAGGGCAGTGAGCCCCAGAAGATACCGGTTCATACAGAAACAGATCAGAAAGATGCTGTCCAGGTAGACTTCATAATACATGTATGATCCCCCTTTTCCCTTAAGATCCATTCCCCGGGTCTTCATATTCAGTATAAAGGATGCCGAAAGTAAAATTTGTCACAATCGGAGCATTTTCCGTCTGAAAGCCGTCTCGAAATTTCGACATTAAAAAAAGGCCTACATCTTTCGATATAAGCCTCATTTTCATTCAAATATCCGGTACCCCGTCACTTCCGCTGCAGGAAGCTGGGAATATTCAGGGATTTCTCCTCCACATTGCTGCGGATATCCACGGGACGGTTGATGCCCGGCAGGGGCTTAACTGGAGTATTGTTTCCCGCTGTGCCCACACCAGAATTCCCCTGCTGTACATTAAAGTTTTTAAAAGGGTTCACAGAATTCTTATAAGCCGGCCCAACACCCAGTCTGGACTGAGGGGTAGAATTGGGCACATCATCCAGTCCGGTAGCAATCACCGTGATAGTACAGCTGTCGGACTTGGAATCATCATACATCGCTCCCAGGATCACATTGATATCCTCACCGGCCAGCTGTTCCACATAGCTTGCTGCATCGTTGGCGTCTGCCAGCGTGATATCGCCGGATACATTGATAATGATATCGGTAGCGCCGCAGATCGTGGTCTCCAGCAGAGGGCTCTCCACGGCCTTCTTCACGGCGTCCATAGCCTTGTCGTCACCCTTGCCCTCACCGATACCGATATGGGCGATACCCTTGTCCTTCATAACAGTCTGCACATCGGCAAAGTCCAAATTGATCACAGAAGGAATATTAATCAGGTCAGTAATACCCTGAACCGCCTGCTGCAGCACTTCATCCGCTTTCTTAAGGGCCTCCGGCATGGTGGTTCTGCGATCCACGATCTCCAGCAGCTTGTCATTGGGAATGACAATCAGCGTATCCACATTTTCCTTAATCTTCTCAATACCGGCCAGCGCATTGGTCATACGGGCCTTTGCTTCAAAACGAAACGGCTTGGTCACCACGCCCACGGTAAGGATCCCCATATCCTTTGCCAGCTTGGCCACCACCGGTGCGGCTCCGGTTCCTGTACCGCCGCCCATACCGCAGGTGACAAATACCATATCCGCACCCTTCAGGGCATTGGCAACCTCTTCCGAGCTCTCCTCCGCCGCCTTTTCACCGATCTCCGGCTTTGCTCCGGCGCCAAGCCCCTTTGTCAGCTTCTCCCCGATCTGCAGCAGCCGGGGAGCCTTACACAGCTGCAGAGCCTGTTTATCCGTGTTCACACCAATAAATTCCACACCATCTATTTTTTCATCAATCATTCTATTAACAGCATTATTTCCTGCGCCCCCCACACCGACAACGATGATCTTAGCTGCAGCTTCTGCGTCATTCGTCTTAATCTCCAGCAAAGGTTTGTCCTCCTTCTTTTCCCGTATAAACTCCATATAGTCTATCATATAATCA
>CAZFYD010000197.1:0-2664 GCA_964523315.1 uncultured Acetatifactor sp.
GCAGATCCGCCTGTTTCCGGTGAAGGCCATGCTGTGCTGCATTCTGCTGATGATTACGCTGCAGGGCGTCCTGTTCGGCTGGACATATGTGTTTTCCGAGGGGGACGGCGGGGAGAACCTGCATACGGAGGTGGCGGATAATACGGTGCTGAAGGGCATACTGACCTCTCCCGAGCGGGCGGAGGCCATCAGCTCCGTTTCCGCCTATGTAGAGCGGGAGGGACTGACGGGGCAGGAGGTCATCCTGTACGGACAGATCCCGTCCATGTCCTACTATCTGCAGATGCCCTTTGCCATCACGGCCTGGCCGGATCTGCGCTCCTATCAGTATGGGGTGATGGCGGCGGAGCTGGAAGCGCTGGCCGGAGAGATCGACCAAAGCGGACGGGCAAAGCCGGTGCTGCTGCTGGAGAAGTGTCAGGGAAGCTATCTGGTGGGAGGCTGTGAGGCCCTGGAGGCATTGGGAGTGCCTTGGCAGAATATCCAGGAGATCTCCGCCGACCGGAAGCTGCAGCTGCTGGCGGACTGGATCAACGCCTATGGATATGAACTGACCTTCGAAAACGAGAAGTTTCTGCTGTTTCAGGCGCCATAAACGAAAAAGGGAAAATGATGAAGACGAACACAGAGAAAAAAGAACGCTATAAGGAGATTGCGGCATGGGGACTGCTTTCGGCAGTCTTTCTGATGCTGGTGCTGCTGAATGTGCTGTGGGGAGACCACTGGATTGATTCGGATATGGCGGCGGAGATGGTTTTTTCCCGGCTGCTGGCCCAGGAGGGCAAGTGGATTGCCACGGAGGACTGGTATTATTCCACGGAGTTTCGGGTATTGTATACCCAGCTGATTATGACTCCTCTGTTTCATGTGCTCAGTGACTGGCATGTGATTCGGGTCATTACCAATGTCATTACCTATCTGCTGATGCTGGGCGCCTATTTTTACTGTATGCGCCCCCTGAAAATCCGCAGAAGTGTGGTGGTGTTCAGCGCCGTGATCCTGCTGCTGCCCTTTTCGGAGACCCTTGTGACCCATATGCAGATGGGCAATACCTATATGTGGCATGTGATCCTGATCCTGCTGGCCTTTGGTATGTTCCTGCGGCTGTCCGGGAGGGATGGCCGGGGAAAGCTGTCCCGACTCCTGACCGGGATCCTCTATGCGGCGCTCAGTATGGTCTGCGGCCTCTCGGGGGTGCGGTACATGCTGGCCCTGCAGGTGCCGCTTTGCATTACGGCGGGGATCTACATCCTGAAAAGCAGGGAATTTGCCCTGCTGCGGAAGAACTTTTCTCCGGCACATCCCTGGCCGCAGATCCGTACCGTGCTTTCCGGGGAGAGGCTGACCTATCTGGCATACAGCCTGCTGGGCCTGATCGCCGCCGGAATCGGCTATGTGATGAATGTGGCGGTGCTGGGACTAAGGTTCCGGTTTCAGATGTATGACGCCACCAATTTTATCAAGGTCTTTCAGGGCGTGCTGCTGGAGCGGATCCAGGATACCATCGGGAATCTGCTGCAGCTGTTTGGATATATTGAGGAAAAGGGCTTTTTATCCGTCCGGGGGCTGATATCTCTGCTGGCCTTTGGATTTCTGGCGGGCATTGTGTTCCTGACTGTGCGCTGCAGCAGGCTGCTGGCCGTGGAATGGAAAAAGCGGGAAGAGGAGGACGGAGGGGATGGGCAGAAGGCCCGGGAGCAGGGGATCGTGCTGGCCCACAGCCGTTTTATCCTGTGGTTCTTTGTCACGGCCTTTGTTTTAAATACCTTTGTGTTCCTCTTCACCACCAGCACCATTGTGGCCAGATATTATATCACTGTATTCCTGTTTGCGCTGCCCCTGCTGTGCATTTATTTTACCTATGAGAAGCTGCCTCTGGACAGGCTGCTTCTGGCGATCCTGCTGTGCGGGGCGCTGACCCTCACCACGGCGAAATGCGTGTATTCCTTTATTGACAAGGATAAAAATGCGGACAAAAGGCCGGTTGCCGCCTATCTGGAGGAGCAGGGCTATACCTTTGGCTATGCCAGCTACTGGAACGGCAATATTATGACGGAGCTGACGGACGGAGCCGTGGAGATTGCGAATATCCATGAGATCGACAGGATGGATCTGTTTACCTGGTCCAGTCCCATGAAATACTATCAGGAGGGATATCACAGCGGGAAGACCTTTATCCTGCTGACGGACGAGGAGGCCGCAGCATACGGGCAGGTACCGGTGATTGCAGCCGGAAGGACCGTCTATGAGGGGCAGGGCTATGTGGTGCTGCACTATGATTCGGTGGAGGAACTGTGGAGTGAAGTGGAAGGAAAAACTTTGGCGGAATAAACGGCAGCTGCTGATCCTGCTTCTGGTGCTGACGGTTCAGTGCTTTTATATCTCCCAAAAGCAGGGCTATCATATGGACGAGCTGCTGACCTTTGAACTGGGCAATGCAGAATATAATCCCTGGATTGTTCCCACACAGCCGGTGGGACGTCTGGCGAAATTCATGCAGCAGGAGATCTATGCAGACAGTCTCGGAGAGACGCTGAGCCGTCTGACAGATACGATAAAGGATGTGCTGCAGAACCGGGGAAGCAGTAAGCTGCTTAGCTATCAGGCGGATGTCTACGCCGAACCGGTATGGATCACCCGGGAGCAGTTTCACGAATATATCAC
>CAZFYD010000198.1:0-2604 GCA_964523315.1 uncultured Acetatifactor sp.
AGCTGTGTGGAAAAGGCCTTTGCCGCCATACTGGCAGGCGGGCATATTCTGATCGAGGATGTGCCCGGTGTGGGGAAGACCACTCTTGCGGTGGCTTTTTCCCGGGCCATGGCGCTGGAAAACCAGAGAGTGCAGTTTACGCCGGATGTACAGCCCTCGGATATCCTGGGCTTTTCCATGTATCATAAGGAAACAGGAGCCTTTTCCTATCATCCGGGCCCTGTGATGTGCAATCTTTTTCTGGCGGATGAGATCAACCGTACCTCCCCCAAGACCCAGTCGGCTCTGCTGGAGGTAATGGAAGAGGGATATGTGACCGTGGACGGCGAGAGCCACCCCGTGCCCAGTCCCTTTATCGTGATTGCCACCCAGAATCCCAAGGGCAGTGCAGGTACGCAGCTGCTGCCGGATTCCCAGCTGGACCGGTTTATGATCAGTATGAGCATGGGATATCCCAGCATGGAGGATGAAATCGAGATTGCCAGAGGAAAAAGCAGACACATGCCTGCTGCGGAGATCCGCCGGGTGCTGACGGCCCGGGAGCTGCAGGCTCTTCAGAGTCTGACGGAGCGGGTCTTTATTCACGATAATATTTATAAATATATTGTGCGGCTGGCGGAGGCCACTCGAAGCAACGGCTATATGGAACTGGGGATCAGTCCCCGAGGCACCATTGCCTGTACCCGTATGGCCAGGGCCAGAGCCTTTATCCAGGGCAGAAGCTATGTGATTCCCGAGGATGTGGCGGCGGTTTTCCCGGATGTGGCAAGGCATCGGATTCAGCTGAACACCAGGGCAAGGGTGGCGCATGTCAGCGGGACGGCGGTATTGGAACAGATTCTGCAGCAGGAAAAACAGCCGGTTTCTTTCATGAAACGTTCGGAATAGGGCATGAGAAGAACCGGTGTTACAGGGACGGGGATATGATAAGTTATTTGTGGGCGCTGCTCCTGATGGGAGTAACCTTTTATACGGCATCCATATACGGAAGTACCACGGTTGCGCTGCTTGGCTATGTACAGGCTTTTCTTATGCTACTTTCTTTTCCGTATCTACTGTATGAAAAGCGGAGTCTTAAGGTCGCCTTGGAACTGTCGGCGGCCATGGCGGACCAGGGACAGCCGGTGCTGGTCCGGGTTCGGGGGCGGATGCGTTACAGAGGCTGTTATGGCAGCATGAGGGTACGGGTGGCTGTGAGACGGCAGGACGGCGGCAGTCGGAAGAAATGGCTGCGGGCGGAGACTTCGGGAAACGGGGCAGTCCGGGAAGCGGAGAGCCTGATGACGGCTAAGCAGGCTCTCTGCTATGAGATCAGGCTGGATCGTCTGCGGATTTATGATATGACGGGATTATTTTATCTGGACTGTTCAGGGTTAGCCCGGGGAGAGCGGGCGTCACTGACGGTTCTGCCCCGCATCTGCCCTGTGGGGATACGGCTGTCGGAGGCTGTGATGCATTTTGCGGGGGACGCAGAGGTGTATGATGCCCTGCACAGCGGCGAGGATGCCGGTGAGGTGCATAATCTGCGGCCCTTTCAGAATGGGGACAAGCTGCGGAATGTTCACTGGAAGATCAGCGCCAAATCCCAGGAGCTGATTGTAAGGGAGAACGGCAGACCGAAGGGGTGCCCGGTGGTGCTGCTGGTGGAAGCCGCAGGCGGCATCCGGGAGGCACAGCTGCAGTGTGCAGCCAGTATCTCCTTTACCCTGATGGATCTGGGATGTCCCCATTATGTGGCCTGGCTGAGCAGGCAGTGGCAGGATGTGGTGCGCATCCGGGTAGATGATGAGGAAAGCTATTACGAAAGCCTGCTGGAACTGCTGCAGGATGGAAAAAGCTCTTCTGCGGCGGATATACGGGCCCGTTATCAGGAAAAATATAGCGGGGAGCCTCCGCTGCATACGATTCGGGTGGGAAGTGAGCCGAGTATCGGGGTGGATGCACAGGAGGTCCGGCGTCTGAATGCCTCGGTATTGGAGAAAGCGCTGGGGGAGATGGAACTGCAGCTGTAGGATAGCGGAAGGTGAAGTGGAAGCATGTTTGACAAGGGGGCAAAGATCAGCTGGCAGCCATGTCAGAGGCAGGGAAAAGTGCAGACAAAACAGTTGTCAGGATGCCTTCTGATACTGTATATCGGGTATGCGGCGGCGCTGAGCCTGCTGCTGGTTTATGCTGTTTTCCGAATGATCCGGGATCAGTTTATTCTGGAACTGGAGGAGCGTTATATCCGGCTGATTGTGGCGGCAATTCTGGGGATTCTGGCCTGGAATGAGAGTCTGGCCGTTTGGGGTAAAAAGAAGCTGCGATGGGCGGGAAGTCTGGTGCTGCTCATCGGTATTACCTTAGGATGCCTGTGGTACTGCCGGGGTCATGAGGAGGAACTAAGTAGCGGCCTTTTCAGCGTCAGGCAGCAATATATGGTGAAATGGAGAGTTTATTTCCATATGTCTCAGCAGATTTCGACGGAGGCGGCAGAGGAGGAGACCCTGGCATGGGGGATGGTCTTTCTGCTGGGAACGGTCTGGGTGCAGACATTGTCCTCGCTTCTGAGAAAGCGCTCTGTGATGCTGCTGCTTCCGGCGGCGGTGCTGGCGGCGGAGATGA
>CAZFYD010000199.1:0-2534 GCA_964523315.1 uncultured Acetatifactor sp.
AGGTTTGTCCTCCTTCTTTTCCCGTATAAACTCCATATAGTCTATCATATAATCATTTTTTAAATTAATCAACCTATTTTTGTGAAAAAAGTTGTTTTTTTATTCCACAGCCTGGGGCTCGTCAGATTCGAAAACCGTCATCTGGGTATCCCTGTCATAATTTTCCATCCGGAGCACCCCTTTTTTGCCCGCAAGCTCTTCCAGGAAGGTGGGCAGCACCATCAGCTTCTCCTCCAAATTGCTGCCGTCTCCCAGGGCTACCCGCACATCCTCGAAATACAGCGTGATCTCCGTGTAATCCCGGAAATAGATCCGATCCGCCGAAAGCTCATATTTGCTCAGAAGCTTGGTCAGATCCATGATCTCGGCAAAGATCTCCTCCCGCTCCACCGGCAGCTTCTGCCCCAGCGTGCAGTAGGAAAACTGCATGCCGGTGATCTGCGGCACTCCCTCGGTCTTGATCTGGGAGCTTTCCACCACATAGCCGTCCTTGTCAAAATACATATAGCTGTCCATGTATTCCACATATCCGGCCAGAGCTTTCTCGTACACAATGATCTTGATGGTATCCGGCGTCAGGATCGACACATCCATCACATCCACAAAGGGCACATTCTCGATCCCCTTATTTTTGTATTTCAGGGACAGATACAGAGAATTATTCCCCAGAGGTCCCTCCATAACGATGTCCCGGATCTCTTCCTGGGTGTAATGGATGTTTCCTTCCACGTATACATTTTGAATGGTATAGGTGCTAAGCACATAGTAGGCCGCCCCCAGCACCACCGCCAGCACTGCACATAGAACCAACACTCTCAGCAGCCAGTTTTTCTTTTTTTTCTGCTTATATCTATACACTGTGGATCCGCACTCCTAACTCTCTTAAGTCTTTGCAGATATTCTCATATCCTCTCTCGATATATTCACATCCGGTGACCACCGTCTCCCCCTCCGCCATCAGACCCGCCACCACCAGTGCAGCGCCGCCCCGCAGTTCACAGGCTTCCACCCGCTGACCGTGCAGCCGATCCGTGCCCCTCACATACAGACGGTGGGAATCCAGCTGCCGGATATCCGCACCCATCCGCCGCAGGGGTTCCGCTATCCGGAAACGGTTCTCGAAAATATGCTCCTCAATCCGGGTCTCCCCCGAGGCAATCGTGGATACCGCCAGAGCAACGGACTGCATATCCGTGGGAAAGCCGGGATAGACGCCGGTGCGAATCAGCCCCGGGGAGGCCGGTTCTGCGGCGGACTGCACATACAGCCCCTCCTCCGTCACCTGACAGAACGCCCCCATTCTCTCCGCCATGCGGATCACTCCCTGCATATGGCGGCAGGGCGCCTGCTCCAACAGGACGCAGCCCCCAGCTCCCAGCGCCGCAAACAGATAGGTGCCTGCCACGATCCGGTCCGCCGGGATCCGGAAGGCGGCGCCACGCAGCTGCTTCACGCCGCAGATCTCCAGCCGGGAACTGCCAATGCCATTGATTTCGGCCCCACAAGCGTTCAGGTACCGGCAGAGCGCCTCCACCTCCGGCTCCCGGGCCGCCCCCTCGATCCGGGTGATGCCTTTTGCCGTAACCGCCGCCAGCAGGATATTTTCCGTGGCTCCCACACTGGGCAGGGCCAGGCGGATCTCTGCACCGCAGATGCCCTCCGGGGCCACTCCGCAGATCCTGCCCCCCTCCTCATGAAACCGAACCCCCATCTGCTCCAGTGCAGCAAGATGCAGATCAATGGGCCGCTCGCCGATGACACAGCCTCCCGGATATTCCATGACAATGCTGCCGCATCTTGCCAGCAGGGCTCCCAGCAGACACAGGGAGGAACGCATGCCGGTAATGGCATCCGCCGGCATATCCCGGGTATTGATGCTGCCGGTACCGACACAAACCCCGTCCCCCTCCCAGCGCACCTGTCCGCCCAGGCTCTGCAGCAGTCTCAGCATCCGATACACATCGGATATCTTGGGACAATCCTTGAGATAACTCTCTCCTTCCGTCAAAATCGTAGCTGCCAGAATCGGCAGTGCCGCATTTTTGGATCCCTGTACCTTCACCTTACCCTGGAGACGGACGCCGCCCCGGATATGGATCTCCCCTGTGGGTTTTTCTGGGATAGGACTCATGGCGAACCTTTCGAAAATAAAGTCATGAATTATTCTATCCTATGAATAAAACCCGCTTTTGTTGCGTTGTCCCTCTGCGGAATCTCCAAATCCAGGTGGAGAATGCCTGTTTTATGGGCATTCTCCCGGTGTAAGACTTAGAAGTTCTTTGCTGTGAGCATTAGAATTTCTTCTTACGCCAAGTCCCTCAGCTGGATCCGCCGGCCCACGCTCAGCACCAGCCCGATCTCCATCATCAGAAACAGCACGGAAGAACCGCCGTAGCTGATAAACGGAAGCGAGATCCCCGTATTGGGGATGGTGTTGGTCACCACCGCAATATTCAGGATCACCTGGATGGCAATATGCCCCATGACGCCCACCACGATCAATGCGCCGAACAGATCCGTTGCATTGTTGGCAA
>CAZFYD010000200.1:0-2518 GCA_964523315.1 uncultured Acetatifactor sp.
GACATACCTCTTCAAAATTCTTTGCACGCACCTGTGCATCCTGCTCTCTGACAGGCACCTTCTTTAATACGTCCATCTCCATCCTCCAAATCATTCCCCTGCGTATTTTCCTCTCTTAGCTGCAGTTGCCGCAGCCGCCATGATGGGCTGCTCCCTCCTTGGCCTTTAAGAAAGCTCTGCCCTCGGCGGTCTTATAGATCTGCTGACGGCTCATTGCCTCATCAAAATTCACCTGGTGCCCGTCAAACTCCGGCCCGTCCACGCAGGCGAATTTCACTTTGCCGCCCACTGTCACCCGGCAGGCGCCGCACATGCCCGTGCCGTCCACCATGATAGGATTGAGACTGACAATCGTGGGAATCTGCAGCTCCTTCGTCAGCAGGCACACAAACTTCATCATAATCATAGGACCGATGGCTACGCACTGATCGTATTGTTTTCCCTCTGCCACCAGATCCTTGATCGTCTGGGTCACCATACCGCTTCTGCCGTAGGAGCCGTCATCAGTGGTTACATACAAATTACCCGCTACCGCTTCCATCTCCTTCTCCAGTATCAGCAGATCCTTAGTCTTGCTGCCCACGATCACATCCGCCGCAATACCGTGCTCATGAAGCCATTTTACCTGAGGGTATACGGGGGCCGTGCCCACGCCGCCGGCCACAAACAGCAGCTTCTTCTTTTTCAGGCTCTCCGGATCCTCCTTCAGGAACTCAGAAGCACAGCCTAAAGGCCCCACAAAATCGTGAAAGCTGTCCCCGGCTTTCAGTCCGGCCATCATCTGAGTGGATGCTCCCACGATCTGGAATACGATAGTTACGATTCCCTTATCTCTGTCATAATCACAGATGGTCAGCGGGATCCTTTCCCCGTCCTCATCCATCCGTACGATAACAAACTGGCCCGGCTGACAATACTTTGCCACCCGCCCGGCTTCCACTTCCATCAGATAGATATTGGTAGTCAATTCCTCTGCTTTTAAAATTCTGTACATCTTTTCTCCTCCCGATTTAAGTCCCGCAGTTTGCCCTTTTTTATAAAATCTCAGCTATACTGTAGTTGTTATTTTCATCTGTCTGCAGCTTATAGCAAATGCAGGTATAGGCCTGTACCACATAGAAGCTGCCCGTTCGGATTCTGCCGCCGGTCTCATCCCCATGCAGCTCCGCAAAAAGAAAATAATCCTCTTCGCCGATGGTCACCGGATACAGGAAACGGTACTGATAGACGCCGCTTTCACCTGCATGTCCCTCATAATCCTGAATCCTGCCTGTCCGTATCATCTCATTGTACACGGTCATGCTGGCCATATCCACACTGATATCCGTATTCAGATGCAGGCTGTAGGAGCGCTCCGCCACCTCTCCCACAATACCGTCTTCCTCGATGATTGCAAAGCAATACTCAGAATCCCCCAGCGGCATATAAAACGGGCCTGTATACCGGGTAGATTGATCCGTTGGTACAGAGCCGTCCGTAGTATAAAAAATACTCTCATCATCCTCACAGTTGATCTGAATCAGCGTGGGACGACTGTATTCGCCGCTGGCGGTCTGTACATCCGGCGCAACAGGAATCTGCAGCTCAATCTGATACCTTTTGGTCACCACATCACTGACCAGACCATACTCGTTCACAAATACAGCCTTTATAATATGCTCCCCGTTATCCAGAAAAATCGGCGCTGTATAAACCAGGCTGTCCTGATCCGGCTCCGTCCCGTCCAGCGTATAATAAATCGTACCGGCTGTGTTGGAGGAAAGCTTCAGGGGCAGAATCTCCTGGTAATACCCTTCCTCATAGCTCATCTCCGGCGGTTTTGCCTGCAGATTCTGATATTTGCTTTTTATACTGTCATTATCGCAGGCATTCAGCAAACTGTCAATCGTTTGGTAAGCATTTCTGGTTCGATAGGAACTGATCAGCCCGGCATAAGCCCTCTCCAGCTGTTCCTGATTCAGCGTGCCGCTCTGAATCAGCATCAGCAGCTGATTTTCATAGCCCCCCACATTATCCATGGCATTGTAGCAGTCTGCCAGCGCAAAGTCGATCTCCGGATCCGTATTACCAAGTTCCTTTAAACGGAGATAATAGCTCGCAGCCTGATCGTAATCCTGCGCCAGAAAACACTCCGTTGCACGGGTCAGCATATAATTTGCGGAATGCTCCCTGTGATACCGGACGCCGAAAATAATCCCCGCCAATGCCGCAATCAGCAGGCAGAAAAATCCGGCAATCCATCCCCAATGACGCTTTTTTCGGGGCTTCTCAGGCTTCTGTTCCTCAGACGTCCGGGAATCCTGCAGCTCTTCCATGATCTGATCCATGGTATCCCGCATACTTTGCTCCACCTCAGGTTCAAAGTCAGGGACGATATGGATGTCTTCTCCGCAGGCTGTACAATAGAGAGAGTCTTTTGCTATCTCCGTCCCACATTTCGGACAATTCATACGAATTACCATCCCCCTTCCTTTAACTTACCTCTACATGCAAAACTGAAGTTTGGAGTTTTAAACTT